>NZ_JAGYGF010000045.1:0-52452 GCF_019947305.1 Pseudomonas sp. BF-RE-21 | reverse complement strand
CGCGAAAGCGGTGTGTCAGTCGACATTAACTCTGTCAGGTACACCGCTTTCGCGAGCAAGCCCGCTCCCACATTGGTTTTGCGGTGTGGCTTAGAGGGTGAAGTCGCCTTCAGCCGCCAACTCGCTCAACGGACGACGCGGGCTTGGCTCTTCACGGGCTTGCAGGTAATCCGCCAGCGTCGCCTTGTCCCCCAGCTTGCCCACCGCCACTGCCGCGTGCAGTGCGTAACCTTCAGGAATGTTCAGCTCCTTGCGGGTCAGTTCCTGATCGAAACCGGCCATGCCGTGGGTGTGCCAGCCGCTGATGCTCGCTTGCAGCGCCAGATGGCCCCAAGCAGAACCGGTGTCGAAGGTGTGCCACAGCGCCGGGGTTTCTTCAGTGGCGCCGGGCGCCGTGAAGGTGGTTTTCGAGATCACGATCACCAGCGCCGAGGCGTGTTGCGCCCAGCTGCGGTTGAATTCGTTCAGCAGGCCCAGGTAACGCTCCCAGTTCGGCGTATCGCGGCGCGCGTAGAGAAACCGCCAAGGCTGCGAGTTGTAGGCCGATGGCGCCCAGCGTGCGGCTTCGAAGAAGCTCAGCAGGGTTTCCTCGGAGATGGCTTCGCCGGTGAAGGCGCGGGGCGACCAGCGATCGGTGAATTGAGGGTGGATGGCATAATCGGCAACGCGTGGATTGGCACTCATCAATAGATTCCTTGCTACGTTTGAAAGTGAGGGGCGACGCGAAACCCTACTGGGCAGCGCAAAAACTGACAAGCGCGTTCTACCGGCAGTCGCCAATGCTTGGCCCGCAACGGCCTTGGCACTAGACTGGCGGCCTTTTCACCACCTGATGTTGATGCTTGAGCCATGGCCGCCAAAGTCGAACCGTTCTGGATACGCAAAACCCTCGATCAACTCGATCAAGAGGAATGGGAATCGCTGTGCGACGGTTGTGGCCTGTGCTGCCTGCAAAAGCTTGAGGATGAAGACGACAACAGCGTTTATTACACGCGCATCGCCTGCAAACTGCTGGACCTGAAAACCTGCCAGTGCAGCGATTACCCCAACCGTCGTGAATTCGTGCCGGACTGCATTCAGCTCACACCGGGCAAGGCCGATGAGTTCAAATGGCTGCCGCCGACCTGCGGTTATCGCCTGGTCAGCGAGGGCAAGGATTTGCCACTCTGGCACCATCTGGTGTGCGGTGATCGCGATGCCGTGCATCACGAACGTATTTCCCAGTCCGGGCGCATGCTCGCCGAAGGCAGCGTGCCCGAGGACGATTGGGAAGACCATCTGATTTTCCGCGCAGGTTAGTTTTACAAGGGAGTGTGTATGGCTGTGGGATTGCGGCTGGCGTTGGCCGTTGGGCTGCTGGCCCTGAGTTCGTCGGTGTGGGCGGCGAAGAAAGTCGATCTGGATTACCACGTGCGCCTGTTGCCGCAAAGCGATCAGGCTGAAGTGCGCCTGACGCTGGCCCAGGGTTCGGCGGTGCGCAGTCTGGATTTCGACCTCGGCGACGGCAGCCATTACAGCGACTTCAAGGCCGATGGCCAATGGCAACTCACGCCGGGCAAGCAGGCTCGGGGTGTCTGGCGCCCGGCGGCCGACAAGGCCAGCCTGACCTACCGCGTGCGCATCAGCCACGGCCGCAAGAGCGGCAGCTTCGACACGCGTATGACCCCGACCTGGGCGCTGATGCGTGGCGACGATCTGGTACCGGCCGCCAGACTCGATCAGCAGGACGGCATCGAATTGGTGTCACGCCTTGAATTCGAATTGCCCAGCGGATGGAAAAGCGTCGAAACCGCCTGGCCGCGGATCGGCAAGAACAAATTCCGCATCGACAACGTCTCGCGCCTGTTCGACCGGCCAACCGGCTGGATGCTCGCCGGTCACCTCGGCAGCCGTCGCACCCGGCTTGGGGAAACCGAAGTCACCGTCGCCTCGCCTCAGGGCCAGGGCATGCGCCGCATGGACGTGCTGACGCTGCTGACGTTCGTCTGGCCGCAAGTGCAGGCTGTGTTTCCGCGTCATCCCGCCAAATTGCTGATCGTCGGCGCCAACGACCCGATGTGGCGCGGCAGTCTGGCGGCGCGAGAGTCGATCTATCTGAATTCGCGCCTGCCACTGGTCAGCGAAAGTGGCAGCAGCGCGCTGGTGCGTGAGCTGGCCCAGGTATTCGGGCGGATCAACGACAAGCAGCGCAGCGACTGGATCAGCGAAGGCTTTGCCGAGTATTACGCCATCGAACTGGTGCGCCGCGCCGGTGGCATGAGTGATGAGCGGTATGAGAGTTTGCACAAGAAGTTGGCCAAGGATAGCCAGAAGGTCACGACGTTGCGGGGCGAGCAGATCAGCCCGGCACAGATTGGCAAAGCGGTTCTATTGCTGAGTGAACTGGATCAGGAGATCCGTATCAAGACCCGCAACAAGCGCTCGCTCGATGATGTGTTGCGCGGGGCGATGCACCTGGAGAGTGTGGATACCAAGGAATTCGTCCAACTGGCCGAGAGCGTTATTGGCGAGTCTTCCAAGGTGCTTGATACCGGGTTGCTTCAGTAAAACCGCCATCGCCGGCAAGCCGGCTCCTACATTTGGAACGCGTCCCCCTGTAGGAGCCGGCTTGCCGGCGATGAGGCCCTTAACCGCGACACAAAATCCCGGATCAAACCCCGGCTTTCGGCGACTTCAACGAATCATTCCCGGTCACGGTGGCGGTTTTGGTCGCTGCCTCGGCATTCGCCTTCAACCGAGCCAGGTCTTCCCCGGCACGCTCGATTTTCGCCCGCACGTTGTTCATGTCCTGACGGCTCTTCTCCAACAGGCTCTTGGCCGAGCTGTGGCCAGTGATGCCACGGGCCAGCGCCACGCCACCGATCGCCACCTGGATCAATCCGAAAATACCGCCGCGACGCAGGCCTTTGCCCACCATCACCAGGCCGCCGGCGACGGAGCCTGCGCGTTCCCAGCCGTGGACGTTATGGTCGGAAGGACTCTGGAACGGGGTGGACTCGATGCGCTCCACGCGTTTGAGTTCGCTCATGATCTGTCTCCTGCTGGAAGGACTGCTTCAAGAATAGATAATTAAGCTGACTGCCGAGGCGGGCGGCTTGTTCCATCGGATGTGCGTCGGTTCAGCGGAATTTCGGCCCGGAGCGGGTGTTGAGGCCCTTGGCCATGCGGTCGTACAGCACGACGTTGACGGTGGCCGCAAGATTCATGCAACCGGTGGTCGGGATGTAGACCACGTCTTCACACCAGTCGCGAATCTCTTTATCCAGCGAGCCGTCTTCCGGGCCGAAGATGTACAGCGCGCGATCCGGGTGGGTGTATTCCGGCAGCGAACGGGCGCCGTCGACCAGTTCCACGGCCACCGGCACGCAGCCCAGCGGCAGGATTTTTTTCAGGTCGTCGATGCCGATCAGCGGAATGTCGTAGTGAACACGTTTGGTGTCGGTGACGAAGTCGGCGGCGCGGTCATAGCGCTTGCCGGTGTAGAACACGGACGCCACGTTGTAGCAGCCGGCGGCGCGCATGACCGAGCCGACGTTTTCCGGTGATTTTGGGTTGAACAAACCAATGCAGCTGTACCGTTTGTCTGCCACGAGCGGGGTGCCTTCGGGGAAAAAACGGCGATTATACGGGGATTGGGGGAGGGGGTGTCTGGTTTGAGATTGGTGGTGTCTGAACAATTGCTATCGCTAGCAGGCTAGCTCCCACATTGGATCTTGGGTGTTCACAAACTCTTATGTGCACAGAAGATCCCCTGTGGGAGCTAGCCTGCTAGCGATGGGGCCAAGTCAGGCAATGAAGATATTCAGTCTTCTTTTTTCATCAACCCGGCCAACGCCGCAAACGGGTTATGCGTCGCCTTGGCAATCTTCGGCGTGCTCAACGAGCCCTCACCGAAATACTGCTGGTCGGTATACCGCGAGTGCTCGTTGTCGTGGCAATACAGGCACAACAATTCCCAGTTCGAACCATCCTGCGGGTTGTTGTCGTGGTTGTGGTCGCGGTGGTGCACGGTCAGTTCGCTCAGGCGCTTGCCGGAAAACTCACGGGCGCAGCGGCCGCACACGTGCGGGTACATCTTCAGGGCTTTGTCGCGGTAACCCATTTCCTTGTCGCGCTGGTTGTCGGCGAGGATGCGGTCCAGCTTCGAGGTGTTGGTCGGTGTTGACGAACTCATGGGTTCACCTTTGTAAAAGACTAATGACGGTTATGACGTAAGTTTAGCCTAGCCCTTGAGCTTCTCGGCAATCCAGATGGTGTGGCGGGTGCCCTTGTTGCCGTGGGCGAAGACCTGGACTTCCTCGGCCTTGAAGCCCGCCTTCTTCAGTTTGTCGGAAAACTGCTTGTCGGCGCTGGCAGACCAGACGGCCAGCACCCCTTTTGGTCGCAGGGCTTTGGCGCAAGCGCTCAGGCCGCCAGCGGAATAGAGCCAGCTGTTGGCTCTCTGGGTCAGGCCTTCCGGGCCGTTATCGACGTCGAGCATGATCGCATCGAAACCTTGCGGTTCGGCCTGCAGCACGTTCGCCACGTCTTCCATGCGAATCACCGTGCGTTTATCCAGCAGCGGGTTCCCGGCTTTCTCGCCCAGCGGCCCGCGATTCCACTCGACCACGCCCGGCACCAGTTCGGCGACCACCACTTCAGCGCTCTTGCCCAAATGCTTGAGGGCCGAGGCGAGGGTAAAGCCCATGCCCAGGCCACCAATCAATACCCGCGAATTCGGCCGTCCGGCGACCTTGCGGCAGGGGATCTCGGCCAGCGCATCTTCGGAACCGTGCATGCGCGTATTCATCAATTGTCCGCCGTCGCCGCCCTGGATCTTGATGACGAAATCCTCACCGTATTCGAACAGGCACAGGGCACCGCCGTTTTCAGGGATAGGCGCGGTGTCGAGCAGAACGAAACGTTTCATGGGGTTCTCTTGAGGAGGAAGGGCATGGGGGAGGCAAACGAACGCAGTTGGGAGTAGCCTGCAAACAGACAACAAGGCTAACGGAGCCATTGATGAAGCGCACCATTCTAACGGTCATTGCCTTGGCCGCGCTCTCGATAACTGCAGTGCAGGCCCAAGAGCTGCAAACCATTCCGACCAGCCCGTCGCCGCTCCCCGGTTCGCCCGGCACGGCAACACCGACGCCGTACCCGCAGATCACCCCCAACAGTGTGCCTAAAGTCGGGCCTGGCAGTGGCGGGCCGCCGCTGTTGCCGCCGATCATCGTGCCCAGCCCGCCCAAGGATCAGCCCTTGCCGGGGCTTGAGCAGAACCGCACGAAGATCAAGTCGCCGGGCGGTTAAACCTGCTGCGAGAGTAGTTGCCCGTCGGCCATGCGCAGGCGTTTTGACAGGGAGACGGCGAGGGCGCGGATGATCTTCGCGGCGATTTTCGGCGCGTCGTTGAGCATCTTTTCCAGGGAATCCTTGCCCAGGTTCAGCAACTGGCAATTGCTCGCGGCCACACAACTGGCGGAACGCCGTTCGCCATCGAGCACGGCCATTTCTCCGAACGCCCGACCGCTGCGCAGCGTGGCCATGGTCACCCGTTGTCCGTCGCTGTTGGTTTTTTGTACCGCGACCTGGCCGGTATGGATGATGCACATGAAACTGCCGGCATCGCCTTCGCGGAAGATCTCTTCGCCCTCGGCCACCGTGCTGATGCTGAAGTAGCCCGAGGCGGCTGCGAAGTCGGCGGGCAGCAGTTGATCGAACAGGCCACAGTCCATCAGCCAGTCGCGGATTTCGTTGTTCAGTAAGGTCGGTTCTGACATGTCGTCACGGTCTTTTTCTTGTGTCTGTAGCGGTTCCGGATCATACGAGTTCCCCTGTAGGAGCGAGGCTTGCCCGCGAAGGCATTATCACAGCCAACATAGATGTTGAATGTTACGGCCTCTTCGCGGGCAAGCCTCGCTCCTACAAGGGCAGGCTCGGCGTTCTGGTGTTAAGACCGAATCACCGAGCCAAGTTCCTCAGGCAATGCCCAAAACCCCGAAAACAAATGCGTATTCGAGTGCTACGTCACGCAATCCCTGATAACGGCCACTCATTCCGCCATGCCCGGCGCCCAATTCGGTCTTGAGCAGCAGTTGATGGGTATCGGTTTTGGTCGCGCGCAATTTCGCTACCCACTTCGCCGCTTCCCAGTACTGCACGCGACTGTCGTTGTAGCCGGCGATCACCAGCGTCGCCGGATACGCCTGCGCGGTGACGTTTTCGTACGGGGCGTAGGCCTTGATCCGATCATAAACGTCCGGCTCTTCAGGATTGCCCCACTCGTCGTATTCCGTGACGGTCAGCGGCAGATCCGGGTCGAGCATCGTGTTCAACACATCGACGAACGGCACTTCGGCAATCGCCGCGCCGAACAGCTCCGGCCGCATGTTAAGCACCGCCCCGATCAACAACCCGCCGGCACTGCCACCGCTGATCGCCAATTGCTGTGAGGTGGTGAAACCGTTGGCGATCAGGTGCTCGGCGCAGGCGATGAAGTCGCTGAAGGTGTTGTGCTTGTGTTCCTGTTTGCCGGCGCGATACCAGGCTTCACCCAACTCGCCGCCGCCGCGCACGTGCGCAATGGCAAACGCCACGCCTCGGTCCAGCAGGCTCAGGCGCGCGTGGGAGAACCACGGGTCGAGGCTTTCGCCGTAGGCGCCGTAGCCGTACAGATAAAGGGGCGTCGGCTTGCCGAGGGCTTCGCGCTTGACCACCAGGCTGATCGGCACTTGCGTACCGTCCGGTGCGGTCGCCCAAAGACGCTGGCTGACATAGGCGTCGGCGTCGAACGGGCCGAGCACCGGGGTTTCCTTGAGCACTTTCTGTTCGCCGCTGACCAGGTCCAGTTGGCGGATTTGTGCCGGACGGTTCAATGCTTCATAGCGCAAGCGGATCCGCTCGCTGACGAATTCCAGGCTGTTTTGCACGTGCAGGCTGTAGGCCGCATCCGGCAATTGCACGCGGTAGCTCGGCAGGTCTTGCGGGTGAACCTCGATGATCGGCAAGCCGCCGACCCGCAGGCTCAGCGTCAGGGCGCCGGCGTTGAGGCTCATGCCGTCGATCATCGTGGTGTCGCTGTGGGGGATCAGGTTTTGCCAGTCAGCTTCGGTCGGTGCGACGCCGGTATCGACGGCCGTGTACAGGGCGAAGTTGATGCCGTCGCGGTTGGTGCGAATGAACCAGGTCCACTCGCCGTCGAGGGCGCCGTGGTCGACGTCGTACTCGTGGTCTTCGACCCGTGGCGCCACGCAGGTAAACGCCTGTTGCGGCTGGAACGCGTCGAGCACCCAGACTTCGCTGGTGGTCTTGCTGCCCAGCGCCAGCAGCAATTGCTGCTCCGAGCTTGAACGGTAGCAATGCATGAAGAAACGGCCATCCGGCTCATGGAACACTTCTTCGGCCGCCGTGCCGTCCAGTCGATAGCGGAACAGCTTGTGCGGGCGATGGGTGTCGTCCAGTTCGCCGAAAAACAGCGTCAGGCTGTCGTTGGCCCAGGTCATGCTGCCGTCGCAGTCGGCGAATTCCAGTTCGCTGACGCGGCCGCTGGATAATTCCTTCACGAACAGCGTGTAAATCTCATCGCCCGTGGTGTCGAGGCTGTAGGCCAGGCGCTGGTGGTCCGGGCTGATGCTGAATGCGCCGAGGGAAAAGAAGCCGCCGTTGGCCAGTTCGTTCGGGTCCAACAGCAGCTGTTCCTGGCTTTCGTCGAGTTGCAGGCTGTCATCCGCCGGGCGCGGGCAGCGGTAGTGTCGGGCGTATTCGTCGCCGGCGGTGGTGCGCGTGTAATACAGATACGGGCCCCACGGGGAGGGCAGCGACAGGTCGGTTTCGAGAATCCGGCCCTTGATCTCTTCGAAGAGGGTTTCGCGCAGACCGGTCTGATCGGCGGTTTGCGCCTCTAGATAGCGGTTTTCAGCCTTGAGGTAATCGAGCACCACGTCGGTGTCGCGTTCCTGCAGCCAGGCATACGGGTCAGAACCTTCAGCCTTGTGGGCAATCGGGGCGCTGGTGATGTTGGCGGATTGGGGCATGAAGGGCTCTCGGGCGATGTACGGAATAGAGGGGTTCGCAGGCTATAGGCAAATGACGCAAATCCCTGTGGGAGCGAGCCTGCTCGCGAAAGCGGTGTGTCAGTCGCCATCAATGTTGCTGACAGGACGCCTTCGCGAGCAAGCCCGCTCCCACAGGGTTTGTGCACAGCCGGCCGGCATTGGGGCAAGCCTGATGTGCGAAAAGTCGTTACTATAAGCGCCTCTTTGCCTGCCTTGCCATGGACACCATGACCGAGAACGACTATCTGATCGCTTGGGGCCTTTACGCCTTCGCCGCTTTAGGCTGCCTGTTGGTGTGGATGCGCATGACCCGCTGGATGTGGCGCTGGTTGCGCGAGCCTCTGCGGCTGCTGGTCGCTGTGTTGCTGTTCAGCCCGACGATCATCGATCCGGTGAAGGAAAAGGTCGCACCGGCCATCGCCATTACCGCCCTCGATCTCGCGTTCAAGGTTGGCAACAATGCCTGGCGGGCGGTCTCCGACCTGTTCATGTACGGCATGATCGCCTTCGGCATTTACCTGGTGTTCGTGGCGATCCGATTCCCGATCGAACGCGCCTCCAACGCTCGCAAGGAACGTACGGCGGCCGCCAAGGCTGCGGCCCGGGCCGACGACCCTGACGACGATCATCCTTTCGGCGGTGCCGGTGATGACCGTTACGGTCGCCCGCCGGTCCCGAGCAACCCTCAGCGTATGCGCGTCGAACCGCGTTTGTAACCTTGCCCCTGCCTTACAGAGAGTCCGAGCATGTGTGAGTTATTGGGCATGAGCGCCAATGTGCCGACCGATATCGTGTTCAGCTTTACCGGGCTGATGCAGCGCGGCGGCCGCACGGGCCCGCACCGTGACGGTTGGGGCATCGCCTTTTATGAAGGCCGCGGCCTGCGCCTGTTCCAGGACCCGGCGGCGAGCAGCGAATCGGAAGTCGCCAACCTGGTGCAACGTTATCCGATCAAGAGCGAAGTGGTCATCGGCCATATCCGCCAGGCCAACGTCGGCAAGGTCTGCCTGTCCAATACCCATCCGTTCGTGCGCGAACTGTGGGGGCGCAACTGGTGTTTCGCCCACAACGGCCAACTGGCGGACTTTCAGCCGATCACCAGCTTTTATCGCCCGGTCGGCGATACCGACAGTGAAGCGGCGTTCTGCGATCTGCTCAACCGCGTACGCGCGGCGTTCCCGGAACCGGTAGAGATCGAAACACTGCTGCCGGACCTGGTAGCCGCGTGCGCCGAATACCGTAGCAAAGGCGTGTTCAACTGCTTGCTCAGCGACGGCGACTGGCTGTTCTGCTATTGCTCGACCAAACTGGCGCAGATTACCCGCCGTGCACCGTTCGGCCCGGCGCGCTTGAAGGATGTCGACGTGATCGTCGATTTCCAGGCCGAAACCACGCCCAACGACGTGGTCACGGTGATCGCCACCGAACCCCTGACCGAAAACGAAACCTGGACCCGCTACGAACCGGGCCAATGGAGCCTCTGGCGACGCGGTGAATGCGTCAGCCAGGGCAAGACCGAATAAGGATTCTCCCCCATGTTGCTCAGTTATCTACGGCTGGTGTTGTTCGCGGCGGGCCTGTTGATCGGCGTCCAGGTGCCGGGGTTCATCAACGACTACGCCAAGCGGGTCGAAGCGCACCTGATTGAGGCACAGACCGGCTTGAGCGGTTTCCAGGGCACCGCCATTCAATTTTTCAAGGGTGACATGCAGGCCCTGGTCGCCCACTACCGCGTCAGCGAAGACCCGGTTTTCCGCAGCGATGCCGACAGCCTGAGCAACCTGCTCACCCGTCAACTGGCCCTCGATAAACAATTCCAGGCCATGCAAGGCCCGTGGTACATCCGCTTCCTGCAAGTTGTACTGGCCGCCGACCCGGATATCCGCAAGGAAACCTGGAACGGCTACAGCTACCAGATCCTGCTGACGCCGGAAGCGATGATCTGGGGCATGAGCGGCGCGTTGCTGCTGTCGTTCGGGATTGAATGCCTGTTCCGGCTGATCGACTGGGTGGTGCTGGGCGGCAAGCGACTGCGCCAGAGCCGGCCGATTGAAGAGCGGGATTTACGCGGGTTGTAAGTGATCAGCGCGCAAGGACGATGTAGTTTTCGCCGACCTTGCGCGCATACCCCGCCAGCACCTGCTGACACAACGCGACAATCTCCTCGACCCATTCCGCCCCGGTCCGCCAGGACACCACCACTTGTAAATCCGGTGGCCGTTGATCGATGGCCAGCAAGGTCAATTCGCCGCGCGCCAGCTCCTCGGCCACCAGCACCGGTGGTAAAGCGCCAATGCCAAAACCGTCCCGCAGCAGCCGGGTAATCGCCGACACCGAATTCACGCAGTTCAGCCGTGGCGTCATGACGCCATTGGCCTGCATCAACGCGAGCACCTCTTGATGCGGGTGTGAGTTTTTCGAGTAGGTAATGATCCGCTCCCGCGCCAGATCGGCCACGCTGGAATACTCGCGGTTGTAGATCGAATTGCTGGCAGCGATCCAGCCCATCGGATGACTGGCCAGCTCCAGGCTGCGCACGCTTTCCTGACGCAGCAGGTCGGTTTGCAGGATCAAGTCGAGGAAGCCTTTTTGCAGCTGATCGCAGAGGTTGAGCGAGGTATCGGCCACCAGCTCGATTTCCACCAGCGGATAGTGATCCGTCATCTGTGCCACCAACGGGCTCAGCCAGGTATGAATCACCGTGTCCATCACGCCGATGCGCACCCGTCCGACCTTGCTGGAGCGGGTCTCGATCGACTGCTTGAGCGCTTGCATGGTGTCCATCATCTGCTCGGCATGTTCGAGCACTTTCAAGCCTTCGGGCGTCAGGCTCACGCCGCGTGAATCGCGCAGGAACAGCTTCACCCCGAGTTCGCCTTCGAGCACGGCGATGCGGCTGGAAATCGACGCCTGGGTGGTGAAGAGCTTGTCGGCGGTCAGGCGAAAACTTTTGAGTCGGGCGACCCAGACGAAGGTCTCGAGAAACTTCAGGTTCATGGGGTCAGCTCGTGGATAAAGTTTTCTTATGTCTAAGGCGGGTTTTTATTAGTTGGACGCAATAGGGGCGTGCGCCCAAAAATCAGGCCATCCGGTTCCCACGATAGGCGTCGTCGGGGCTCAGAACAATACCAATAAAATTTGCACGGAGAGTTGCCATGAGTGCGCCCGACACCACCGTCATCCCGAAAGCCACGGCTCGCCCGGGACCTTTCGACTGGTACCGCAACATCAATCAGCAAGAACGCCGCACATTCTGGAGCTGCAAGATCGGCTACGGCCTGGACGGCATGGACACCCAGATGCTCAGCTTCGTGGTGCCGACCCTCATTGCGATGTGGGGCATCACCACTGGCGAGGCCGGGCTGATTCACACCAGTACGCTGATTGCCTCGGCCATCGGCGGCTGGGTGGCGGGGATTCTCTCCGACCGCATCGGCCGCGTGCGCACCTTGCAACTGACGGTGCTGTGGTTCGCCTTCTTCACCTTCCTCTGCGGCTTCGCGCAAAACTACGAACAACTGCTGATCAGCCGCACCTTGATGGGCTTCGGTTTTGGCGGCGAGTGGACCGCCGGCGCGGTGCTGATGGGTGAAGTGATTCGCGCCAAGGACCGTGGCAAAGCGGTGGGCATGGTGCAATCGGGCTGGGCGCTGGGTTGGGGGCTGACGGCGATCCTGTATGCGCTGCTGTTCTCGGTGTTGCCACCGGAAGACGCGTGGCGCGCACTGTTTATCCTCGGCATCGTCCCGGCGGTTTTCGTGATCTTCGTCCGTCGCCTGGTCAAGGACCCGGAAATCTACCGCGAAGCCAAAGCCAAACAGGAACCGAGCAACCCGGCGAAGTTCTACGAGATTTTCGCCCCTGGCATCCTCTTCACCACGCTTCGCGCTTCGATACTGACCACCGGCGCACTGGGCGGTTACTACGCAATCACTTCCTGGCTACCGACGTTCCTGAAGAACGAACGTGGTTTGAGCGTACTCGGCACGGGCGGTTATCTGGCGATGGTGATCGTCGGTTCCTACGTCGGTTACGTCATCAGCGCGTATTTGACTGACATCCTTGGCCGTAAGAAAAACTTCATTCTGTTCGCGGTGGGCTCGTTCACCATCGTGTTGCTTTACACCCAATTGCCGGTCAGTAACGGCGTGATGCTGTGGCTGGGCTTTCCGTTGGGCTTCTTTGCCTCGGGGATTTTCAGCGGCATGGGTGCCTTCCTGACCGAGTTGTTTCCGACGCGGATTCGCGGTTCGGGCCAGGGCTTTTGCTACAACATAGGCCGGGCGCTGGCGGCGTTGTTTCCGCTGTTGATCGGCTTGCTCAGCCAGAAGGTGCCATTGAGCGTAGGCATCGGGGCGTTCGCGGCGGTTTCCTACGGGGTGGTGATCCTTGCGGCGTTGAGCCTGCCGGAAACCCGTGGCAAACAACTGGATGCGCAGTAATCTGCCCACATCTGAAAAGAACAAAACCTACAGGAGTGTTCACCGTGAGCCGCCTGCTATTGAACTGCGACATCGGCGAGAGCTTCGGCAACTGGACCATGGGTCTGGACGCCGAGGTCATGCCCTTCATCGATTGCGCCAACATCGCCTGCGGCTTTCACGCCGGCGACCCGAGCATCATGCGCAAGACCGTCAGCCTGGCCCTGAGCAACGGCGTGCAGATCGGCGCCCATCCGGCCTATCAGGATCTGGTCGGGTTCGGCCGTCGCTCCATGGCGTATACCGCCCAGGAACTTCAGGACATTCTGCACTATCAGATCGGCGCCCTCGACGGCCTCTGCCGGGCGCAGGGCGGGCGTGTCAGCTACGTCAAACCCCACGGCGCGATGTACAACGACATGATGGCCAACCCGGCGCAATTACGCGCCGTGCTGCAGGCCGTGGCGTCTTATGACAAGACGTTGCCGCTGATGCTGATGGCCACCCGCGACAACAGCGCCGCACAGCGATTGGGTGATGAGTACGGCGTGACGTTGTGGTTCGAAGCGTTCGCCGATCGTGCCTACGACAGCGCCGGCATGCTGGTTTCGCGGCAACTGCCGGGTGCAGTGCATCACGATCCGGAAAAAATCATCGAACAGGCACTGACCATCGCCCGTGGTGACAACCTCACAGCCAGCGATGGCAGCGCCTTGCATTTACAGGCCAACACCCTGTGCGTACATGGTGACAATGCCAGTTCCGTGTCGGCCGTGCGGCGCATTCGCGAAGCCCTCGATCAGCAGAGTGCGCCATGAAACTTCGGGTGGAAGTGGTGGCGCTGGATTGCCTGATGGTGCGGCTGTTCGATGAGATCGCCGAAGCCAACATGCCGTGGATGCTCGCTGCCAGCGAAAACCTGCGTGCGGCGTTTGGTGCGCATCTGATCGATCTGGTGCCGTCGTATACGACGTTGATGGTGCATTACGATCTGACCGAATTGAGTCCGACGCAGGCGCGGGAATTGATCGCCGAAGCACTGATCGATTTGTCGCCCAACACTCGCACCGGGGGCAAATGTCATGTGCTGCCGGTCTGGTATGACGTGAGCGTCGGTCCGGAATTGCGCCTGTTGTCTCAGCGCAGCGGGCTGGCCGTGGAGGAGGTGATCCGCCGCCACAGCGACCGTGAATATCAGGTGTTCGCCTTGGGCTTCGCGCCGGGTTTTGCCTTTATGGGGCTAGTGGAAGAAGTCCTCGCCGCACCGCGCCTGAATACGCCGCGCAAAAAAGTCGCGGCCGGCAGTGTCGGGATCGCCGAACGGCAAACCGCTGCCTACCCGGTGGTGTCCCCCGGCGGCTGGAACCTGATCGGCCGCACCCCGGCCAAACTGTTCGACCGCGAACGCGATGGCTACAGCCTGATGCAACCGGGCGACACCGTGCGTTTTGAAGCGGTCAGCCACGCCGAGTTCATCAATCTGGGCGGTGACGACACGCCACTGGAGGCGCAGGCATGAGCCGGCTATCGATTGAAGCGAGCACACCGTTGTGCCTGTTGCAGGACGCTGGCCGTTTTGGCGTGCGGCATCTGGGCGTGACCCAGGGCGGCGGGCTGGATTGGCGCTCGATGTCCTGGGCCAACTGGCTGCTGGGAAATGCGCTGGATGCACCGGTGATCGAAGTCACCCTCGGCGGGTTCAGCGTTGTTGCCGAAGAGGATTGCTTGCTCGCGCTGGCCGGGGCAGACCTTGGCGCGCAACTGGACGGTCAGGCGCTGGCGCCGTGGCGCAGTTTCAAGCTGCGCAAAGGTCAGCGTTTGCAGTTCACTCAGCCACTCCTGGGGGCGCGGGCTTATCTCGCGGCGCCGGGCGGCTTTGATGCGCCGAAGGTGTTGGGCAGCAGCGCGACTGTGGTGCGTGAGGAGCTGGGTGGGCTGGACGGCATGGGGCGGGCGTTAGCCAAAGGCGCGTCGCTGAGCTATTCGGCTGAAGCGCCATTGCTGATGCGCGAGTTGCCTCGCGAACAAGTACCGGACTTCAAATCCGATTTGCCACTGGACGTGGTACTCGGCGCGCAGATCGGCGAGTTCAGCGGCCAGAGCTTGTTCGATGCGTTCAACAGCGCCTGGACCCTCGACAGTCGCGCCGACCGCATGGGTATTCGCTTGCTGGGAACAGCGTTGCAGTACCAGGGAAAACCGATGATTTCCGAAGGTATTCCGCTCGGCGCGGTGCAGGTGCCGCCGGACGGGCAGCCGATTGTGCTGCTCAATGATCGGCAGACCATTGGCGGTTATCCGCGACTGGGGGCGTTGACGCCGCTGGCCCTGGCGCGGCTGGCGCAGTGTCTGCCGGGGGCGACGGTGCGGTTGCGGCCGGTGGTGCAGGATGTCGCGCATCGTGAACAGGTCGAGTATTTGCGCCGGTTTCAAGAAAGTTAAAAGCTTCGCGGGCAAGCCTCGCTCCTACAGGTTTCGGCATGCACCAATCCTGTAGGAGCGAGGCTTGCCCGCGAAGAGGCCCTTACAAGCGATGAATTTCTACTTGGAAAGAAACCGCATCCCTTCCTCAAGCCCCCGCAACGTCAGCGGGTACATCTGGTCATCAATCAAATCCCGAACGATATTGGTCGACGACGTATAGCCCCACGTATCTTTCGGATACGGGTTGATCCAGATGAGCTTCTTGTACTTCTCCTTGAACCGCTGCATCCACACGTAACCGGCTTCTTCGTTCCAGTGCTCGACGCTGCCGCCGGCCTGGGTGATCTCATAAGGCGCCATCGCCGCGTCCCCGATGAAGATCACTTTGTAGTCGGCGCCGTACTTGTGCAGCAGGTCCTGGGTCGACGTGCGCTCGGAGGTGCGGCGCATGTTGTTCTTCCACACCGATTCATAAATGAAGTTGTGGAAGTAGAAGTACTCCAGGTGTTTGAACTCGGTCTTGCAGGCCGAGAACAACTCCTCGCAGATCTTCACGTGCGCATCCATCGAACCGCCGATGTCGAACAGCAGCAACAGCTTGACGGTGTTACGCCGCTCCGGCCGCATCTGGATACTCAGCAGCCCGGCATCTTTGGCGGTGTGGTCGATGGTGCCATCGATGTCCAGTTCTTCGGCCGCACCCTGACGGGCGAACTTACGCAGCCGGCGCAGGGCGACCTTGATGTTGCGCGTGCCCAGTTCCACCGAATCGTCGAGGTTCTTGTACTCGCGCTGATCCCAGACCTTGACCGCCTTGCCCTGGCGCTTGCCGGCATCGCCGACCCGAATGCCTTCCGGGTTGAAGCCGCCGGAACCGAACGGGCTGGTGCCGCCAGTGCCGATCCACTTGTTGCCACCGGCGTGGCGTTCTTTCTGTTCTTCCAGGCGTTTCTTGAATTCTTCGATCAGCTTGTCCAGGCCGCCAAGGGACTGGATCGCCGCCCGCTCTTCGTCGGTCAGCGAACGCTCGAATTCCTTGCGCAACCAGTCTTCAGGAATCAGGGCCTGAAGGTGATCGTCGAGTTTTTCCAGGCCATTGAAGTAAGCACCGAACGCTCGGTCGAACTTGTCGAAATGCTTTTCGTCCTTCACCAGAATCGCCCGGGACAAGTAGTAGAACTCGTCCATGTCGGCGAAGGTCACGCGCTGTTTCAGCGCGTTGATCAGGTCCAGCAACTCGCGCACCGAGACGGGCACCTTGGCTGCGCGCATTTCATTGAACAGGTTGAGCAGCATGGCGTTAGCCCCTACTTAATCAGAGCTTAGCGAGTACCGCGACGACTCATGAACGCCAGGCGCTCAAGCAATTGCACGTCCTGTTCGTTCTTTACCAAGGCGCCGGCCAGCGGCGGAATGGCCTTGGTCGGATCGCGTTCGCGCAGCACTGCTTCGCCGATGTTGTCGGCCATCAGCAGTTTCAGCCAGTCCACCAGTTCGGAGGTCGATGGCTTCTTCTTCAGGCCCGGCACCTTGCGCACGTCGAAGAACACGTCCAGCGCTTCGCTGACCAGATCCTTCTTGATGTCCGGGTAGTGCACGTCAACGATCTTCTGCAGCGTGACGCGATCCGGGAACGCGATGTAGTGGAAGAAGCAGCGGCGCAGGAAAGCGTCCGGCAGCTCTTTCTCGTTGTTGGAGGTAATGATGATGATCGGGCGCTTCTTGGCCTTGATGGTCTCGTCGATCTCGTAAACGTAGAACTCCATCTTGTCGAGTTCTTGCAGCAGGTCGTTCGGGAACTCGATGTCGGCCTTGTCGATTTCGTCGATCAGCAGAATCACCCGCTCTTCGGACTCGAAAGCCTCCCAGAGCTTGCCCTTTTTCAGGTAGTTGCGAACGTCGTGGACCTTTTCCGTGCCCAGCTGCGAATCGCGCAGGCGGCTGACCGCGTCGTACTCGTACAGGCCCTGATGCGCCTTGGTCGTGGATTTGATGTGCCAGGTGATCAGCTTGGCGCCGAAAGACTCGGCCAGTTGTTCGGCCAGCATGGTCTTGCCGGTGCCCGGCTCGCCCTTGACCAGCAGCGGACGCTCCAGGGTGATGGCGGCGTTGACCGCCAGCTTCAAGTCATCGGTGGCGACGTAGGCCTGGGTGCCTTCGAACTTCATCTGCTAATCCTCGAACGGTAACGCCGACCTGATAGGGCAGGGCGGGGCGCAATAATTGTAGTACCCGACTATAACGCGCTGCCCGGTCGACTGTGAACGCAGACGGCTTATTCAGTCTCTGAATGGGGCGTCACATCTTGACTCAGTCTCGGCGGCTGGCCAGTATTGAGCTATCGCCATTTTGGCGATAGCTTGCGGAGCATGTCTACTAAATATCGATTTCGCGATACGTACCGGATTCAGCTGCGAGAGAAGGACCATCCGCCGCCCCATGTCCACCTGACCGGTGGCGGGCTGGATGTGATGCTCAGCCTGGAAACGGTTGAAGTGATGGTCGGCAAGGCGCCGCCGTTGATTATCAAGGAAGCTCTGGAATGGGTCAGGACCCATCAGGTGCAGCTACTGGAGGACTGGAAACGATGTTACCCATGAAACGACCACGGTTGTCTGCTGTGCAGGCGTTGCCGGATTACCGTTTGGCGCTGACATTTATCGATGGTCAGCAATTGACGCTCGATTTGAGCCGTGACCTGCGTACCTATCCTGGATTGCAGCCGTTGCTGGAGGCGGGAGCTTTCGCCAGTGCAACCCTGGGCGATGATGGCTGGTGCGTCGAATGGCCTGAGCAGGATATCCAGATCGGCGCAGACACTGTTTATCTGGATGCACTCGCGCAAAACGCAGCGGATGAAAACACCCGGATCTTCATCGACTGGCGTGCGCGTACCGGGTTGCCGCTCAATCAGGCCGCCGAGGCTTTGGGGGTGAGTGCCCGCAGCATCACGCGTTACAGCAGTGGCCGTGAAGCAGTGCCCCGGTCATTGGCGCTGGCCTGTCTGGGGTGGGATTTTCTGCAGCTGCGAGATCCGGCGCGGGCGGCTGAAGAAACCGGCCGTTACACCGTTACACGCAAACCCTAACCGGCCTCCGGCTTCGGCCGTTCATACTGGGCATTGAAGGCCTGGACAAAACCGTTACGTAAAATCTGCAAAAACGCGTGGAACGCGCTGATATCTTGCCGGTGAACGCTGCCACTCAATTCAACGCGCGTTGCAAACTGGTTCTTGCCTTGGTTTTTCAGCACGGTTTCGGAGCCACCGACAATGGCCTCCCAAATGGAGCGGAACAGCCCTTTGTCCTTGTTCTCGACGTCCTGTTGCCAGTTGAACACATCGACGTCTTTGAGCAGTGGCTTGATGTAGCCAGTCAATTGGGCTTTTTTCGCTTGCGCTTCAATCACTACATCACCATGCCCGGCATTGAAATCAAACTTGCCGTAGGCCGAGGCGAAGTCGTTCATGCGTTTGAGTTCGATGCCCGTGGCGCGTAGTCGGAACTGGAAATCCTCGAAGTCGCTCAGCGGATCGAAGGTTGCGCTGGTTTCCAGTGGCGCGTGCCCCAGCAGCAGCGCTTTGCCATCGAACCGTGCGTCGCGCTTGCCTTCCTTGTCGACGACGTTGGTCAGGTTGTAAATGCTGGCGTTGACCTGGGTGGCGTTCATGTTCACGGGGGGCCTGGAATTGAAGTTCCGGAAGCTGATCTTGCCGTCGCTGATCCGCACTTCGTTCAGGGTGATCGGAAGCAATTTCTCCAATTGTGCCCGCCAATCGGTGCCTTCACCGGTCTGGGAGTTTTTCTTGTTGGCGCCGCCGTCGACGAAGTTCACTTCGGGTTTGACGAACTGCGCCTTGGCCACGACCGCGTGGTCGTACCAGAGCGAGTGCCAACTGACGGAAAGATCGATCAGCGGCGCATTGACGAAAGGCACCGGGACCTTGCCTTCGACCTTGACGACTTTCAGGCCGTTGATTTTGTAGGCGCCGCGCCACAGGGCCAGGTCCACGTCGGTGATCTGCCCGCGATAGTCACCCATATTCGCCAATCGTTCGTTCAGGTAGTCACGCACCAGATAGGGCAGGGCGATGTGCAGGGCAAACAGCAACATGAGGAGGCCGGCGAGGGTCCACAGAGGCCAACTGTATCGACGCTTCATGGCGGCAAATCTCTGGCGGTGTAATGCGATTGACTGCTGTGCGGGCCGGACGTTCGACTGACTGGACGACCAGGGGCAACAGGCATACCGTGGAGGGCTAATTCAACGCTGCATAAGGACCCAGCCATGAGCCGTATCTTTGCTGACAACGCCCATTCCATCGGCAATACACCGCTGGTGCAGATCAACCGCATTGCGCCGCGTGGCGTGACCATCCTGGCCAAGATCGAGGGGCGCAACCCTGGTTACTCGGTGAAGTGCCGGATTGGCGCGAACATGATCTGGGACGCCGAAAGCACCGGCAAACTCAAGCCTGGCATGACCATCGTCGAACCGACCTCCGGCAACACCGGCATTGGCCTGGCGTTTGTCGCCGCCGCACGGGGTTACAAGTTGATGCTGACCATGCCGGCGTCCATGAGCATCGAACGGCGCAAAGTGCTCAAGGCGTTGGGCGCCGAACTGGTGCTGACCGAGCCGGCCAAAGGCATGAAAGGTGCGATCGAAAAGGCCACTGAAATGGTTGCCAGCGACCCGTCCCTCTACTTCATGCCGGCGCAATTCGAAAACCCGGCCAACCCGGCCATTCACGAGAAAACCACTGGTCCGGAAATCTGGAACGACACCGACGGTGCCGTCGATGTGCTGGTGGCCGGCGTCGGAACGGGCGGAACCATTACGGGGGTTTCGCGGTATATCAAGAATACCCAGGGCAAACCGATTCTCTCGGTGGCGGTGGAGCCCGTGGTGTCTCCGGTGATCACGCAAGCGCTGGCCGGTGAAGAGATCAAGCCTAGCCCTCACAAGATCCAGGGCATCGGTGCCGGCTTTGTGCCGAAGAACCTCGATCTGTCGATGGTGGACCGGGTCGAGTTGGTCACCGATGACGAATCCAAGGCAATGGCTTTGCGCTTGATGCAGGAGGAAGGGATTTTGTGCGGCATCTCTTGCGGTGCGGCCATGGCTGTGGCCGTGCGCCTGGCTGAAACGCCGGAAATGCAGGGCAAGACCATCGTGGTGATTCTGCCGGACTCCGGTGAGCGTTACCTGTCGAGCATGCTGTTCAGCGATCTGTTTACCGAGCAGGAGAATCAGCAGTAATCGTGAACAAATCAAAGCAGTGATGTTTCGATTTTGATCCCGACAAGTGGGCTGATCCAGGTCAGCCCCCGTTCAGGAGACATATGTTAAGAAGTGCGTTGTTGCACAATCTTTAACAGTGAATGTTGAGGAAAGCGGGTTTTTCCCGAGGCCGGTAGTGTTTATCATGGCCGACTGCCACGTCGGGTAAATGGCGTAGTGCAGAGTTGCTAATTCTCAAGGAGTTGTAGATGACCTTTACCATTGCCGCGAAGGCATCGCTGTTGCTGCTGTTCCTCGGCAGCACCCTCTATGTGCACTTGCGCGGCAAGGCGCGATTGCCGGTCTTGCGTCAGTTCGTCAACCACTCCGCTTTGTTCGCACCGTACAACGCCTTGATGTACCTGTTCTCCAGCGTGCCATCCAAACCCTATCTGGATCGCAGCAAGTTCCCGGAACTTGACGTGCTCAAGGACAATTGGGAAGTCATCCGCGACGAAGCGATGCACCTGTTTGATGAGGGTTACATTCGCGCCGCCGAGAAAAACAACGACGCCGGTTTTGGCTCGTTCTTCAAGAAAGGCTGGAAGCGTTTCTACCTCAAGTGGTACGACAAACCCCTGCCATCGGCCGAAACACTGTGCCCGAAAACAGTGGCCCTGGTCAGCAGCATTCCCAACGTCAAAGGCGCCATGTTCGCCTTGCTGCCGGGTGGCAGCCATCTCAACCCGCACCGCGATCCGTTTGCCGGTTCCCTGCGTTATCACCTGGGGTTGTCGACGCCGAATTCCGATGATTGCCGCATCTTCGTCGACGGTCAGGTTTACGCCTGGCGTGATGGCGAAGACGTGATGTTCGACGAAACCTATGTGCACTGGGTCAAGAACGAAACCGAGAAGACCCGGGTCATTCTGTTCTGCGACATCGAACGTCCGTTGAGCAACCGTATCATGACCCGCATCAACCGCTCGATCAGCAGCCTGCTCGGTCGTGCCACTGCGCCGCAGAACCTCGATGACGAGCGTGTCGGCGGGATTAACCGGGCCTACGCCTGGAGCAAGAACTCCAGCGACAAAGTCAGCGGTGTGGTCAAGCAGTGGAAGCGGCGCAATCCTAAAGCCTACCGTGTGCTGCGACCGGTGCTCGCGGTGGTGGTGTTGACGTTGTTGGGGTATTGGTTGTTTGGTTGAAACCGGACTTTGAATAAAGAACCGCTCCTTGTGAGCGGTTTTTTTATGAGGAAAAGGTGAACGAAGCTCCAGCGAGAACGCCCATCGGCTCTTCTGTTACCGGGTTTGCCAGTGTATCTCTGATGCGACGCAAAACACTTTCTGGCAACTCAGTGGGTGGTCGCTTCGGAGTTGCCTTGATCGGTTGTCTATCTGCAATATTTTTTTCAGCGAGAGCTTTCATTGAATCTCCAGCGTTGATCATTAAATGAGCAGTTGGCCCGATATTAGTCGCACTCCATAAGCATCACAAGCCGACCCTCTGTGTCGAATTCAAAACCAAGCTGCTGATAGATGGCGATGGCACCCTTTACAGGCTCCTGTATTTCGATCTGTCTGCAGCCAATGATTTGTGCAAAGTGAGTAACAGCGGTCAGTGCGAGCGAAGCAATCAGACTTTTCAGGGGATGACCTCTTTCTGGATTACCCTCCAATCGCACGATCTTTACTCGTTGACGACTCTGGTTTGGATTCGCAAAACACAGCCCGCATAACTCCAGATCAAACCAGATCGCCAGATCAAAACACATCGGCTCTTTTGCCTTCCATCCAACGACTTCATTCCATGAATAGTGCGGATCATTCCAGTGCTGGAATGCATTCAATGCCTGTGCGTTGATTGGTTCGAAACGAATCCTGGAAAAATCGAAGCCGACTTGCCCTCCATGCTCCAGTTCTTGATGAAGTCGGGATAGGGTGGCAATTGCCAGCTTTCGAGCATTTGATCTGTACAGCTGATACCGAAGTTGAGTCCGTTCCCTTGGCATTTGATCTCTTGCATTCCCTGTCCCCCTCAGTGGGCGATTTCCTTTCCCTCAGAGTAAGCAGCAGGTCTAACGCTGTATCTACTGGCCCTTTGTCCAAGTCATTGCAATCCATGTCGAGCGCTGGTTATAGTCGGCGCTCGGTGATTTCCGTTCACCGTCCATCCCATCAAAAAAGATCAGCCCATGCCTGCATCCCTCATCAACGCGGTAGTCGATTCAGCGGTCCACGCTGGCGTCGTGCCGTGCGGGGATCAGCAGCCTGCGCAGATCAGTCATTACCCCCCACCTGTCCGTAGCACGCCGGTGTACGCAGTCGTATCACCGCCGGGCGTTGGCGTTTCGGGCTGATCAGCTTTCCCTGCTGTTCCCTTGCCCTTCTAAAAGCGTTCGCCTGAAAAACTACTGGATTTCAGCTTCGGCTGAGTTGGCTTTTTATGCCTGACTACAGGTGGTATTCATGTTTGTCCTTTCGAAAAAATCCGCGCTCGCGGCGGCGTCCACGAGCCTGTTCGTTTTGCTGTGGAGCAGCGGGGCGATCTTCTCCAAATGGGGCCTGGCCCACGCGTCGCCCTTCGCTTTTCTGCTGATTCGTTTCGCCATCGCGCTTTGTGGATTGGTGCTGCTGGTGCCATTGCTCAAGCTGAAACTGCCCAAGGGTGGCAAGCCGATGCTGTATGCGATGGCCACTGGTGTGGTGTTGCTGGGTGCTTATCAGATTTTCTATCTGTTGGCCCTGGACCTGAAGGTCACGCCAGGCGTGATGGCCACGATCATGGGTGTGCAGCCCATCCTCACGGTGGTGATCATGGGGCGCCATCGCTCAGCGAACCGGGTGTTCGGTTTGATGCTGGGTTTGGCCGGATTGATCATGGTGGTGTATCAGGGCATTGGTCTGGCCGGCATGTCGCTGGCCGGGATGTTTTTCGGTTTGCTGGCATTGGCGAGCATGACGTTCGGTTCGATCATGCAGAAACGCATCACCGATAATCCCCTCGGTACGCTGCCGGTGCAGTATCTGTCGGGGCTGTTGTTGTGCGGGATCTTCGTGCCGTTCCAGCCCTTTCACTTTGAACGCAGCAGCGGTTTCATCGTGCCGGTGTTGTGGATGGGGCTGGTGGTGTCGGTGTTGGCGACGTTGTTGCTGTATCGGCTGATCGCCCGGGGCAATCTGGTGAATGTCACCAGTCTGTTTTATCTGGTGCCGGCGGTGACGGCGGTGATGGATTATCTGTTTTTCGGCAACCAACTTGCGGTGTTGAGCATGGTGGGGATGGTGCTGATTATTGTTGGTCTGGGGGTTGTGTTTCGTCAGGCGGGGTGAAGTGGTTGGGGGCATATCCGTTTTTTTGTGATGGCTGCTGGCGGTTTCGCTTTTACAGCGAGTCACTTGGAAGAGCCCCAAGTAACCAAGGGCTCTTGCCCCTTTCGTTCGGTGCCTCGCTGTGGCTCGGCATGCCCTCGCTCCGGTCCTGCTCCGTGGGCCCGCCGCCATCGGCCATCCCTGGCCGGGGGCGGCTAACCCGGCATCCATGCCGGGTTGCCCACTGCGCAGAACCTGCGCTCGGCCTCTCGAGGGGGCGCTCAGATCAAAAGCGGAAGGCGAGCTAACGCTCGGCCTGATGAGTGGTGGGAATCAAAAGCGTACGGGATTCCCTGTAGGAGCCGGCTTGCCGGCGATGGCGGTGGGTCGGTCAACCTATTTATTGGCTGGACGGACGCTATCGCCAGCAAGCTGGCTCCTACAAGGGAAATGCGTATGTGTTTGGATAAATACGATCAACTGTAGGAGCTGGCTTGCCGGCGATAGCGGTGGGTCAGTCAACGTATGTATTGGCTGGGCCGACGCCATCGCCAGCAAGCCGGCTCCTACAGGGGGAATGTGCAAATATCCAAAATTAGTGGGGCCACCACCGTGCAGGAGTGTGTACACGACCAAAGAGCCAGGCCGGCTTTCAGGCCGCCTCGGCGGCTGTGGCGGTAGTCGCCCCCTCGAGAGGCCGAGTGGAGGTTCTGCGCAGTGGGCAACCCGGCATGGATGCCGGGTTAGCCGCCCCCGGCCAGGGATGGCCGATGGCGGCGGGCCCACGGAGCAGGACCGGAGCGAGGGCATGGCGAGCATTAGCGAGCCACCGAACGAAAGGGGCAAAAGCGCTTTGGTTACTTTGGGGCTTTTCCAAAGTGACTCGCCGTAAGGGCGAAACCAATAGCCGCCGTTACCGAGGCAACGGATATATACGCATACCCAAAGGCCTACTTACTCAAAGCATGCTCAGCCCGCACCGAATTCATAAACGCCTGCATCGCCGAAGACTGAATACGATGACGCCGGGTAATCAACCCATACGGCGGCAACCGCGCTTCAAACTTGATCGGCAACACCGCCAGCAAATCACGCCCCGGATAATCCTCGACCACCGACACCGGCGTGACGCCGAGCATGTCGGTCTGCTGGATCAACGACAGCAAGGTCATGATCGACGTGGTCTCGACGATGCTGCTGGGAATGTCGACCCGCGCATTGTGAAACACCTGATTGATGATCGCGCGCATCGGGCTCGGTTGCTGTTGCAACACCCAAGTCATGTTCTGCAATTCCGCCCAGCTCAGGTTTTTCTCCCGCGCCAATGGATTCTGCGCACCGGCAATCACGCACAGCTCCTCTTCACCCAAGCTGTCGAACAGCAATTCTTCGGCCCGCGCACCCGCCGGAATCCGCCCCAGCACAATGTCGAGCTGATCCTGCAACAGTGCCTGCACCAGTACATCACTGGTGTCGACCTGAATGCTCATCGACAACCGAGGATGGCTTTTCTTCAAGGTGGCGATGGTGCGGGTCAGCAACCCCGAGGCCAGCGCCGGAATCGCCCCGACGGCGACTCGCCCGAGGTTGCCGGATTCCAGGGCGACCAGTTCTTCACGCATACCGCTGAGTTCGGCAAACACCATGCGCGCGTAGTAGATGACGGTCTCCCCGAACGGGGTAGAGCGCATGCCCCGAGGCAGACGTTCGAAGAGTTCGACGCCGAGCAAGTCCTCGGCCTCGTGCAACATCTTGGTCGCCGCAGGTTGGGTCATGCCGATGTGGTCGGCGGCGCGGCGCAGCGAGCCTAATTCCTGCAACGCCAGCATCAGCCGCAATTGGCGCAGACGCAGTCGACTGTGGATCACATTGGCATCAGGAATTCGGGTCATGGGCCGCGCTCGCGAAAAAGACTGCGGCAAGCCTGACAACAAATGTCAGGCGTTGCCAGCATTGCCGTGTCACAGCACCGATTTGGTCTTGGCGACGTGAGGTTTGCGCAGGCCCATCAGGCTGTTCAACCCTTTGGAAATCAGCGGCCAGAACAGCATCAGCAGCGCTGCCGTGGTCAGGCTGCCCACCAGCGGGTTGGACCAGAAAATCCCCAAGTGACCGTCAGAAAACAGCATCGATTGACGGAACGCATCCTCAGCCTTGTCGCCCAGCACTGCCGCCAACACCAGCGGCGCAATCGGGTAACCGAGTTTCTTGAACAAGTAACCCAGCGCGCCGAAGCCCAGCATCAGCACCACGTCGAAGAACGAGTTGTGCACCGAGTAAGCACCGATGGCGCAGACCATGATGATGATCGGCGCAATGATCGAGAACGGAATGCGCAGGATCGAAGCGAACAGCGGCACGGTAGCCAGCACCACGATCAGGCTCACCACGTTGCCCAGGTACATGCTCGCGATAAGCCCCCAGACAAAATCGTGCTGCTCGACGAACAACGTCGGGCCAGGGTGCAAGCCCCAGATCATCAAGCCACCGAGCATCACAGCTGCCGTGGCGGAACCGGGAATGCCCAAGGTCAGCATCGGCAGCAGGGCGCTGGTGCCGGCCGCATGGTCGGCGGTTTCCGGAGCGATCACGCCTTCGAGTTCACCCTTGCCGAAGTTCTCGCGATTCTTCGAGAAACGCCGCGCCAGGCTGTAGCTCATGAACGAAGCCGCCGTCGGGCCGCCGGGCGTGATGCCCATCCAGCAACCGACCAGCGTGCTGCGCAGAATGGTCCACCAGTAACGCGGCAACTTGGCCCAGGTACGCAGAATCACCATTGGCGTAATGCGCGCATGCTCGCCGCGAAACACCAGGCCTTCCTCGACCGTGCAAAGGATTTCGCCGATGCCGAACAGGCCGATCACCGCCACTTCGAAGCTGATGCCCGTCATCAGGATCGGCTGGTCGAAGGTCAGGCGCAGGTTGCCGGATACGGTGTCCATGCCGACCGCCGCCATGGCGAAACCGATCATCATCGCCACCACGGTTTTCAGCGGCGGGTTCTTGCTCATGCCGATGAAGGTGCAAAACGCCAACAGGTACACCGCGAAGAACTCCGGTGAACTGAACGACATGGCGAATGCGGCGATCTTGGTCGACAGGAAGGTCAGCAACAGCACCCCGGCCAATGCGCCGATCAGTGCCGAACTGAAGGCGGCGGTGAGGGCTTCGGCGGCGCGGCCTTCGCGGGCCATCGGGTAGCCGTCGAAGGTCGTCGCCACCGATGAGGGCTCGCCGGGGATGTTGAACAGGATCGAGGTGATCGAGCCGCCAAACAGCGCGCCCCAATACATGCACGACAGCAGAATGATCGCCGACACCGGCGACATGGTGAACGTCAGCGGCAGCAACAACGCCACGCCGTTGGGGGCACCGAGGCCGGGCAGTACGCCGACCAGAATGCCCAGTAGCACGCCGATCACCATCAGGCCGATGTGGCCCGGGGTCAGGATCAGGTTCATGCCTTGCAGCAGGGAATCGAACTCGCTCATTTGAAATTTCTCCCGGCCAGGGCAATCCAGTCGCCCATCGGGCCGGCATCCAGCGGGACCTTGAACCACAGCGCGAAAATCAGGTAGCTGGCCAGCACCGCGCCGAGGGACACGCTGCCGATCATCAGTTTGCCGTAAGGCTTGGCGCGGACCTTGTCACGCCACATGAACCAGGCGATGAAGCAGGCCGACGCCACGTAGATGCCGGTGAACGGCATGGCGCCAACGAACAGCGCAATCGGGATGAACACCGACAACACTTGCTTGAACGCACTGCGGCTGACGAATGCAATGCTCAGGGCGTGCCAGCGCACCAGGGTCAACACGCCGTTGGCCACGCTTGCGGCGCTGAGCATCAGGCCGATGTAGAAGGGGAAGTAACCCGGCTCGGGGCCGGAATCGCCCCAGCCGATACCTTGTTCGACACTGCCGAACATCACCACCACGCCGATCAGCGCAGTGAAGACAGCCAGGCCGAGTTCGACCCAGCGGGTACCGACCAGTGCCGATGAATCCGAAGAATGGGACATGAAAGCACCTCCAGAGGTGACGGCCGTGCGCAGGCGGACGGCCGTCGGCAACTCAGTTTTTCAGCCAGCCGGCTTCTTTGAACACCGGTGTGACGCGGGCGGTGTCTTTCTCAATGTAGGCGGTCAGCGGCTCGCCTTCGAGGAAGGTGGGCACCAGTGCGTTCTGTTTGACGTAGGCCTTGAACTCCGGGGTTTCGGTGACTTTGCGCATCAGCTCGACATAGAACGCCCGTTGCTCGGCGGTGACTTCGCCGGGCATGAACACGGTGCGCGGGAAGCGGTACTGATCGATGCCCAGGCCCTGTTCGTGGCAAGTCGGCACGTCGGCCCAGGATTTGTCGCCGGCGACTTTCTCGGTGTAGCTCATGCGCTCTTTGCTGAACACGCACAGTGGCTCGACCTGATCACCGCGCCATTGGCTGATGCTTTCGCTGGGGTTGTTGACGTTGGCGGCGATGTGTTTGCCGGCCAGTTGGGTCGCGGCTTCGCTGCCGCTCTTGAACGGGATGTACACCAGTTTGCTGTTAGTGGTCTGGTTCAACAGCAGGGTGAGGGTCTGGTCCACGTCCTTGGACTGGCTGCCGCCCATGCGCAGGTTCGACGGGTCAGTCTTGACCGCTTCGTAGAAGCCCTTGGCGTCCTTCCACGGTGCGTCTTTGTAGCTCCAGAGAATGAAATCGTCCTCGGCCACGGCGGCGATGGGGGTCAGTTCCTGCCATTGGTAGCCGAGCTTGGACACCAGCGGCAAGAGGTAGATGTTGTTGGTGCCGATCACCAGTTTTTCCGGATCGCCCTTGTTCATTTTCAGGTCGAGGAAAGCTTCGGCACCATTGCCGCCGCCCTTGTTGAGGACGATGGTATTCACGTCGAGCAGCTTGTGGGTGGTGATGATCGACTGGATCAAACGGCCAAGCTGGTCGGTGCCGCCACCGGGACCGCCAGCGACGACGATTTCGACGTTCTTGTCTGGTTGCCAGGCTGCATGAGCGAGAGCGGGAAGGGCGCCGGCGGCGACCAGCGTGCAGCCAAGAAACAGACGGGATGTGCGACGGACGAATGCATTTCGCATGGAAGGGCCTCGTTTTTGTAGTTGTTATGAGTGACTTGTCTGAGCGGTAAAGCTGCAAGCCTGGCCCGAGTGTGGGAAGCCGCAGGCGTCGCGTCTAGTCAAAACAATACATACACCGATAGCCTGGGGTTATAGCTCGGGAGGGGAAGAATCGTGAAGATCGCCGCGGGCCTTGCGCCAGAGCAGTTTGAGTGGAAAGTGTGTGCAGGCCTTATCCATTGAAAGCCCCCTGAAAGCAGGGCATGACATAACCCGAGGCTATCGCCTTATTTCAAGTTTTGATTAGACGGTTATCAGTGAGCCTTCGATAGTGCTCACCAATGCCGTGAAAACACGGCAAAACGCGAACCCTGTAGGAGCCGGCTTGCCGGCGATAGCGGAATGTCAGGCGCCATCAATATCGATTGATGCACCTCCATCACTGTAGGAGCCGGCTTGCTGGCGATTGCGGTGGGTCAGGCGCTATCAATGTTGACTGATACACCGCAATCGCCGGCAAGCCGGCTCCTACAGGTTCAGTGTTTGCAACTTCACAAAAATAATAAATTCGAGGTACGCACCATGGCTCGTCCCAGTGCTTCCCTGCAATTGCCCGGCGCAGTTGCCCAACCCGCCGCAGCGGCCGAACCGCTGACCGGCACCACCAAGGCCAGCAATGTGCGCTGGCGGATCTTCGCGATCATCTTCGCGTTGACCATGGTCAACCTCATCGACCGGGTGTCGCTGTCCATTGCGATGCCGACCATCGCCCATGAGTTTTCCCTGTCGCCGAGCATGCAAGGCCTGATCCTCAGCAGCTTCTTCTGGGCCTATGCGCTGTTGCAGATTCCCGGCGGCTGGATGATCGACCGCTTCGGCCCGCACCGGGTCATCAGTTGGTCCACCGGGTTGTGGGGGACGTTTCAAGTATTGGCGGCATTTGCCACGGGCGGCTTGTCATTGTTGTTCGCCCGCGTTGCACTCGGTGCTGCCGAGGCTCCCTTGTTCCCGTCGGGCGGCAAATTGATTTCGTTGTGGCTGGCGCCAAGCGAGCGCAGTCGCGGCGCGGTGCTGATGGACAGCGGCAGCCCGTTGGGCGTGGCGTTGGGCGGGCTAATCATTGCTTATCTGATCGCGTCGCTGGACTCATGGCGCCTGGCGTTCGTGATCGCCGGTATCGCGACGCTGGTACTGGCGTGGCTGGCGCGGCGGTATCTGCGCGATGACCCGGCCAGCCACCCGCAAGTGAATGCCGAAGAGCTCGAGAAGATCAACGCCGGACGCGCCACGCCAGCAGCCGAAGCGGCGCGGGTGCCAGTCAAAGGCCTGGGCATTGCGGCGCGTTCCCTGAGCGGTTTGCTGATCGGCCGCGCCAGTTGGGCGATGGTGTATTTCGGCTTGCTGACCTGGGGCCCGAGTTATCTGGCGCAGGCTCGCGGCTTCGATATCAAGGGCATTGGCGCGGCGACGTTCGTGATTTTTGTCTGCGGTGCGCTCGGCTCGTTGACCGGTGGTTTCCTCTGCGACGGGCTGATCCGCAAAGGTGTCAGTCGCGGTGTGGCGGTCAAGAGCCTGCTGGCGTTTTCCGGTCTGGTGGCTCTCGGCGCGTTTCTGTTGTTGCCGACCCTGACTAACCCTTTTGCCGCCGTGGCGTTGTTGGCCATGACTGCGTTTTTCCTGATGTGGGGCAGCCTCTACTGGAGCTTCCCGGCATTGCTGGCGGCGCCGGCGCGGGTCGGCCTGATCGGCGGCGTGATGAACATGGCCGGCAGCACGGGCGGGATTGCGGTGCCGATCCTGGTCGGCGTGATCCTGCAAATGGCCGGTGGATTCGCGCCGGTGCTGGGGTTCTTTGCGGCGTGTTCGGCGGTCTTCGTTTTCGCCACGCTGTTCATCAGCCTCGACGAGGTGCGCCATGACTGAGTTGTATTCGGGGCCGATCATCGACGCCCATCACCACTTCTGGGACCCGACGATCAATCACCATCCGTGGCTCGCGCCTGAAGCCAGGATCCCGTTTCGCTACGGCGACTACAGCGCGATCAAGCGGCGCTATTTTCCCGACGATTACTTCGCCGATGCCGGGCCGCATAACGTCGTGCAAACGGTGTACATCGAGACCGAATGGGACCCGCAAGACCCGATTGGCGAAACCCGATTCATTGAAGGTTTGGCGGCGCGTTATGGCGTACCGAATGCAATCGTCGCGCAGGCCTGGCTCGATCATCCGGACGCCATCGCGGTGCTCACCGAGCAGGCGAGTTTCAAGTGCGTACGCAGCGTGCGCCATAAACCCGGTGGCCCGACTTCGACGGCGCAGGTGGGCCATCTGCGCAGCCTGATGAGCGATGAACACTGGCGCCGCAGTTACGCCGCGCTGCAAGGGCTGGGGCTGCATTTCGATTTGCAGACACCCTGGTGGAACCTCTACGAAGCCGAACGGCTGGCCCGGGACTTTCCCGGTACCACGCTGATTCTCAACCACGCCGGGTTGCCCAATGACCGCAGCGCCGAAGGCCTGGCGGGGTGGCGTCTGGCGATGGCGCGACTGGCCGAATGGCCGAACGTGCAGGTGAAGGTTTCCGGCCTGGGCCTGAAAGGGCAGGCGTGGCGCGCCAAAGACAATACCTGGATCGTGCGCGAAGTGATCGCCATGTTCGGCACCGACCGCGTGATGTTCGCCAGCAACTTTCCGGTGGACAGCCTGTGCGGCTCGTTCGACGACATCTACAGCGGTTTCAAATCCATCGTTGCTGACCTGCCATGGGCGGATCAGGAGCGCCTGTTCTACAGCAACGCGCAGCGGGTTTATCGCTGCGAGCCTAGCGCCATTGACCGTACATGGCCCGAACCCTTGAGGAGTGAAGCATGAGCAAGACAACCATCGCCATGGTCCTGGGCGACCCGGCGGGCATCGGCCCGGAACTGATCGCACGCCTGCTCGCCGAGCCTCAGGTTCGCAGCCAGGCCAACGTGATCCTGATTGCCGACGAGGCGGAAATGCGGCGCGGCATGCGCATCGCCGGGGTGGAATTTCCGTACCGTCGCGTCGAGTCGCTGGATCAGCTGTCATTTGTCGATGACACGCCGTTGTTCTATGACTTTCGCGGCGACACCATCGGCGAATTCCCGCGCAGTGAAGCCAGCGTTATTGGTGGCCGCTACAGCCTCGACACTCTGGAAAAAGCCCTGCGCCTGACCGAGGCCGGCACCACCGGCGCGGTGCTGTTCGGGCCGCTGAACAAGACCTCGCTGCACATGGCCGGCATGGCCCACAACGACGAGTTGCACTGGTTCGCCGAGCTGCTGGATTTCCACGGGCCATTCTGCGAATTCAACGTGCTCGACAACCTCTGGACGTCACGGGTGACCTCGCATGTGGCCTTGGCCGAGGTGCCGGGCATGCTGACGCAAGCGCGGGTGGTGGAAGCGATCCAGCTGATCGACACCGCGCTCAAACGCAACGGCCTGGCGAAACCGCGCATCGGCGTATGCGGCCTGAACCCGCACAACGGCGACAACGGCTCGTTCGGTCGCGAAGAACTGGACATCATCGGCCCGGCCGTACGTTCGGCGCAGGCGTTGGGGATTGCGGCCGAAGGTCCGTATCCGGGCGACACGATTTTCCTCAAGGTGCAGGGCGATGCGAGCGCCTTTGACGCGGTGGTGACGATGTACCACGACCAGGGACAGATCGCGATCAAGTTGATGGGCTTCTCCCGTGGGGTGACGGTGCAGGGCGGCTTGCCGATCCCCATCACCACACCGGCCCATGGCACCGCGTTTGATATCGCGGGGCAGGGCAAAGCCAACCCCGGCGCGATCCGCCAGGCCTTCGAAATCGCCTGCCGCATGGGCACCAACCACTACTGACCCCCCACAAAATTCACTGACACACCGCAACCCCCCTGTAGGAGCCGGCTTGCCGGCGATGAGGGCCTGACAGACACACATAAGGTGACTGTCAGACCTCAATCGTCGGAACGCCGCCCGCAGCAAGCCGGCTCCTACAGTGGATGGTGGTGTTGCCAGTATTTGTGAACCATGCAAAACCCTGTAGGAGCTGGCTTGCCAGCGATGAGGGCCTGACAGACACAGATGAAGTGCCTGTCAGATCGCTATCGTCGGAACGCCGCCCGCAGCAAGCCGGCTCCTACAGTAATGCGTGGTGCTGCCAGGTTGTTCAATCAACGCAAAACCCCATGTGGGAGCGAGCCTGCTCGCGATAGCGCTCTATCAGTCACTGCAATGTGCCTGTCAGATCGCCTTCGCGAGCAGGCTCGCTCCCACAGTTGTTTTAGGGGGCGCCTGATAACTCGATCTAGGCAATAACCGCACTTACCTATCACCCCAGGTTATCGATGGATGTGCATAAGTGATTATCCGCCGCCCTGTGCGCTGGCTAAAGTCGCTCCATCGAATGACCAGAGCCGGCCACCCGAGCTGCCTCGATCGCACGATTCAACAACTACAAAAAGCCCGCCTTGTCACTTCCGCAAGGCATATACCGGCAGCAAAGGAACCTTCACATGACTCGTCCAGATTTCGCCCTGGCTCTGTCCAGTGCCATCTCCAAAAGCCGGCTGCGTCTGCTGCCGTTTCTGATCCTGATGTACATCCTCGCCTTCATCGATCGCTCCAACGTCGGCTTCGCCAAAGCCGCGTTGCAGGCCGACACCGGTTTGGGCGATGCCGCGTTCGCGTTCGGCGCGAGCATCTTCTTCATCGGCTACGCGTTCTTCGAAGTGCCGAGCAACTACATGCTGCACCGCCTCGGCGCGAAGGTCTGGCTGTGCCGGATCATGGTCACCTGGGGCCTGGTGTCGGCGGCAATGATGTTCGCCCACAACGCCGAAACCTTTTACGTCCTGCGCTTCCTGCTGGGTGTCGCCGAAGCCGGCTTCTTCCCGGGGATCATCCTTTACCTCACCTACTGGTTCCCGGCACAAAGCCGTGGCCAGGCGCTCGGTCTGTTCTACTTCGGCTTGCCCCTGGCGCTGGTGCTGGGCAGCCCGCTGTCGGGCTGGTTGCTGGACTTCCACGGCGTGTTCGGCCTGACCAACTGGCAATGGTTGTTCGTCGTCGAAGGGTTGATGGCGTCGGTGGTCGGCATCGCTGCGTACTTCTATCTGGTCAACCGCCCGGCCGATGCCACGTGGTTGAGCGTCGATGAAAAGCAGGCGCTGCAAACCGCGCTCAGCGAAGAAGACGCGAAGAAAAAAGACAGCAGCCCCCATGGTTTTCTCAGTGCGCTGCGCAACCCTCGGGTGCTGCAATTCTGCCTGGCGTATTTCACCATTCAGATGAGCGTGTACGGCGTGGTGTTTTACCTGCCGACGCGCATCGCCGGGCTGCTTGACGGCCACGTCGGACTCAACGTCGGCCTGATCACCGCGATTCCGTGGATCTGCGCCCTGGTCGTGACCCGTCTCGTCACTCGCTACGCCGACCGCACCGGGCAACATCGTCGCCTCGCCGTGTGCATGCTGACCATGGCCGCCCTCGGCATCGCCGCCTCGGCGCTGGGCACCAGCATGGTTCCGGTGGTCATCGCCTTCTGCTTCGCCGCCGCCGGTTTCGTCTCGGTGCAGCCACTGTTCTGGACCATTCCCACCAGCTACCTCAGCGGTGCCGCCGCAGCCGGCGGGATCGCCCTGATCAACTCCATCGGCAACCTCGGCGGCTTCGTCGCGCCGAACCTGAAAACCGTGATGGAAACCAGCTTCGCCGACCCCCGCGCCGGCATGTTCGCCCTGGCCCTGGTCGGCATTGTCGGCGCCGTCCTGTTGTCCCGACTTCGCAGCACCCACACCCCTAAATCACCCTCGCAGCTCACACCGGCTCAGGTTGGCTGATCACTACCCAAGCGTTAGCAAGGAATTGAATTCATGAAAATCAAAGCAATCCGTACCCGCGTTTTCGAGTGGAAAGGCAAAGTCGTCCCACCACAAGCGCACTTCTGCACCAACGCCAGCGACATCCTGTTCGAACGTGGCGACGCCATGGGTTCGTTCCGTTTCCACGGCTGGCTGGTGGTAGAAGTCGAGACCGACACCGGTCTTGTCGGCATCGGTAACTGCGCCTTGGCGCCACGCGTTGCCAAGGAAATCATCGACACCTACCTGGCGCCGATTGCGATTGGTGAAGACCCGTTCGACAACGAATACATCTGGCAGAAAATGTACCGCCAGAGCCACGCCTGGGGCCGTAAAGGCATCGGCATGGCGGCGATCTCGGCGATCGACATCGCGATCTGGGACATCATGGGCAAAGCGGTCAACAAACCGGTGTTCAAGTTGCTCGGTGGTCGCACCAAGGAAAAGATCTGGACCTACGCCTCCAAGCTCTACGCCAATGACAACCTCGACCTGTTCCTCGAAGAAGCACAGGGCTATCTGAACCAGGGTTTCACCGCGCTGAAAATGCGTTTCGGCTACGGCCCGAAAGATGGCCCGGCGGGCATGCGCAAAAACATCGAACAAGTGCGCGCACTGCGTGAACTGGCCGGCCCGGACATCGACATCATGCTCGAATGCTACATGGGCTGGACCCTGGAATACGCACGCCGCATGTTGCCGAAACTCGCCGAATTCGAACCGCGCTGGCTCGAAGAGCCGGTGATCGCCGACGACATCGAAGGCTACATCGAGCTGAAAAAAATGGGGATCATGCCGATCTCCGGCGGCGAGCACGAATTCACCTCCTACGGCTTCAAAGACCTGCTGGAACGCCGCGCCGTCGACGTGATCCAGTACGACACCAACCGTGTGGGCGGCATCACCGCTGCGCGCAAGATCAACGCCATGGCCGAAGCCTGGTCGGTGCCGGTGATTCCGCACGCCGGGCAGATGCACAACTATCACCTGACCATGTCCACCACCGCCTCGCCAATGGCCGAGTTCTTCCCGGTCTTCGACGTCGAGGTCGGCAACGAACTCTTCTACTACGTGTTCAAGGGCGAGCCGCAACCGGTCAACGGCTACATCCAGCTCGACGACAACAAGCCGGGCCTGGGCCTGGAAATCTCCGATGAATACCTGAGCGACTTCAACATCATCGAGTGACCTTGAGGCGCCGCTCGTGAGCGGCGCCATTCACGACTTTCTGGAGGGCCGACATGCGCCTGATTCAATTTGAAAACACTGCCGGTGAGCGTCAGGTCGGCGTCGTCGAAGGTTCGCAGGTCCAAGTGCTCAAAGGCACCCGCAGCACTCGTGAACTGGCTCTCGCGGCGATCCGCGCCCAACGCAGTCTGCAAGAAGAAGTCTCCCTGCGCGGCACTGAACCTGGCCCGGATTACGCGCAACTGTTGCAGCAGGGTAACGTCCTGCCGCCGCTGGATCACGAAGACCCGGCGCACTGCCTGATCAGCGGCACCGGCCTGACCCACCTCGGCAGCGCCTCGGCGCGGGACAAAATGCACCAGCAGGATGGCGCCGTTGAAGCCGGCATGACCGACACCATGCGCATTTTCAAGTGGGGCCTGGAAGGTGGAAAACCCGCAGCCGGACAGGTCGGCGCGCAGCCGGAATGGTTCTACAAGGGCGACGGCAGCATCGTCGTGCGCCCCGGCGCGGATTTCCCGGTGCCGCCGTTTGCCGAAGATGCCGGGGAAGAACCGGAGCTGACCGGCCTCTATGTGATTGGCGATGACGGTCTGCCGTATCGCGTCGGTTATGCGCTGGGTAACGAGTTCTCCGACCATGTCATGGAGCGCCGCAATTACCTGTACCTCGCGCACTCGAAACTGCGTTTCTGCGCCTATGGTCCGGAGCTGCGTGTCGGTGAATTGCCTAAACACCTGGCGGGCACCAGCCGCATCATCCGCAACGGCGAAACCCTCTGGGAAAAAGAGTTTCTCAGCGGCGAAGACAACATGTGCCACAGCCTCGCCAACCTCGAATTCCATCACTTCAAATACGCGCAGTTTTTGCGTCCGGGCGATGTCCACGTGCATTACTTCGGCACTGCGACGCTGTCGTTTGCCGACGGCGTGAAAACCCAGCCGGGGGATCGCTTCCAGATCAGCCTCGACGCGTTTGGCGCACCGTTGGAAAACGGCATTGGCGAAAGCGCCCAGCCGTTGGCCATCGGCCACGTGCGTTCGCTCTAAAAGCCGGCGGAACATCCGCCCTTGTAGGAGCCGGCTTGCCGGCGATTGCGTCCGAGAGATCGATGCAAGGCTTGAAGGCCAATCGCCGGCAAGCCGGCTCCTACAGGTCTGTGCCAATCGATCAGGAATAAATTATGACCACGCTCTCTGGACACAACTACATCGGCGGACAGCGCAGCGCCAACGGCACGTTGCAACTGCAAAGCCTCGACGCCACAACCGGCGAACCGCTGCCCGGCACCTTCTTCCAGGCGACTGAAGCCGAGGTGGATGCCGCCGCCAAAGCCGCCGCTGCGGCTTACCCGATCTACCGCAACCTGAGCGCGGAAAAACGTGCGGCGTTTCTTGACGCCATCGCCGATGAAATCGATGCGCTGGGCGATGATTTCGTCGCCACGGTCTGTCGGGAAACGGCACTGCCGGCCGGGCGTATCCAGGGCGAACGCGGGCGCACCAGCGGCCAGATGCGCCTGTTCGCCAAGGTCCTGCGGCGCGGTGATTTCTACGGTGCGCGGATTGATCGGGCATTGCCGGATCGCCAACCGCTGCCACGTCCGGATCTGCGTCAGTACCGGATTGCCATCGGTCCGGTGGCGGTGTTTGGCGCCAGCAACTTTCCGCTCGCTTTTTCCACGGCGGGTGGCGATACCGCTTCGGCACTGGCCGCCGGTTGCCCGGTGGTATTCAAGGCGCACAGCGGACACATGGCGACCGCCGAACGGGTCGCGGACGCCATCATCCGCGCCGCCGAACGCACGGGCATGCCGGCGGGTGTGTTCAACATGATTTATGGCGGTGGCGTCGGTGAGTGGCTGGTCAAGCACCCGGCCATTCAGGCCGTGGGCTTTACCGGTTCGCTCAAGGGCGGCAATGCCCTGAGCCACATGGCCGCGACCCGGCCGCAACCGATCCCGGTGTTCGCCGAAATGTCGAGCATCAACCCGGTGTTCCTGTTGCCCGAAGCCCTCGCCGTGCGGGGCGAGCAGATCGCGGCGCAACTGGCCGGTTCGGTGACCTTGGGTTGCGGGCAGTTCTGCACCAATCCGGGTTTGGTCATCGGTTTGCGTTCGCCACAGTTCAGCGCTTTCCTTCAACAGTTCTGCGCCAACATGAACGAGCAGCCGGCACAAACCATGCTCAATGCCGGCGCGCTGGTCAGCTACAGCCAAGGCCTTGGGGAATTGCACGAACATCCGGGGCTGACGCACCTGGCGGGCAAACCGCAGCAGGGCAATCAGGCGCAACCGCAGGTGTTCAAGGCCGATGTCAGCCTGCTGCTCAAGGGCGATGAGTTGCTTCAGGAGGAAGTGTTCGGGCCGACCACCATCGTCATCGAAGTCGAAGATCGGGCGCAGCTCTCGGCGGCGCTGCACGGCCTGCGCGGGCAATTGACGGCGACGCTGATCGGCGAGGCCGAAGAGCTGCTGGAATACCGCTGGCTGGCGCAATTGCTACAGGAAAAAGTCGGGCGGATCTTGCTCAACGGCTATCCGACCGGGGTCGAAGTCTGCGAGGCGATGGTGCATGGCGGGCCGTATCCGGCGACGTCGGATTCTCGCGGGACGTCGGTGGGGACGCTGGCGATTGATCGATTCCTGCGGCCGGTGTGCTTCCAGAATTACCCGGATGCGTTGTTGCCCGAGGCGTTGCAGAACGCGAATCCGCTGGGGATTCGGCGGTTGGTGGATGGTGAAGTGAGTCAGTCGGCCTTGTAGTGGACTGGCGATCGCCTTCGCGGGCAAGCCTCGCTCCTACAGGTCCTGCATAAAACCCGTAGGAGCGAGGCTTGCCCGCGAAGGCGTCATCAGCAGCACCAGAAATTTACCGGGCCACCACCTCAACCTTCTTCATCACCGAAGGCTTCAACACCAACCACAACGCCGCCGCAATCAACACCCCGCCATACACGTGCGCCATCGACAACGGCTCATCCAGCAGCAACGCCCCCCACAACACCCCGAACGGCGGAATCAGGAACGTCGTTGTCATCGATTTCAAAGGCCCGATCGAGCTGAGCAGACGGAAGTAAATAATGTACGCAAACGCCGTGCACCCCAGGCCCAGCCCCAGCAACGACAGCCACACGCTCCAGCCGCCCCAGCTCGCCGGTGGCTGGCTGATCACGCTGTAGCCGAACAGCGGCAGCAGGAACAAGGTCGCCCCGAGCATGCTGCCCAGTGCCGAAAGACGACTGTCGAGCCCGCCGGCCTGATCGAGCCAGCGGCGGGCGAGGAACCCGGCAAAACCGTAACAGGTGGTGGCGAGCAGGCAGGCGAGGGCGCCCATCAGCAGCTGCAGGTCGAAGGCCACCGGGCCGGCACGGGTCAGCACGCCAACACCGAACAAACCTAGAAACACCCCACCGAGCTTGGCCGCAGTGAGCCGTTCACTGAAGAACAGGCCGCCGATCAACACGCCCATCAGTGGCGTGGTGGCGTTGAAGATTGCCGAGTAACCGGCGGGCAGCACCTGGGCTGCCACTGAATAGAGGGTCGCTGGTATCCCGGAGTTGATCACCCCGAGCAGCATCACGGTTTTGAGCTTGCCCTTGAAATCCCAGCTGATGCGCATCAACCCGACAATCATCAGCAACCCGACCGCCGCAATCGACACGCGGAAAAACGCCGTGGGGATGCTGCCAATCACTGGGGCGATGATGCGCATGAACAGGAAACTCGCGCCCCAGATGGCCGCCAGCGACAGTAAACGAACGATATCGACAGGGCTCACGGTGCACTCCTTCCTTGATGGGGACGAGAGTGTTGCCGAGAGCCTTGCCTATGGCAACCGAAAAACCGGCATCAAATTATGAAACGTGTCACCAGACCGTTGAGGTCGATTGCCAGTCGCGACAGTTCCTGACTGGCGGCCGAAGTCTGGGTGGCGCCGGCGGCGGTCTGGGTCGAGAGATCGCGTATGGTCACCAGGTTCTGATCGACTTCCCGGGCCACCAGCGCTTGCTGTTCGGCGGCGCTGGCGATGACCAGGTTGCGTTCGTTGATCTGCGAGATCGATGCGGTGATTTTCTCCAGGGCGCTACCGGCACTGTTGGCCCGGCGCAAGGTCTGGCTGGCGTGTTCGGCACTGCTTTGCAGCGCGCTGACCGTGGCCCCGGTGCCGTGCTGGATGTTGTTGATCATCAGCTCGATTTCTTCGGTGGAGTTCTGGGTGCGTTGCGCCAGCGAGCGCACTTCATCGGCCACCACGGCAAACCCGCGCCCGGCTTCACCGGCGCGTGCGGCTTCGATGGCCGCATTGAGCGCCAACAGGTTGGTCTGCCCGGCGATGCCGCGAATCACTTCCAGCACTTTGCTGATGTCCTGCGCCTGAACCGCCAGGCCCTCGGCCCGTTCCGAGGCGCCGAGCACTTCGCTGACCAGCCCCTGAATCGCGGTGATGGTTTCAGTGACCTGCACGTGGCCGTGCTTGCTGTCCTCGTTCGACGCCTGAGAGGCTTCGGCGCTGGACACGGCATTCGCGGCGACCTCGTCCACCGCAGTGCTCATCTCGGTGACGGCGGTGGCGGCCATCTCGATCTGGTCGTTCTGCTGCTGCAGGCCGCGAGTGCTTTCCTCCATCACCGAACTCATTTCCTCGGCTGCCGACGCCAGTTGGCGCGCCGAGTCGCTGATGCCGCGAATGGTCGTGCGCAGGTTGCCTTGCATGTCGGCGAGGGCATTGAGCAATTGCGCGGCTTCGTCCTTGCCGTGGCTGGCAATCTGTCCGCTGAGGTCGCCCGCGGCAATCCGGCGTGCGACCTGCAGCGCCTGATTGATCGGCGTGGTGATGCTGCGCGTCAGCAACCAGGCCAACAGCAGCGTGGCAAGCAGCGCAATCACGATGATCGTGCCGACGATCCATTGCGCACGCTGGTACATCAACGCGGCGGCGTCCGCTGCGGTATCGGCGCCTTGCTGATTGAAACTGATCATCGATTCCAGGGATTTATCCAGCACGATGCCCTGCGGGGCCAGTTCACTGTTGAGGCGGGCGTAGGCCTGCTCATCCTGGCCGGCATCGATCTGCGCGAGGATCTGGTCGAGGATGGCCAGGTACTTCGCGACGGCGGCATTCAGGCTGTCGAGCATGGCCCGTTCCTGGTCGCTGGACAGCAGCGTCTTGTGGTCGTTGAGGCGCTTTTGCAATTCCTGGCGTTGCGCGTTGAGGATGCCTTTGCTCCTTTCCCGCACAGCGCTCTGGTTGTTGGCGATCAACCGCAACGATTCCAGGCGGATGGTGGCGATGTTGGACGCGCTGTCATGGATGCTCTCGATGCTCGGCATCCACGATTCCTCGATGACCGATGCACTCTCGCGCAGGGTCGCCATCTGGCCCAGGCCGAACATCCCGACCAGCACCAGCAGGCTGGCCAGCACAGCAAAACTCAAGCTCGCGCGCAAACCTATGCGCATGTTCCTTATAGGCATCTTATGTGCTCCTTGGGCATTTTGAGAGGTAGTCCTCGTGGGCCGAGGATCTTGTTTTTAGGCGGGTGAACGCGGGGTGTATATCAAAGTGCCATTATCTTGGTAAGACCAGTTCGAGAGCACTTTTCAGGCGGGCAGGCTTTCAGGAAAAAGCAGAAAACCTGGCGGCTGACATTTGCCTGACCGTGGATTGGATCCGTACGCCTGATAATCAGAGGGTTGTAGATGAATCGATTAAGTGGATGGAGAGTGACTTTTGAGGTCGTTTACTGACCGAACGGTCGATTAAAAAAAGTCTGAAAAAACTGCGCCCATGAGCGATTCATTCGTTTTCGGACCGAAATTAGGCTTCTCCTGCACCCGGTTCACTGGCTAAGCTCAGGCCTTCCGAATTCCCGTAGAGGTCTCACCATGCCGCAGCAATGGCCAGCCGCCGACATCGCCCGAATGATCCTCGATGGCTTTGACGATTACCGCGAGCATTTCCGGCAGATCACCGACGGCGCCCGGGCGCGTTTCGAGCAAGCCCAATGGCAGGAAACGCAAATCGCCTCGGCGGCGCGGATCAACCTCTACGAAGATAAAGTCAGCGAAACGGTGGACCGGCTGCGCATCGCGTTCGACGCCGACACGCTGGATGTCAGCTGCTGGCCACTGGTCAAAAGCGCCTACATCAGCCTGATCGACCTGCGCTTCGACGATGAACTGTCCGAGACCTGGTACAACTCGATCTTCTGCGGGCTGTTCAGCCACGACCTGATCAGCGATGGCTGCATGTTCATCCACACCACCCGGCCAAGCCTGCGCCGGGCGCGCGCCGCGCAAACCCGCACCTACAAACCTCAGGGGCAGTTGTCAGGCATGTTGGCGAGCATTTTTGCCGACTACCGTTTCAGCGAGGATTACGCCGACCTCGCGGGCGATCTGCGTCGCCTCGAAGCACAGCTGCGCGAGAACCTGCCGGACTGGGTGTGCAAGGATCCCGAGCTGAGCGTCGAGCTGTTTTCCTCGGTGTTGTACCGCAACAAGGGCGCTTACCTGGTGGGGCGCATCTACACCACCGATGAGCAATGGCCGCTGGCGATTCCGCTGCTGCACCTTGAGGGCCGTGGCATCCAGATCGATGCGTTGATCACCGACGAAGCCGACGTGTCGATCATCTTCTCGTTCACCCGTTCCTACTTCATGGTCGATGTGCCGGTGCCGGCGGAGTTCATCGGTTTCCTGCGGCGGATCTTGCCGGGCAAACACATCGCCGAGCTGTACACCTCGATCGGTTTCTACAAGCACGGCAAGTCGGAGTTCTACCGGGCGCTGATCAACCACCTGGCCAGCACCGACGACCAGTTCATCATGGCCCCCGGCGTGCGCGGCATGGTGATGAGCGTGTTCACGCTGCCGGGTTTCAACACCGTGTTCAAAATCATCAAGGACCGTTTCTCACCGTCGAAAAACGTCGACCGCGCGACGGTGATCGAGAAATACCGGCTGGTGAAAAGCGTCGACCGCGTCGGGCGCATGGCCGATACCCAGGAGTTCGCCGATTTCCGTTTTCCGTTGAGCAAGTTCGAGCCGGCGTGTCTGGAAGAATTGCTGGACGTGGCGGCGTCTACCGTGTCGGTGGAAGGCGACACCGTATTGATCCGCCACTGCTGGACCGAGCGGCGGATGACGCCGTTGAACCTGTACCTGGAAAACGCCAACGAGGCGCAGGTGCACGACGCGCTGGAAGATTACGGCCTGGCGATCAAGCAACTGGCGGCGGCGAACATTTTTCCCGGCGACATGCTGCTGAAAAACTTCGGCGTCACCCGTCACGGTCGTGTGGTGTTTTATGACTACGACGAGATCTGCTTCCTGACCGAAGCCAACTTCCGCCACATCCCGCAACCGCGTACGCCGGAAGACGAAATGGCGTCCGAGCCGTGGTATTCGATCGGGCCGCTGGACGTGTTCCCCGAGGAGTTTCCGCCGTTTCTGTTTGCCGATTCCGCGCAGCGGCGCTTGTTCGATCAGTTGCACGGCGAGCTGTACAACGCCGATTACTGGAAAAGCCTGCAAGAGGCGATTCGTGCGGGCAAGGTGATCGACGTGTTCCCGTATCGGCGCAAGGGCATGGATACCGAGTAGTTCTCTGCGATTGCTGTGCAATCGAATCGCGAGCAGGCTCGCTCCCACATTTGACCGCGGTGCCCCGATTTTGTGGTCGCATCAGATCCAGTGTGGGAGCGAGCCTGCTCGCGATTCGGCCGCGCAGCGGCCGTAAAATCTGCGACAATCCGCCCCCTGCGCCACTAGACGACTTATTGCGTACCTGATGACTGACGAATCGCCTTCACTCGACAAACTGCTGAAAAACCTCGATCACGCCATGCTCGCCGACCGCCACCGGCTGCGTCGGCAGTTGCTTGAGCTGCGCAAAAAGCCTGACGAAGCCAAGCTGGCCCAGTGGGTGGCGCGCATGCAGGCGTCCTGTGATCAGGTGTTGGCGCGACGCGCCAGCCTGCCGGTGATTCGTTACGACGACAGCCTGCCCATCGCCGCCAAGCGCGATGAAATCAAGGAAGCGCTGCTCAAGCATCAGGTGCTGATCATCGCCGGCGAAACCGGCTCGGGTAAAACCACCCAGTTGCCGAAGATCTGCCTGGAAATCGGTCGCGGCCAGCATGGCCTGATCGGCCACACCCAGCCGCGTCGAATCGCGGCGCGCAGTGTGGCGAGCCGGGTTGCCGAAGAACTGGCGACGCCATTGGGCGCGCTGGTCGGCTATCAGGTGCGGTTCGAGGATCAGAGCGATTCCAATACGCTGATCAAACTGATGACCGACGGCATTCTGCTGGCGGAAACCCAGAACGACCGCTACCTCGAACGCTACGACACGATCATCGTCGACGAAGCCCACGAACGCAGCCTCAACATCGACTTCCTGCTCGGTTACCTGAAAACCCTGCTGCCCCGTCGTCCGGACCTGAAAGTCATCATCACCTCGGCGACCATCGACCTGGAGCGTTTCTCCAAGCACTTCGACGATGCGCCCATCGTTGAGGTCTCCGGCCGCACCTTCCCGGTGGAAACCTGGTATCGCCCGCTGACCCTGGAACAGGACGAAGAGGGCAACCGCGTCGAGGATGACCTGACCGTGGATCAGGCGATCCTCGCCACCCTCGACGAAATCGCCGCGTTCGAACGCAGCGAGCGCAAGAGCCCCGGCGATGTGCTGGTGTTCTTGCCCGGCGAGCGCGAGATTCGCGACGCCGCCGACATGCTGCGCAAGGCGCAACTCAAACACACTGAAATCCTGCCGTTGTACGCGCGGCTTTCGCCGGCCGAACAGCAGCGAATTTTCCAGTCGCACCCCGGGCGTCGCGTGGTGCTGGCGACCAACGTCGCCGAAACGTCGCTGACCGTGCCGGGCATTCGTTACGTGATCGACAGCGGCACCGCGCGCATCAGCCGTTACAGCTACCGCGCCAAGGTCCAGCGCCTGCCCATCGAAGCGATTTCCCAGGCCAGCGCCAACCAGCGTAAAGGTCGATGCGGTCGGGTTGAGCCAGGCATTTGCGTACGGCTGTTCAGCGAAGAAGACTTCATTGGCCGCCCGGAATTTACCGACCCGGAAATCCTGCGGACCAACCTCGCGGCGGTGATTTTGCAGATGCTGCATCTGCGCCTCGGCGAGATCACCGATTTCCCGTTTATCGAGCCACCCGATGGCAAGGCCATCAGCGACGGTTTCAACCTGCTGCAAGAGTTGTCGGCGGTGGACCGCAACAGCCAGTTGACCCCGCTAGGTCGCCAATTGGCGCGCCTGCCGGTGGACCCGCGCATGGGCCGCATGCTGCTCGAAGCGGCGAAACTCGGCAGCTTGCAGGAAGTGCTGATCGTCGCCAGCGCGATGTCGATTCAAGACCCGCGCGAGCGTCCGCCGGAACGCCAGCAAGCGGCGGATCAGGCGCATGCACAATGGAAAGACGTGGACTCGGACTTCGCCGGGCTGGTCAATCTGTGGCGTGGTTTTGAAGAGCAACGCCAGGCGCTGACGGCCAGTCCGCTGCGTAACTGGTGCCGCAAGAATTTCCTCAACTACCTGCGGTTGCGCGAGTGGCGCGACTCGCACCGTCAGTTGAGTTTGATCTGCCGCGACATGCAGTTGAGCCTGAACAAAGAGCCGGCGGATTACCCCAAGCTGCACAAAGCCGTGCTCTCGGGCCTGCTCAGCCAGATCGGGCAGAAAACCGATGAAGGCGATTACCTCGGTGCCCGGCAGCGGCGCTTCTGGATTCACCCATCATCGGGCCTTGGCAAAAAGCGCCCGCAATGGCTGATGACCGCCGAACTGGTGGAAACCACCAAGCTCTACGCGCGCATGGTCGCGAAGATCGATGCCGACTGGATCGAGCCGCTCGCCGGGCACCTGATCAAGAAAAACCACTTCGAACCCCATTGGGAGAAGAAGCGCGGGCAGGTCGTGGCGTTCGAACAGATCACCTTGTTCGGGCTGATCGTGGTCGGTCGCCGGCCGGTGCATTACGGGCCGATCGATCCGGTAGTGTCCCGTGAGTTTTTCATTCGCGAAGGCCTGGTGCGCGGCGAGATTCAGTCCAAAGCCAAGTGCCTGACCGCCAACCAGCAACTGCTGGAACAACTCGACGAGCTGGAAGCGAAGGCTCGCCGTCGCGACATTCTGGCCGACGAAGAAACCCTGTTCGCCTTCTACGATGCGCGACTGCCGGCGGAGATTCACCAGACCGCGACCTTCGACAGCTGGTACCGGATTAACAGCCAGAAAGACCCGCAACTGCTGATCATGCGCGAAGAAGACGTGTTGGCCCGTGAGGCCAGTGAAGTCACCGCGCTGCATTACCCGGACACCTTGCACATCGGCGATCTGGAACTGGCACTCAGTTACCATTTCGAACCGAACCACCCGCGTGACGGCGTGACCCTGCGCGTGCCGGCGCCGCTGTTGCCGATGCTGCCGCCGGAACGTCTGGAGTGGCTGGTGCCCGGCGTGATCGAGGCCAAGTGCATTGCCTTGGTGCGCAACCTGCCCAAGGCGTTGCGCAAGAATTTCGTGCCGGTGCCGGACTTCGTCAAAGCCGCGTTGCAGCGCATGACCTTTGCCGAGGGCTCGTTGCCTCAGGCATTGGGTCGCGAGTTGCTGCGCATGACCGGTGCGCGGGTCAGCGATGAGGCGTGGGCCGAAGCGGCGCAGCAGGTCGAAAATCACCTGCGGATGAACCTGGAAATCGTCGATGGCCAGGGCAAGTTCCTCGGCGAAGGACGAGATCTGGCGGAGCTCACCGCGCGATTCGCTGAAGCCAGCCAGGCGGCATTGGCCGTCCCGCAAACGGCAAAAAGTCAGCAACCGGTGGAGGCGAAAGTCTTCGCCGCCGTGGCGGAAAAGACCCAACAGAAGATAGCCGGGTTGTCGATGACGGTGTATCCGGCGCTCGTCGAAGAGGCCGGCACGGTCAAGGAAGGGCGGTTCTCGACGCCGGCCGAAGCCGAGTTCCAGCATCGCCGCGCGTTGCAGCGCCTGCTGATGCAACAACTGGCAGAACCGGCGAAGTTCCTGCGCGGCAAGTTGCCGGGCCTGACCGAGCTGGGCCTGATGTACCGCGACATGGGCCGCGTCGACAGTCTGGTGGAAGACATTCTGCTGGCCAGTCTCGACAGCTGCATCCTCGACGGCGAAGACCCGTTGCCGCGTGATGGCGCCGGATTGGCGGCGCTGGCCGAACGCAAACGCGGCGGCTGGACCGAGCATGCCGAGCGTCTGGCGAAGCTGACCCTGGAAATTCTCAAGCTCTGGCACGGCCTGCAAAAACGCTTCAAGGGCAAGATCGATCTGGCGCAGGCCGTGGCGTTGAATGACATCAAGCAGCAGCTCAGTCATCTGGTGTATCCGGGTTTCGTCCGCGAAACGCCGATGCAGTGGCTCAAGGAGCTGCCGCGTTACCTGAAAGCAATCGAGCAGCGCTTCGAGAAACTGGCTGCGCAGGTGCAGAAGGATCGGGTCTGGAGCGGTGAGTTGTCCGGCCTCTGGACTCAATACCAGACTCGCGCCAGCAAACATGCCCAGGAAGGCAAGCGTGATCCGCAGCTGGAGCTGTATCGCTGGTGGCTGGAGGAGTACCGGGTTTCGCTGTTCGCCCAGCAGTTGGGGACCAAGGTGCCGATCTCCGACAAACGCCTGAACAAGCAATGGACCCAAGTGGAGCCATAGCACGACCCTTGTAGGAGCCGGCTTGCCGGCGATGGCGATTTCAAAGACGCCATCGCCAGCAAGCTGGCTCCTACAGGTTCGTCATACCCCATCCGTCAATTCCAGAATCGTAAGGCCGATCGGCTCGCAAATAGGGTCAAACCCCAACGTTTATGGCAAACTTCGCGCCTATAAACGCCGGCCCCGCGGTTTTGAGCCTCCACAGGTTCGGGCGGTTCGGAATAAAGCGATGCCAGGTTTGCTTCCTGTGACGGGAACAGACCCTTTATGTATTGGTACGTCGGTGCCAATGCTTTCTGCCTGAACAGATTAGAGAAACGACCATGCATAACGTCGTCATCAGCGGCACCGGCCTGTACACCCCGGCCAACAGCATTTCCAACGAAGAGCTGGTGCAGTCTTTCAACGCTTACGTCGCGCAGTTCAACGCCGACAACGCCGACGCCATCGCCCGTGGCGAAGTCGAGGCATTGACCGAATCCAGCGCCGCGTTTATCGAAAAAGCCTCCGGTATCAAAAGCCGCTTTGTCATGGACAAGGACGGCATTCTCGACCCGCAACGCATGACGCCACGCCTGCCGGAGCGCTCGAACGACGAGTGGTCGGTCCTCTGCCAGATGGCCATCGGCGCCGCCGAGCAAGCCTTGCAGCGTGCCGGCAAGACTGCCGCCGACATCGACGGCGTGATTGTCGCTTGCTCCAACCTGCAACGCGCCTACCCGGCCATCGCCATCGAAGTCCAGGAAGCGCTGGGCATCCAGGGTTTCGGTTTCGACATGAACGTGGCCTGCTCTTCGGCGACCTTCGGCATTCAAGCGGCGGCCAACAGCGTGCAACTGGGCCAGGCTCGGGCAGTGCTGATGGTCAACCCGGAAGTCTGCACCGGTCACCTGAACTTCCGTGACCGCGACAGCCACTTCATCTTCGGCGACGCGGCCACTGCAGTGATCATCGAGCGAGCGGACCTGGCGACGTCCAAGTACCAGTTCGACGTGGTCAGCACCAAGCTGCTGACCAAGTTCTCCAACAACATCCGCAACAACTTCGGCTTCCTCAACCGCGCGGCAGAAGAGGGCATTGGTGCCAAAGACAAGCTGTTCGTGCAGGAAGGCCGCAAGGTGTTCAAGGAAGTCTGCCCGATGGTGGCCGAGCTGATCGGTGCGCATCTGGAAGAGAACCAGCTCAACGTCGGCGACGTGAAGCGCTTCTGGCTGCACCAGGCCAACCTCAGCATGAACCACTTGATCGTGAGGAAACTGCTGGGCCGCGAAGCCACCGAAGCAGAAGCCCCGGTGATTCTCGACACCTACGCCAACACCAGCTCTGCGGGCTCGGTGATTGCGTTTCACAAGAACCAGGATGATCTGGCGGCGGGTTCGCTGGCGGTGCTCAGCTCGTTCGGCGCCGGTTATTCGATTGGTAGCGTGATTCTGCGCAAGCGTTGAGTTGTCGCGGTAAATGAAAAGATCGCGGCCTGCGAAGGCTGCGATCTTTTTTTGCATAAAAAAACTCGCGCTGCGGTATCGGACGGATGATGGGGACCGATACAGCAGCGCGAGTTTGTAAAAGCAGTTTGGGCGTCCTTGCCCGAACCGTGTAGCAGGGATCAGAACTTGGCTTCGGCATCCAGCTGCAAGGTGTTGATTTTCGAGTCACGCAGGGTGGCGTTGGTGTAGTCGGAATCAGCCATGAAGTACGTCGCGCCGAGGGCGAAGTTCTTGTCGATCTCGTAGCTCACTTTCAACTTGCTGCCGCGCGAACCGGTGAAACCGTTGGCGAAGTCAGAGTCGGTGAAGGCGCCGACCACGGCGTTACGCTGTACGTCACGATAGTTGTAGTCCACGCCGAAGCCGAAGACGTTGGTCTTGACACCGGCCAACCAGCCCATGTCCTGATCGTTGCTGGCATCGTCGTTGTTGACGACTTGACCGTAGATCGACAGTGGCATTGGCAGGCCGCCGATGTCGAGTTGACCAAAGCCTTCGTACAGTTTGAACTGTTCGTTCGCCGTGTTGCCGTTAATGGCCAGTCGGCAGGTGTTCGCCGCACAGGTATTGTTGATGTCGTTGTCGTTGTCGTAAGCGTAGAGACTGCCACCCAAGGTCATTTTCAGGTTGTCAGTGATCGCGAAACGCGCGCCCAACTGGCCTGAGTACAGACGCAGGTCGTGGCGGAACTGCTTGCCTTCGCCGTCGACGTTGTCCTTGAGGGTGAAGTGGCCGGCGCTACCGAACAGCTCGGTGCTGCCGCCCAGCGGGTATTTGTAAGTCACTGCCAGACCTTCCGGGTTGATGTCGCTATCCCAGATGATGTCGCCCATGCTCACCCATGGTTGCGCCATCTTGCCGCCGATCAAGTGCAGATTCTTGATGGCGTCAGGGTGGTAGTCGACGTAACCCTGGTCCAGCCAGATATCCTTCTTGGTGAAGTTGCCATCCAGGCTCTGGTTGGTGGAACGAGAGTCGTTGTCGCTGCCAGTGGCAATACGGATGCCGGTGTCCACTTGCGGGTTGATTGCAGTGTAGGCACCCAGGCGGACGCGAATACGTTGACGATCCTGGTCGCCGGTGTTGGAAACGCCGTCGTTCTTGACTGTTTCCTGGCGGAAACGCACGTCACCCTTGAACTGGGTCTTGGCTGCCCACGCCAGTTTCTGGTCGAAGGTGCTCAGTGCTTCGGTTTTCTTCGCGGTGGCCGCGATCTGCTCGTTAGTCTCTTGCTGAGCCTGACGGGCGATTTGCTGATCCTTCTGATCCCTGGCCAGTTCGGCTTGCAACTCGCTGTACTGCGCGTTGGTAATCGAACCGTTAGCCTTCAGCATGTCGAGCAGTTTGGCGTCGACTGCGGCGCTGGCCGGAACACTCATGGCCAGCAGCAGGCCGCCACACAGGGCCGCCGCAGTTTTCGTGGAAGCAAGACGCATATCAATCTCCGAAGATGAGAGGGGATGACTTAGCCATCCAGGGCACAACCGACCGATGTCGGACGGAAAACAGTGATCGGGCTAAGAACCCGACGCTCTAAAAACTGGCGCCAGTATCGCGATGGTTTATGACAAGGCAGTGGCAAAGTGATGGCGGCTCGATGACGATACAAAGTGCGAAGGAACTTTCTATTCCGGGCCCTGTCGGCGGATCACGAGTGTGGATTGCGCCTCGATAGGCGATACTCGCGAGGCTTTTACGCCAAGAAGTGGAGAGGGAAGTGATGCCGCTGCAACGCCTGGAACGTCTGTCCGAAATAGCCCCGCACACCTGGGATGCCCTGGTGCCGCAAACCCAGCCGTTTCTGCGCCATGCCTTTCTCAGTTCACTGGAGGACAGCGGCAGCGTCGGTCCGCATTCCGGTTGGCAGCCCGAGCATTTGTTGCACATGGACGGGGACCGGTTGATCGCCGCGCTGCCCAGTTACCGCAAATGGCATTCCTATGGCGAGTACGTGTTCGATCACGCCTGGGCCGATGCCTGCGAGCGTGCCGGCATCGACTATTACCCCAAACTGTTGACCGCCGTGCCGTTCAGCCCGGTCAGCGGACCGCGCTTGCTGGCGGCCTCGGTCGAGGACGGTTTCGAACTGCTGAAGAGTTTGCCGGGCTACCTCGAGATCGAAGAACTCTCCAGTGCGCACATCAATTTCACCGATCCGTTCACCGACGCGGCGCTGGCCGAACAACCCGGCTGGCTGCAGCGCATCGGCTGTCAGTACCACTGGCAAAATCGCGGCTATCGGGATTTTCAGGACTTCCTCGACGTCCTCAGTTCGCGCAAGCGCAAGCAGATGCGCAAAGAGCGCGAGCAAGTGGCGGGGCAGGGGTTTGATTTCGAGTGGCTGGAAGGCAAGCAACTGGATCAGGCGCAGTGGGATTTCGTTTACGCCTGTTACGCCAACACCTACGCGGTGCGCCGGCAACGGCCCTATCTGACGCGGGAATTTTTCAGTCTGTTGGCCGAGCGCATGCCGGAATCGATTCGCGTGGTCCTGGCCAAACAGGGCTCACGGCCGGTGGCCATGGCCTTCAGCCTGGTGGGCGGCGACAGTTTTTATGGGCGTTACTGGGGTTGTCTGGCGGAGTTCGATCGTCTGCATTTCGAGACGTGTTTCTATCAAGGGATGGACTACGCAATTGCCAACGGTTTTCAGCGTTTCGATGCCGGTGCTCAGGGTGAGCACAAACTGATTCGCGGGTTTGAACCAGTGATCACCCATTCCTGGCACTACTTGCGCCATCCCGGCTTGAAAGCCGCCGTCAAAGACTTCCTTCATCAGGAGCGTCTCGGCGTCCTGGCCTATGCCGAGGAAGCGAGGACCGCCTTGCCTTACCGACAGGACTGATCCTCTTCCATGGGGTCAAGTGCCTTCCTTGCCCAGCCACCGATACGTCACACCACCGACCACCGCACCCAGCAGCGGCGCGACCCAGAACATCCACAGTTGCGCGATCGCCCAGCCGCCGACAATCAGGGCCGGGCCGGTACTGCGGGCCGGGTTGACCGAGGTGTTGGTGATGGGAATGGAGATCAGGTGGATCAGTGTCAGGGCCAGGCCGATGGCGATCGGTGCCAGCCCGGCCGGCGCACGTTTGTCGGTGGCGCCGAGGATGATCAGCACAAACATCGCGGTCATCACCAGCTCACAGACAAAGCCTGCGGCCATCGAGTATTTGCCGGGGGAGTGTTCGCCGTAGCCGTTGGAGGCCAGGCCGGCGGAGAGGTCGAAGCCTTCCTTGCCGCTGGCGATGTAGTAGATCAACGCGGCGGCGATGATCCCGCCGATGACCTGGGCGATGATGTAGGCGGGCAGTTCCTTGGCGGGGAATCGGCCACCGACTGACAAACCGACCGATACGGCGGGGTTGAGATGACAACCGGAGATGTGGCCGATGGCGAAGGCCATGGTCAGTACGGTGAGACCAAACGCGATGGCCACACCGAGCACTCCGATTCCAAGCGGAGAAGACGCGGCCAGAACCGCACTGCCGCAACCCCCCAACACCAGCCAGAACGTACCTAACAACTCAGTGACTGAACGTTTGAACAGAGACATGAGAGTGTCCTTGATAGGTTTCCTATCGAGACTGTATCGAGTTATGCATCCTGCAGATTTACGACAGGCTCATCTCCAGAACCTTGGCTGAGTACAGCAGGGTTTTTCTGGAATTCCAGTGGGCTTAGAGCTGTTGGGGGCTGGGGGTTATGG
>NZ_JAGYGF010000044.1:0-52675 GCF_019947305.1 Pseudomonas sp. BF-RE-21 | reverse complement strand
GGCAATGAATGCGTGACTGACCGGACGCCATCGCCGGCAAGCCGGCTCCTACAGGGAATTGGGGACATTCGTGGGTGAAGGGTCGGCTGTCAGGCCGCCTTCGCGAGCAAGCATCGCTCCTACGAAGAGCCAAGCAACGCACCCGCTTTTCACCACTCATCAGGCCGAGCGTTAGCTCGCCTTCAGCTTTTGATTTTGATCTGCCCGCCCCTTCGGGAGGCCGAGTGGAGGTTCTGCGCAGTGGGCAGCCCGGCATGGATGCCGGGCTAGCCGCCCCCGGCCAGGGATGGCCGATGGCGGCGGGCCCACGGAGCAGGACCGGAGCGAGGGAACACCGAGCCTTAGCGAGGGGCCGGACGCCGGGGCAAGACTTTTTGGTTCCTTTTGTGGCGTTTGACAAAAGGGACTCGCCGTAAGGGCGAAACCATAGGCGGCCGTTACCGCAGCAATGGATATGTACCCCCAAAAGAAAATGGTCGGCCCAAAGGCCGCCACGTTCAACCCGATACAGGCAAAGGCCTGGACATAAACTCACTGATCCGCGACCGCAACCACCGCTCCGCCGGATCATTGTCATGCACCCCACTCCAAGCCATCGAAAGCTGCGCAGCATCAATGGGAAACGGTGGATCCTCAGCCCGCAACGCACACCCCTCAACCAGCGCACACGCCGCATAATCCGGCACCGTCGCAATCATCTCCGTGCCGGCCAGCAACGCCCGCAACCCACTGAACTGCGGAACACCCAACACCACCCGACGACTGCGGCCAACCTTGGCCAGATCCAGATCAATATTGCCGCTCAGGTCACCGGAAAAAGACACCATCGCATGCGGTCGCTCGCAGTATTCATCCAGCGTCAGCAGCCCCGGTCGCTTGTCCCCACGCAGCACCTTGCAGGGGATGTCGCGCAATTTCTTGCACTTCGCATTCGCGGGCAAATCCGTGGTGTAACTCACCCCCACAGAGATCTCTCCCGAAGCCAGCAATGCCGGCATCAGCAAATAGTTCGCACGCCGCACCACCACAACAATCCCCGGCGCCTCTTCTTGCAGTTGCCGCAACAACGGCGGAAACAAACCGAATTCGGCGTCGTCCGACAAACCAATGCGGAACACATCGCAGCTGCTCGCCGGATCAAATTCCTTCGCCCGACTGACCGCCCCGGAAATCACATCCATCGCCGGCTGCAATTCCTTGAGAATCGCCAGCGCCCGCGTTGTCGGCTCCATGCCGCGGCCATTACGCAACAGCAACGGATCGTCAAACAGATCCCGTAACCGCCCCAGCGCCGCACTCACCGCCGGTTGGCCCATGAACAATTTTTCAGCGACACGGGTCAGGTTCCTCTCGAACATCAAGGCCTCGAAAATCACCAACAGGTTCATATCGACGCGGCGCAGATCGTTACGGTTCATAGGCACGGCTCCCTTGTGAATGCGTCGGACTTTACTCGATCAGCGGCACTTTCGCCGCACGTTTATAAGGACCGTATTCGACCGGCACCCATTGAAAATGCTTACCCTCTGCGGCGATATGGCCAATGCCCGGAAACGGCAAATGCGCTGCCGTCACCCAGGTTTTACCGGCGGCTGCATCGCTGAAAACCTTGGCGCGGCTTTTGATCGCTTGCTGGCTGTTGACGTCAAAGCCGATCGAGACTTCCGGGTGCAGGAACTGCACCGCGAGGTTATGCACCAGATCGCCCATGAACAAAATGCTCTGCCCTTGAGAGGTGAAACGGTACGTCGTGCTGCCCGGCGTGTGCCCGGCTTCCAGCGTGGCCTCAACTCCCGGCACAGGCGACTGGCCGGCGTCGAACGTCTTGAAACGTCCCGCCGCGACGTACGGTGCGGTGGAGTCCTGGGCGATTTTGAAATACGGTTTGGCGCCCTCGGGAGCTTTGGCCAGCGCCTGAGGATCAAGCCAGTAATCGGCTTCGGCCTTCGCGGCGTAGACCGTGGCGTTGGCAAAAACCGGTTTCTGCTGGCCATCGACCAATCCGCACACATGGTCCAGGTGCAAGTGAGTCAACAGAATCGTGTCGACCTGCGAAGGCTCGTAGCCGGCGGCTTTCATGTTGTCCGAGAGCATGCCCGCCGTCGCACCGATGCATTGACCGGCGCCGGTATCCACCAGGATCAATTGCTTGCCGGTGTTGATCAGGAAGGCGTTGAACGCAGTCTGCACCCCCGGCGTTTCAATCGAGCGACGGGCCAGCAGTGCGCGAATCTGGCTTTGGGTCAGGCCCTGGAGCAGTTTGGGCGACAGGTCGTTGTAGCCGTCGAACAGCGCCGTCACCTCAAAGTCGCCCACCGCCAGGCGGAAGTAGCCCGGCACCTGAGTGCCGACCTGTGCCGGTGCCTGAGCCGAGGAGATTCCGGACGCCAACGCCACCGCGAGGCCCAACGCGCCAACCAGAGAATGTTTCATGCCGTCACCCTTGATCAAGTCAGAAGAGCGGCCATGCACAGGCCCGCCACAAGACGTCGATCATGCCTCGCCCGGCACCGCAAAAATTGCAGCCATGTGCTGAGTCAGCGCTGTTGTTCACCACTGCGCATCGGCGAAATTAACAACGTTTAACTCGCCTGCCAGAGCCCCGCGACCAAGAATGAAGCTCACCGAAACGGACATTTGTCATGGCTCATTCTCAGCAAAACGTCGCTCGCGCGACTGCCACTGAAACGCGAAAGAAAACCACCGGCGGCCTGACCCCGTGGCGCGAAAGCCTGGTCAAGCAACTGATCCTCGAACGCCTCGGTGAAACCGTCGAAGTGACCGAACTGGCACGCGCCTGCGCCCTCTCGCGCAGTCATTTCTCCCGTGCATTCAAGTGCAGCACCGGCCTCTCGCCGCAAGACTGGATTCGCCACCAACGCATCGCCCGGGCCAAGCAACTGATCCAGAACACCGACCTGAGCCTCACGCAAATCAGCCTCGAATGCGGTTTCTGCGATCAGGCGCACTTCTGCCACATCTTCACCCGCAGCGAAGGCATCAACCCATTCGCCTGGCGCTGCCGAGCCGTGCGCGCGCTTCCACGCGTCAACCTGTAGGAGCCTGGCTTGCCGGCGATGGCGATTTCGTGGACGCCATCGCCGGCAAGCCGGCTCCTACAGGGATTGTGGGGGTGTTCGGGGATTGAGGATCGACACAAAACCTGTAGGAGTCGGCTTGCCGGCGATGGCGATTTTACGGACGCCATCGCCAGCAAGCCTGCTGCCTTTTACCCTAACGGCACCAACCGCTCCAACGCCTCGGCCACGCCAAATCCGTAGGCCGGATCGGCCTTGGTGCAGTTGTCGATATGACGCTGGCGGATTGCCTGCGGTACGCCGTTCATCGCACGTGCGGTGTTGTCGAACAGCAACTGCTTGCGCGCCGGATCGAGCAGTCGAAACAGGTTACCCGGCTGTTCGTAATGATCCTCTTCCAACCGATGATCATAATGCTGGGCAAAGCCTTCCAGCGGCAGCGGCGGCTCGGCCAGTTCCGGCGAGTCCTGCCATTCACCGACACTGTTCGGGAAGTAACTGGCGGTACCGCCGAGGTTGCCGTCGGTGCGCATGGCGCCGTCGCGGTGGTAGCTGTGCGCCGGGCAGCGCGGCGCGTTGACCGGGATGTGGTTGAAGTTCACGCCGAGGCGATAACGCTGGGCATCACCATAGGAAAACAGCCGCGCCTGGAGCATGCGGTCCGGTGAAAAACTCACGCCCGGCACCACGTTGGCCGGCGAAAACGCTGCCTGTTCGATTTCGGCAAAGTGGTTTTCGGCGTTGCGATTGAGCTCCATGACGCCCACTTCAATCAGCGGGAATTCAGCGTGCGGCCAGACCTTGGTCAAGTCGAACGGGTTGTGCCTATAGTTGAGCGCCTGTTCTTCCTCCATCACCTGAATGCACAATTTCCAGCGCGGGAAGTTGCCCTGCTCGATGACTTCGTAAAGGTCGCGCAGATTGCTTTCGCGGTCCTTGCCAACCACGGCTTCGGCCTCAGCGTCCGAGAGGTTTTCGATGCCTTGCTGGCAGACAAAATGAAACTTCACCCACACCCGTTTGTTGTCGCGGTCGATCAGGCTGAAGGTGTGACTGCCGAAGCCGTGCATGTGACGGAAGCTGGTGGGAATCCCGCGATCGCTCATCACGATGGTCACCTGGTGCAGCGCCTCGGGCAGCAGGGTCCAGAAGTCCCAGTTGCTGGTGGCGTTGCGCAGGCCGGTGCGCGGGTCGCGTTTGACCACGTGGTTGAGGTCGGAGAAACGCAGCGGGTCGCGGAAGAAAAACACCGGCGTGTTGTTGCCGACAATGTCCCAGTTGCCTTCGTCGGTGTAGAACTTCACCGCGAAGCCACGGATATCACGCTCGGCATCCGCCGCGCCGCGTTCGCCGGCCACCGAGGAAAAACGCACGAACAGCGGCGTTTCCTTGCCTACCGAGCTGAAGATGCTGGCTTTTGTATAACGAGTGATGTCATGGGTGACGGTGAAGGTGCCATAGGCGCCCGCACCCTTGGCGTGCATGCGCCGTTCCGGGATCAGTTCGCGGTCGAAGTGGGCGAGTTTTTCCAGCAACCAGATGTCTTGCAAGAGCGCCGGTCCACGGGGGCCGGCGGTCTGGATATTGAAGTTGTCGGCCACCGGTGCCCCGGTGGCGTTGGTCAGCTTTTTCATGGTCAGGTTCTCGAAGGATTCGGCTCATCAGGAGCGAGAACGGCGCGGATCTACGCCCGCGCCGTGGGCACATCAACCCTTGAGGAACGCCAGCAAATCAGCGTTGAGCTGATCCTTGTGGGTATCAGTCAAGCCATGGGGCGCGCCGGGGTAGACCTTCAGCGTAGACCCCTTGACCAGTTTTGCCGAAGCAATGCCGGCGGCCTCGATCGGCACCACCTGGTCCGCGTCGCCGTGCACCACCAGCGTGGGGATGTCGAATTTCTTCAGGTCTTCGGTGAAGTCGGTTTCGGAAAACGCCTTGATGCAGTCATAAGCGTTCTTGTGGCCGGAGGTCATGCCTTGCATCCAGAACCAGTCGATCATGCCTTGCGACGGTTTGGCGTCCGGTTTGTTGAAGCCGAAGAACGGACCGCTGGCGAGGTCGATGTACAGCTGCGAACGGTCGACCAGGGACGCCTGACGAATACCGTCAAACACCTCGATCGGCAGGCCACCGGGGTTGGCTTCGGTCTTGAGCATCTGCGGCGGCACCGCTGAAATCAGCCCGGCCTTGGCCACGCGCCCGGTGCCGTGGCGACCGATGTAGCGCGCCACTTCACCACCGCCGGTGGAGAAACCGAACAGCACGGCGTCTTTCAGGTCGAGCCGTTCGATCAACTGCGCCAGGTCATCGGCGTAGGTGTCCATGTCGTTGCCGGTCCACGGCTGACTGGAACGGCCGTGGCCACGACGGTCGTGGGCGATCACCCGGTAGCCTTTGGAGGCGAGGAAGATCATCTGCGATTCCCAGCTGTCGGCGTTCAGCGGCCAACCGTGGCTGAAGACGATGGGCTGGCCGGTGCCCCAATCCTTGTAATAAATCTCGGTGCCGTCTCGGGTGGTGAACGTGCTCATGCGATGTTTCCTCAGGAGGGTTGGGGGTGATTCAAACCGGTGAGTGGCTCAGGCGTTCAGCCAGCCGCGCCACGCGTTCACCCAGGTGCGCGGCGGTGCAGCGATCTTCCGGGGGCGGTGCGAATTCGGGGGACTGTTCGACATTCGACTGCGCCATGGCGCCCAGCGAACTGCCGAGGCGATTGAGCTGCCCGTCGAACACGCCGGTGCCGGAGCGTGCCGGCAGCAGGTCGAGGCCGACCCAGATCATCGAATGCTGCGCGGCGAACACCGCCATCTGCAGCAAGGTGTTGAGTTTGTCGCCACACAGGCTGCCGGAATTGGTGAAGCCCGCCGCGAGTTTGTCGCGCCAGGGTTGGGTCAGGTAGAACGCCGCCGTGGCTTCCATGAACCCCTTGAAGCGTGCCGAGGCGCTGCCCATGTAGGTCGGCGCACCGAAGATGATCGCGTCGGCGTTGTGCAAACGGTCCCAGTGCTGGTCCACGTCCTCGACCGAAATCAGCTGGCAGGTACTGCCCAGGTGCCGCTCCACACCTTGGGCCACGGCTTCGGCCATGACCCGTGTGTGCCCGTAGCCACTGTGATAGACCACCACCACGTTGCTCATTCCGGCGTCCTCATGACAAATAAATCCCTTTTCACAACACGGCCCCCCTGTAGGAGCCGGCTTGCTGGCGATTGCGATGTACCCATCGCCGACAACTTCGGCTGAAATACCGCAATCGCCAGCAAGCCGGCGCCTACAGTTTGAGCAGTTGCGGTGCTGGAGTTTTGGGCGTAGACCGGACGCAGGACGAGTTAAACGTTGTTAATTTTCCCTGGCGCGCCAAAAGCCCCGGCGCCTTCTACACAAGCGCCACGCCCAGTAAAAACGCAAAGAACAGGGAGGATCGCAAACCGGCAGTCCAAGTGAACACCCGGCAGTCAGTTGGCCAGCGCATTGCGCGAATGAACAAACCTGACGAATATGCTCGGTAACCGCGTACCAGACGGCTGCAAGCAGGAGTGACCCGTTGACCCTTTCCCCCGAACAGGCCATCCATTTCGGCCCTTACCGGATCTATCCCGGACAACGCCTGGTGATGGAGGCCGACCAGCCCCTGCGCCTGGGTCGGCGTGCCATGGACATTCTGTTGATCCTTCTGGAACACGCCGGAAATGTGGTCAGCAAACAGGAACTGATCGCCGGGGTCTGGCCTAAAAGCGTTGTTGAAGACATCAACCTGCGGGTGCACATGGCGGCGTTGCGCAAAGCCCTCGGCGACGGCCAGAACGGCCAGCGTTACATCGTCACCGTGGCCCAGCGCGGCTACAGCTTTGTCGCGCCGTTCTCTTTGGAGCACATCGAGCAACATCCGGCGAATGAAGCCCCCGCACCGAACGGCCACAACCTGCCCGTGCGACGTACACGCATGATCGGTCGCCAGTCCCTCGTCGACAGCCTGGTGGTCCAGTTGTCACGCCAGCGTTTCATCACGCTGGTCGGCCCCGGCGGCATCGGCAAAACCACCGTGGCCCTGCGCGTTGCCGAGCAATTGATCGGGCGCTACCGCGATGGCATTCGTCTGCTGGACCTGGCACCGATCAACGATCCATCGATGATCAGCGCGCATCTGGCGACGCTGCTCGAACTGTCGTTGCATGACACCGACCCGATGAGCGGCCTCCCCGCATTTTTGCGCGACCGGCAGATGCTGCTGGTGATCGACAACTGCGAACACCTGCTCGACGCCATCGCCGTGTTGAGCGAAAGCATCCTGCGCGCCGCGCCCGACGTGCACATTCTGACCACCAGCCGCGAGAGCCTGCGGGCCGAAGGCGAGTTCGTTCAGCGTCTTGAGTCACTGGACTGCCCGCCGCCCATTGCCGTGCTCGACCGCGCGCAGGCCCTGAGCTTTTCGGCCTTGCAGTTGTTTGTCGAACGGGCGATGGCCAGCCACGACAGTTTCGAACTGCGCGATGACGAGCTGCCGCTGGCGATTGAAATCTGCCGGCGCCTGGACGGTATTCCCCTGGCGATTGAACTGGCGGCGGCGCAAGTCGGCGGCCTCGGCGTGGGCGGCTTGCTCACGCAACTGCAAGGCAGTTTTCGCCTGCTCACCCAAGGCTGCCAGACCACCTTGGGTCGCCATCAAACCTTGCGCGCCACGTTGGACTGGAGTTTCGAACTGCTGAGTGCCTGCGAACAAACCTGCCTGCGCCGACTGAGCGTGTTCAGAGGCGGCTTCACCCTGGAGTCGGCAGCAGCAGTGATCGTCGGCGAACATATCGAACCCTGTGAGGTGTTTGGCTCGATCACACAACTGGTGGCCAAGTCGCTGCTGAACGTCGAGGTCGGCGACGAAGAAGTGTTCTACCGCCTGCTCGACACTACGCGCAGCTACGCCCTGGAAAAACTCGACCAGGCCGCCGACCTGCCGGGCACCCGCGAACGCCACGCCGAGCGTTGCCTGGCCTTGATGCATCAGGCCCAGCAGGACTGGGAGCTGATCGCGACGGCGACGTGGATCGAGCGTTATGCACGCAGTCTGGAAGATATTCGCGCAGCCCTCGATTGGGGCTTGGACGCACAAGGGCCGCAGACGTTGGCGATCCGCCTGACCGCAACATCGACGCCGCTCTGGCAGGAAATGTCGCTGCTCAAGGAGCACGGCGTGTATGTGCGCAAGGCGCTGGCCCTGCTGGATGCCGCGCCCGAGCCCTGCCCCCGGCTGAAAATGGCCCTCAAACTGGCCCTCGGCAGCGCCTGCTACCACACCCATGGCGGCACGGCGGAAACCGTCGAGGCCTTCGTCAGCGCCAGAACGCTGGCCAGGCACTGCAACGACGTGGCCGGTCAGTTGCGTGCGGTGTCCGGGCACATGGCGGTCAACCTCTGCTGTGCCAACTATCAAATGGCCCTGGAGCAGAGCCAGCAGTTCGACCGGTTGGGGCTGCACGGCGATGAAGTGTTGTCCCTCAGCACCCACCGTTTGCGGGTGCTGGCGCTGCACTTTGCCGGGAATCAGGAACAGGCGCGGGTGAATGCCGAAGAGGTGCTGCAGCGCATGGCCCAGAGCGGCCACCTCAACCGCTTCACCCACGGTTTTGGCGTGCAGTACGACCAGAGCGTCGCCGCCCTGACCATTCTGGCACGCATCCTCTGGCTGCAAGGCCGGCCGGAACAGGCGTGGCGCACCGCCCGGCAAGCGCTGGACATCGCGATGCAGATCAACCACGGCACGTCCATCTGCTACACCCTGGCGCTGGCCGGTTGCCTGATCGCCCACTACAACGGCGACACCCGCACCGCGCGCGAACTCTTGCGACTGCTGCTGGAACAAGCGCAAAAGCACTCGGTGCTGCTGTTCTACACTTGGGCCATGCACTACGCACAGGTGATCGACCACACCGAGCTGCGCTCCTCCCTTCTGCCGGGCGAGGGGTTGATCAAGGACATCATGGTGACGCTGGACACCGGTTTCGTCGATGACGACTTGTCACAACGGGCGGATACCGGCATGGCGGGCTGGAACACGGCGGAGATCCTGCGAGCCAGGGCTGAGGCGCTTCTGGCGCAAGAGTGCCCGTTGAACACCGACGCGGCCGAGGCCTTGCTGATCAGGGCCTTGAACGTCGCCAACCATCAGGGCGCCCTGGCCTGGGAACTGCGCAGCGCTACCTCGCTGGCACAGCTTTGGCAGCGTCAGGGCCGGCACCGGCAAGCCCATACGCTGCTGGCGCCGATCTACAACCGGTTCACCGAAGGTTTTGCCACGCCGGACCTGACGAAAGTCCGCCGGTTACTCGATGAGTTGCAGCGCCACTTGCCCGCTTGATACCCACCGCGCCCGGCTGATGTAGCGGGCGTAACGCATTTCAACGGTGCGCAATTCACCACTGCCCTCGAGTTTCTCCAGGGCGTAGGTGCGGGTGGTGTTGAGGAAACGGTAGCGGGCCAGTCCGCCGCCCTGCTCCAGCGATAGCAACGATTTGAGCGCCAGACTTTCCACCCCTTCAATCAAGCGGGCAGGCAGCAATGCCGCGCAACTGATCACGCCAATGGCGGCATCCAGCGTAAAGGCCATCTTGAACACCGACAGGCGCTGCAACACGGTTTGCTCCAGCGGGCTCAGTTGCTCATAGCTCCAGTCCAGCGCCGCTTTCAAGGTTTGATGCCGGGGCACGGCGGTGCGCCGGCCCTGGGTCAGCAGCTGAAAACAATTGTCCAGTTGAGCTTGCAGGCCCACCAGCGCCAACGCATCAATCTGCGCCGCCGCCAGTTCGATGGCCAGGGGCAGACCATCGAGCCGGCGACAGATTTCGCGCACGACCTTGAGGTCTTGTTCGCGCAGCACAAAGCCTTGCTGACGAGCACGGGCACGGCTGACGAACAGTTGCACCGCCGAATAGCCCATCGCTTCGGCCACACTGTGCAACACCGAAGCCGGAGGCACCGCCAGTGGCGGCAAACGCTGGACCGTTTCCCCCTGCGCCTGGAGCGGCTCGCGACTGGTTACCAGGATCGACAGACGTGGCGCCGCCATCAGCAGGTCCTCGACCAGTGTCCGGCAGCGTTCGAGCAGGTGCTCGCAATTGTCGAGCACCAATAACGCATGACGTTGCGCCCATGTCTCCAGGGTGGTTCCGACGCCCAGCTCAAGCGCCCGGGTCAGATGATCGACCACCTGCGCAGGGTCATCGATCACCGCCAGATCCACCAGCCAGACCCCATCCTGATAATGCTGCAAGAGCAGTTCGGCCACCCGCAACGCCACGGTGGTCTTGCCGATGCCGCCGGGACCGGTCAGGGTCATGAGGCGCCGAACCGGTAACTGGCGGACCAGACTGCCGACCAGCGAATCGCGCCCGATCACCGGCGACAGGCGCGCGGGCAGATTGTGTTGAGGTTTCTGAACCGTTTCGATCGAGGCCAGCGTACTCGCCGGCACCCGCTGCACGGACGCGATAAAGCTATAACCGCGCTGGGGAATGTTGACGATGTAGCGCTGCCCGTCCTGCCCGTCGCCCAATGCGCGACGCAGCGCGGCGATATGCACGCGCAGGTTGATCTCCTCGACCACCGAAGTCGGCCAGACGAGTGCGATGAGCTCGTCCTTGCTGACCACGTTGCCCGCACGCTGGACCAGCACCTGCAAGATATCCAGGGCCCGCCCGCCCATGCGCAGCGGCCGGTCCCCGTCGAGGATCAGCCGTTGCCGCAGGTGAAACGCATAAGGGCCGAATCGCAGCACCGCTTCGTTGTTCAAATCACTGACGCTGTTCATGCAGGTCCACGTGCGCAAACCCTAAGCGGCTAAACGGATTGTCATTTCCATTGCGCGCCAGGCTCGCGCCTCCATTACAAAGAGTTCACGGGTATCTTCGCAGGCCTCGGTGACGGAACAACGACCATGGTGGGAGCGTTACAGCCATCACGGTGCGCAGAACGGACAAAAAGGCACTAGCTGAACTGTTCGCGGTACTGGGACGGGGTCAACCCGAGTTTTTCACTGAACAGAAACCGCATGTGCCGCACACTGCCGAAACCACTTTTGAAAGCCACGGTCTTGAGCGGCAAGTCACTGGTTTCCAACAGATTTCTCGCACAGTCGATACGTGCACTCTGGAGAAATTCCATCGGCGTCATGTTCACTTCCCGGGCGAACACCCTGGCGAAATGACGCGGACTCATGGTGGCCAGGCCGGCCATGCGCTCGATGCTGAAGGCTTCGTCGAGGTGGTCGAGCACATAATTCTGCACGCGCGTCACCGGTGTTTCGTGAGGGGCCACCGTCGCCATCAACGGACTGAATTGCGCCTGTCCGCCCTGACGTTTCATCACCACCAGCAACACCTTGGCCACGTCCTGGGCGACTTTCTTGCCATGGTCTTCGGCAACCACGGCGAGTGCCAGGTCAATGCCGGCAGTGACGCCGCCGGAGGTGATCAGGTTGCGGTCCTGAACAAAGATCTGATCGGTCTCCACCGTCGCCTTCGGGAACCCCTTGATCAGCCGTTCGGTGTAATGCCAGTGGGTGGTGACACGGTAGCCATCAATCAGGCCGGCATTCCCGAGCACGAATGCGCCGGTGCAGATCGAGCCATAACGTCCGGCCCGCTTAACCGCACCTTTGAGCCAGCCGAGCAACGGCGGGTGTTTTTCGTTGTAGGCCCCGGGGCCTCCCGGCACCAGCAACAGGTCATACGCCTGATCCGCCTGATCGATATGCACATCGGCCTGCACGCTGACACCGTTGGAGGCACGCAACGCGCCGTGCTCGGTGCCGATGGTCGACAACACGTAACGCTCGGCCGGTTCCAGATAACGATTGGCGATGGAAAACACCTCCATGGGCCCGGCCATGTCGAGGAGGAGAAAATCAGGGAACAGCACCATTGCCACGGTTTTCATGGGTTCAAAATCACTGAAATCAAAAAAGAATACTGGCCAAACACGTCCCCCCTGTAGGAGCCGGCTTGCCGGCGATGGCGGTAGGTCTGTCGACATGATTATTGTCTGAACGGACGCTATCGCCGGCAAGCCGGCTCCTACAGGGTTGTGTGCGCGGCATGAAGACTGTGCTGTGCATTATGGCCAAGTGCGCGGGGATCAGTCTGCTTATTATTGTCAACCTAGACAAGACAGTATTTCAATTTTCATCTACTTATTGCACTACAGGATAAACATTAACCTTCTCCTCACTCGGACGAATCAACGTCCCCACAGGAGATTTCATCATGCTGACCCTTCGCAAAGCTTCCGATCGCGGCTTGGCCAATCATGGTTGGTTGAAGTCGTTCCATACCTTTTCCTTCGCCAACTACCGCAACCCTAAAGAGCAGGGTTTTTCCGACCTGCTGGTGATCAACGATGACCGCGTCGCGGCCGGCAAAGGCTTTGGCCAGCACCCACACCGCGACATGGAGATTTTCTCCTACGTGCTTGAAGGCGCCCTGGAACACAAGGACACCCTGGGCACCGGTTCAGTGATCCGCCCTGGTGACGTGCAACTGATGAGTGCCGGTAGCGGCGTGGCACACAGCGAGTACAACCACTCGGCGACCCGTGGCGTGCACTTCCTGCAAATCTGGATCGTGCCGGACGTCAGCGGCGCCAAACCGCGTTATCAGCAAGAGCATTTCAATACACAGAAGAAACGCGGGCGTCTGCAACTGATCATATCCCCCGAGGGGAAAAACGGTTCGCTGAAGGTGCGCCAGGATGCGCGGGTGTATGCCGGCCTGATCGATGGCAAGGAAAGCGCCACGCTGGAACTGGCCGCCAATCGTTATGCCTACGTGCATGTGGCGCGCGGCAGCGTCGAACTCAACGGCCTGCAATTGCAGGAAGGCGATGGCGTGCGGGTTCGCGATGAACAGTTGCTGACCCTGAGCAACGGCGTGGATGCCGAAGTGCTGGTGTTTGACCTGCGTCCTCAGGAATTGCCTGAAATGCCGTAATCCGGTGTGAAGTAATCGCCACCTCGCTGCGCTCGATAGCTCCTACAGGTACACGCAAATCCCTGTAGGAGCTATCGAGTGCAGCGAGGTGGCGATCTTTCAGCCGTCACTCCCCTGTCCCCGCAACCCCCGCCACAATCTCATCGATCACCACCCGCACCCTCGCGGTATGCCGCAAGTCCGCGTGCGTCACCAGCCATATGTCATACGGCACCGGTCGTGTGCGTTCCGGCCACAGCCTGACCAGCCCGTCGCGCTCCCCCATGTACACCGGAATTTCCCCCAGCCCGATCCCCGCGGCAATCGCCCGGCGCACCAGCAGACTGGAACTCAGGCTCGAAACGATGCGCCCGCGCCCCAACGGTTCCGAGACCAGCGTGATGTCTTTGTTGTTCTGCAAATACGGCTGATACACCACCAGGTCATGCCCCTCGAACGCCGAGCCCGGTGCCGGCACACCGTGGGTGTCCACATACTCCCGGGAGGCAAACAGGCCCACCGGCCAACGCGCGATGCGTCGGGCGATCAGGTCCGGGTTGTCTGGCCGGGTGTTGCGCACGGCGATGTCGGCTTCGCGTTTCGACAGGCTCAGAATCTGCGTCGAAGCGTCCAGTTGCACGCGCACGTCGGGGTGCTGTGCATGCAAGCGGGCAATCGCCGGGATCAGGAAGTCGATGGCCATGGAGTCCGTGGTGCTGACCCGAACGATACCGGTCAGCCGGTCGTCGAGCCCTTGAATCTGGCGCTGCATCTCCAGTGCGGAATGCTCCATTTTCTCCACGGCTTTCAACGCGGCTTCACCGACGGCTGTCAGCGCGTATCCCTCCGAAGTACGCAGAAACAGCGTCGCACTCAAGGACTTCTCCAGTGCCGTGATCCGCCTCCCGACGGTGGCCTGATCGACCCCCAGCACCCGCGCCGCGCCGCGTAACGTCGATTCCCGGCATACGGCCAAAAACACCCTGGCGTCATCCCAATTCATAGGCTTCTCCACTGCTGCATATACGCATCACCATAACGCAAAATCGCTGCGTTATTGCATCAATGAATCTGGATAAGCTGGGCACCATAGATAAACCTGGAGGACGGCTCCCATGCCCAGCACATCAACCACCCCGCGCAGCGCCATCTGGCTGCCGATTTTCGCCGGCCTCTGCGCCAGCCTGGTCAGTATCGGCCTGGCGCGGTTCGCCTACACGCCGTTGATTCCCTCATTGATCCAGGCGCACTGGTTTTCTGCCAGCGACGTGGTGTACCTCGGCGCCGCCAATCTGGTGGGTTACCTGATTGGCGCGCTGATCGGCCATCCGCTGGCCCGTCGGACCTCCAACAAAAGTGCCCTGCGCCTGATGATGCTGGCGGTGACGCTGTCGTTTTTCGCGTGTGGCTTTCCGTTGTCGGTGAGCTGGTTCTTCGGCTGGCGCTTGCTGTCGGGCGTCGCTGGCGGCGCGATCATGGTGTTGGTGGCCGCAACCGTGCTGCCGCATGTGCCAGCGTCCCGCCGAGGGCTGGCCAGTGGTGCGATTTTCCTGGGCATCGGTTTGGGTATCGCCGGCTCCGGGACGATTGTGCCGCCGCTGTTGAGCCTGGGTTTGCAGAACACCTGGTTCGGTCTCGGCGCGCTGGCATTGGTGCTGACCGTCGCCAGTTGGTTCGGCTGGCCGTCAGCCACGCACGCGGCCACCGCGGCACCGTCCGCCGAACCCTCGACGATGCCGACTGCCCCGAACGTTTACCTGCTGTTCGCCCAATACGCGTTCATGGCTGCCGGGCTCGTGCCCGCCATGGTGTTCCTGGTGGATTACGTTGCCCGTGGGCTCGGGGCTGGCGCGCACATTGGCGCTCTTATCTGGGTGATGTACGGCCTCGGCGCGATTATCGGGCCGGTGAGTTACGGTTTTCTGGCTGACAAACTGGGCGCTCGGCTGAGCATTCGCCTGGTGCTGGTGGTGCAGGCAGTTGCAGTCGGTTTACTGTCGATTTCAAGTGATTTCACTGCGCTGGCCTTGCTTGCGGTGATCCTCGGCTCGTTCCCGCCGGGTATCGTGCCGCTGGCATTGGCCCGGGTTCACGAACTGATCCCGAACCATCATCAGCAGCAGATTGCCTGGAGTCGCGCCACCGTGTCGTTCGCCACGTTCCAGGCGATTGCCGGGTTTGCATACTCGGCGTTGTTCAACGCCAGCGGCGGGCATCACGCGCTGTTGTTCATCCTCGCAGCGGGCGCCATTGTCATAGCCCTGCTGCTGGAACAGGGCATGCGCTTGCTGAATCGTCGCGACCGGCGGCAACCTGTATTGAGCTGAGTCAACGACGGCTTGATGTGGTCCCACTTACTGAACATTTCCAGACAGGACACTCACATGAATCTGCCCCACACCATGACCCTGATCGAAATCACCGAACCCGGCGGCCCGCAGGTATTAAAGCCACGCCAGGCGTCAGTACCAACCCCTGGCCCGGGCGAAGTACTGATTCGCGTGCACGCTGCCGGGGTCAATCGCCCCGATGTGATTCAACGTGCCGGCAAGTACCCGATGAAACCCGGCATGAGCCCGGTTCCGGGGCTGGAAGTGGCCGGTGAAGTGGTGGCGGTCGGTAAAGGTGTCAGCGAATTTATCGTCGGCGACAACGTCTGCGCGCTGACCAACGGCGGCGGTTACGCACAATACTGCGTCGCGCCGGCCGGCCAGACGCTGCCGATTCCTCAAGGCATGGATTGGGTGCACGCGGCGGCGGTTCCGGAAACCTTCTTCACCGTGTGGGCCAACCTGTTTGACATGGGCGGCGCTGCCAAAGGTCAGCGCGCATTGATCCATGGCGGCACCAGCGGCATCGGCACGACCGCGTTGATGCTGTGTCGCGAATTCGGCGTCAAGGCCTTCGCCACGGCGGGCAGTGAGGAAAAGTGCGCGGCGATCCGTACGTTGGGCGCCGAAGCGATCAACTATCGCGATCAGGATTTCGCCCAGGTCATCCAGGAAAAAACCGCTGGCAAAGGCGTCAATGTCATCCTCGATATCATGGGCGGCTCGTACCTGAATTCGAACATCGCGGCGCTGGGCATGGAAGGTCGACTGGTGATGCTGGGCTTTCTCGGCGGCGCCCACGCCAAGGACGTCGACCTGTTGGCGATCATGAGCAAACGCGCCATCGTGACGGGCTCGTTGCTGCGCCCACGCACCGTGGAAGAAAAAGCCTCGATTGCCGAGCAGTTGCGCGAATACGTGTGGCCGGTGCTCGCTGCCGGGCGTTGCCTGCCGATGATCGACAAGGTTTATCCGTTGGCCGAGGCGGCACAGGCGCATGCGCGGATGGAAGGTGGCGAGCACATTGGCAAGATTGTGTTGCGGGTGGATTGATCCGCAATCGTGGCGCCCCCTCTGTAGGAGCAAGCTTGCTCGCGATAGCGGTGTGTCAGTCGACAGCATTGCTTAATGTGCCACCGTCATCGCGAGCAAGCTTGCTCCTACAAGGAGGGTTGGTGAACGGCTGTCGAAAATGTTCCCCCCGCCGACACGCTTCTGTTAAAAACCGGACTTCAGTTTTTTACCGACGGACCATCCGATGCCCTCCTCCCCGCTCACACGCCTGCGCCGACGCTGGCTGCCCTTGCTGTGCATGGCCGCGCTGATTGTCGGTCTGCCGGTGAGTTGCGGCGTGCTTGAGCACACCGAGCGCGAGCTGCTGTTTCGTATCGAGCCGGGCACGGCGGGCTGGTATCGCGGTTTGCCGAAGGACGTTCAAGAATTCGACATCCAGCCCGCCAGTTTCAAGAACGGGCAAAACCTGCATGCCTGGTGGTGGCCGGCGGCTCGTCGTGATGCGCCTTCGATCCTCTATTTGCACGGTGTGCGCTGGAACCTCACCGGCCAGGCGTTTCGCATCGAACAATTGCGCGCCATGGGCTATTCCGTCCTGGCGATCGACTACCGCGGGTTTGGTCAGAGCAAAGGCGATCTGCCGTCGGAAGCCAGTGTGTATGAAGACGCACGAGCTGCCTGGGAACGCTTCACAACGATGCAACCGGACGCCAGCAAGCGCCTGATCTATGGCCATTCCCTCGGCGGCGCGGTAGCCATCGACCTCGCGTCAGACCTGGCCGCACAGGCGAAAAAGAACCATGTCGCCGTCCCGGTGCGCGGTCTGGTGATCGAGTCCACGTTCACGTCACTGGGCGATGCCGTGGCCCAAGTGGCCGAAAGCAACTTGCCGGTGAAATGGCTGCCGGTGCGCTGGCTGCTGTCGCAGAAATTCGATTCCATCGACAAGATCGTCGACATCGACATGCCGCTGCTGGTCGTGCATGGCCTGGCCGATACATTCATGCCTTCGCGCTTCAGCCAGCAGTTGTTCAACGCCGCCAGCGAGCCCAAGCGCCTGTTGTTGGTGCCGGGCGGCACGCACAACAACAGCATGAGCCTGGGCGGCACCCAGTATCGCCAGGCACTTGAGGGCCTGATGAAAGCAAAACCGCCGCAGATGGCCGGGCCGGCACTGGCTCGCGGTTCTCAGGACTCCTGACGTTTAGCGATAACCTCGCGCCTGCAAGTTGAACAATTGCGCGTAACGCCCTCCGGCGGCCACCAGACTGGCGTGATCGCCGCGTTCAAGGATCGCCCCCTGATCCAGCACGATGATGTGGTCGGCATTGCGCACGCTGGAAAAACGGTGGGAAATCAGCAGCGTCATGCGGCCTTCGGTGTGCTCGCTGAAATGCTCGAACACCGCCGCTTCCGCTGCCGGGTCGAGGGCTGAGGTCGGCTCATCCAGAATCAGGATATCGGCGTCACGGCGCATGTAGGCACGGGACAAGGCAATCTTCTGCCATTGCCCGCCGGACAGTTCCTGGCCGCCGGCAAACCAGCGGCCCAATTGCGTCGCATAGCCGCGATCCAGACGCTCAATGAAAGGCGCGGCCATGCCCTCGGCGGCAGCGGCTTGCCAGCGCTGCTCATCGTTGAACGCCAGGGTGTCGCCGACACCGATGTTCTCGCCCACGGAGAACTGGTAGCGAATATAGTCCTGGAAAATCACGCCGATACGCCGGCGCAGCGCATCTTCGTCCCACGCCTGCAAGTCACTGCCGTCCAGCAGGATGCGCCCCTGGTCGGGACGGTACAGGCGGGTCAGCAGCTTGATCAGCGTGGTCTTGCCCGAACCGTTCTCCCCCACCAGCGCCACGCTGTGCCCCGGCACGAGGTGCAGATCAATGCCCTCCAGCGCCGCGCGGCTCGCGCCCGGATAGCTGAACCCGACGTTTTCGAAACGCAGACCATCGCCGGGCAGCGCGCCTACGGTCAGGCTGCCGGAGTCGGCCACCACGGGTTCAGCCAGGTATTCATAGAGGCTGGACAGATACAGTCCATCTTCGTAAAGACCACTGATGGCGCTCAAGCTGCTGCTCACTGCGGTCTGCCCCTGCTTGAACAGCACCAGGTACATGGTCATCTGGCCGAGGGTGATGCTGCCGTGGACGGTGTCGACCACCACCCACGCGTAGGCCAGATAAAACGCCCCTGTGCCCAGTAATCCCAGAACAAAACCCCAGCCATCGCGGCGCAGGGTCAGCCGACGGTCTTCAGCGTAAAGACGCGCGAACGTATCGCGATAACGCTTCAACAGCAGTGGCGCGAAGCCGAACAGCTTGACCTCTTTGATGTAGCCCTCGTGGGAGAGCAGCGTCTCGATGTAGTTCTGCTGCCGACTCTCCGGCGCACGACGGGTGAACAGCCTGAAGGCGTCCCCGGAAAAATGTGCTTCGGCAAAAAATACCGGCAACGCCCCCACCACCAACAACACCAGTGCCCACGGCGAAAAATGCACCAGCAACACGCCAAAACTGATCAGCACGATCAGGTTCTGGATCAGCCCCAACGACTTCATCACCAGCGCCAACGGCCGGGTCGACGCCTCGCGCCGGACCCGCACCAGCTTGTCGTAGAACTCGGAATTCTCGAACTGTACCAGCGACAACGTCTGGGCCTTTTCCAGAATCATCGTGTTGACCTTCTGCCCCAACTGCACTCGCAACAGCGATTGCTGAACCGACAGCGCCCGCTGGGTCCCGGACAGCAACGCGAGCACACCGGCCTCAAACAGCACGTAACGCACCACCGGCCACAACGGCGCACTGCCCTGCTGCGCGTGCAGTTGCATGGCGAAAACCACCGCGTCGACAATGCGTTGGCCCAGCCAGGCAGCCAATGCCGGGAGTACGCCTGCGATCAGGGTCGCCAGCACCAGGCCCAGAAACAACCCGCGAGAAGTAGCCCAGACAAGGAGCAAGGCGCGTCTGGCCTGATCGAGCAATGAGGTGACGCGGGAAAGGGCCGCTGGCATGTTTATCGGTTGCGCTTGCGCGGTTTCGTCATTTCTTTTCGTAAAGGTGAAGGCCCGATGGGGAACACCAGCCCGGGGGGAAGAGGACCACCATTTTCCCACTCTTCCATCATCCGCCTCAGCTCAGGCGGCATTTCAGTCGGCGCTTTGCATGACATTTGATCACCCTATTGTTTTGCGAATTCGACACAACTCACTTTTGATACATCAATAACCAGGGCCTTTGCCCTACCAGGTAACAGATTGCCGTCGCTATCGATCCAGCGAGGGAACTCCAGAACGAATTGTCCGTTAGCAGGTTCCGATGGCCATTCGCTTGGCCAGCCAAACAGACGTTTCCCTCCGATCAAATGCAATATCACGAAACCCGGTCTCGATGAAAAAGCACTGTACCACTCGCAAGGGAACGATTTTTTAGCCGTTATCTTCAGTTTCCTGAGTAACGCATGAAGCCTGTCGCCATGAGCGATATGACAGGAAAGAAACCCCATCACCAGCGCAATCACTGCCGACCATAACGCCTCCGATTTCCTGTCCCACACGCCGATCGAAAAAAACCGTTCTCCCGCCAGTAGCAACAGTCCTTCCAAACCGACCACCAGCGACTGAATCACAAGCGTAAAAATCAGTGCCTGGACAATCTGTCCAAAAGTGTCCGGGCGCTTGAACGCCGTGAGCGAGTAAAAAATCCACGCCGCTAAAAACCCCGGAAGCAGATACTGCAGTAGCGGGATCACGTCCTTGATCAAGCTGTCCATTGCCCTTTCCAATCCATTGAAAATTCGTCCCGGAGCAAATAAATACAGCACCTCTACAGCCTGTGTCATCCACTGCTGAAGTGCGGTAGTCACAAGAGATTTCGGGACTACAGGCGGGACTACAAGCGAAAAATCCTCCTACATTCAACAAGGAAAAACTGGACAAAAACTCAATCCAGATCCGACGTCACGTGCTCCAAAAACCGCGCTCGATAACGCCCCGGACTCTCCCCCGTCCACTTCTTGAACGCCCGGTGAAACGCACTCGGCTCCTGAAACCCCAACTGTTCGGCAATGTCACCGATGCTGGCCTTGCTCTGCCGCAATTGCTCAAACGCAACCCCGCGCCGCACCTCGTCCTTGATTTCCTGATACGAACATCCTTCCCGCTCCAGCTTGCGGCGAAAGGTGCTGGGGCTCAGATGTTGTTCCAAAGCAAAGGCCTGCAAGGTCGGCCATTGGCTGTAGTGACTGTTGCGCAAACGCTGGTGGACTTGGGACGCGAGCCCATGCTGGTTGCGGAAGCGAATCACCAGCCATTGCGGCGCGGTACGCAGAAACACTTTCAGCGAAGCCAGGTCCTGGACCACCGGCAAGCGCAGGTAGTGGCTGGCGAATTCGATTTCGGTGCGCTCGGCGCCGAAGGTCAGGTTCGGCCCCCAGAGCAAACGGTCATCGCTGAGGGACACGCGCTTGTGGCGGAAGTCCGCGCGGTCGATGGGAATACGCCGACCACCCAGCCAGCACATCAGACTGATCATCAGCACCAGAAAAGTTTCTTCGCCAAAACGCGCAACATCATCGTTTTTCGCGCAGCTATCCAGGCTGATGACTGCACGTTTGCCGCGCACCGTCAGCGTGCCGCGAAAATCGCGAAGGAACAGGGCAAAGTTGTTCAGGCACTGGCGCATGGCTTTGTGCAGGTCTGGTTCCTGAATCAGGGCCCGGCAAATCAGGGCGAAGCTGCCCGGCGGCATGCCGTGGGAGTCGAGCCGGAAGAACTCGTCATCGAGCTCGCGAATCTGGATCAACCAGAGTGCGGCAAACGCACTGGCCGGCACCCGCGACACGGGCTGTTCGATCAACGCCGGGTCGATACCTGCCTGTTCCAGCGCAGCCCGCCGCCGCTGCGGATTGTCCCCCAGCCCATGGATCATCGCCTGCACAAAGTAGGCGGCCACCGAATCCTTTTCCCGCATCTGAACGCTTCGCTCCCCATCACCCGAATGGCAAAAAACACCAGCACCGTTGAACAGTTCCGGCATAGGACAACCGCCCCGCCGGTTCTAGACTCGCGGCCAATAGTACGCCTTCGGCCGCTGTGGCGGCCAAGGTATCGCGGGGTTTGACCGGAAGGACGTGTACATGAATCTGCAAAACATTGGCGTGATCGGCGCAGGCACCATGGGCAACGGCATTGCACAAGTCTGCGCCCAGGCAGGGTTCAACGTGACCTTGATCGATATCTCCGAGAGCGCCCTGCAAAAGGCTGTTGCGACCGTCGGCAAAAACCTCGACCGGCAAGTTGCCAAGGACACGCTGACAGAAGCTCAAAAGCTCGCCGCCCTCGACAAGATCCGCACCAGCACCGACTACAGCAGCTTGCACAACGTGCAACTGGTGATCGAAGCCGCCACCGAAAACCTCGACCTGAAACTGCGCGTGCTGCAACAAATCGCCGCACAGGTCAGCGCCGAGTGTGTGATCGCCTCCAATACGTCGTCACTGTCGATCACCCAACTTGCCGCCAGCGTCAGCCAGCCTGAGCGCTTCATCGGCCTGCACTTCTTCAATCCGGTGCCGGTGATGGGCCTGATCGAAGTGATTCGCGGCCTACAAACCAGCGACGCAACCCACGCCCTGGCGCTGGACATGGCAACCACCCTGGGCAAAACCGCGATCACCGCCGGTAACCGTCCGGGCTTTGTGGTCAACCGGATTCTGGTACCGATGATCAACGAAGCGATCCTGGTGTTTCAGGAAGGCCTGGCCAGCGCCGAAGACATCGACGCCGGGATGCGCCTGGGTTGCAACCAGCCCATCGGCCCGCTGGCACTGGCCGACCTGATTGGCCTGGACACCGTGCTGGCGATTCTTGAAGCCTTCTACGACGGCTTCAACGACAGCAAATACCGCCCCGCGCCACTGCTCAAGGAAATGGTTGCCGCCGGTTATCTGGGACGCAAGACGGGGCGTGGCTTCCATGCCTATGCCTGAGCGTTGCTCACGTTTCGCCGAGTACCGCGACAAGGTGCTGGAGCTGTTTGCCAGCAAAGGTTTCGGTCAGGTCGGCATGCGTGAGCTCGCGACGTGCCTGGGGCTTTCCCCGGGTTCGTTGTATCACCATTACCCCAGCAAACAGCACTTGCTGCTCGACCTGATCGAGGAGTTCTACGAAGAGCTGTTGGCAACCCTGGGGCGCATCGAGCAAAAGTCTCCGGCCAAGCGCGACAGGCTCAACAGCCTGATCCGCGCGCATTTGAATCTGCATCAGGAAATGCCCTGGCATTTTCGTCTGGTGGAACGCGACAGCGGCTGCCTGAATGACGAACAGCAGGCGCGCGTTCGGCAGTTGCGCGAACAGTACGAACGCACATTGCTGCTGATGCTCGGGACCAAACCCCGTCTCAGTGAACAGGCGCAACAGGCCGCCGGACATGCCATCGCCAATCTGCTGAACAGCGCGCCCTGCTGGCTGGCGCACCATCTGCTGGATGAGCCTGAGCGTAATGAACTGCTGGAAAACCTCGTGGCTGGGGCCATTGAGCGTTTGCTGCGACCCTCGGCACCACGTGCAGCGGCCTGAGAAACCAGACCGGTTTCAGTGGATCGAGCGAGCCACCGATGCAAAGCGTAAACCCACGCCGCATAATGGCGCGCCCTCAAACACAAAAAGGAATTCGTGTGTTATCCCGCCCCCGCACCCTCTGGTCATGGCTCTACTACCCCCTGAGCGCTATCGCCGTCTTCGTACTGACGCTGCACATCGCCGCCTTTGACTGGTTGCTGATAACGCCCATCGATGTCGGCGGCACTTTTATGGGGGGAGGCATGGCAACCCAGCTTTACCTGATGGGCTGGGGCGCTGCCAGCGTCGGCCTGTTGCTTGCCGTTGTGTGTCGTTTGCCCGGATCAATCTACGGCTGGATCAGCGCCGGGCTTTTGCCCGTGGGCATTGGCGCCTGGTGGCAACTGAACTATCCGGCAAACGCCGACCAAATGATTTTGAGTACCAGCCGACAGGAGATCGGCGTGGCCATGCTGTTCGGCGCAGTGTTGCTGTGCAGCGGCCTGTATGCCCGCTCGAGGATCAAAAGCCGCGCCTCAAAAACATCGCCGTCACGCTCTGCAATGTCGGGGCGAATGGCCGTGGCGACCACGCTGCTCATCTTGTTTGTCGGTGTGCCCATGGCCATTTTCAAGCAACAGTCGTTACCGCACTGCGCCTTCAACGAAGCCGGTCAACAGTTGACGGTCTGCCTGGGCGAAGACGATGTCCCGGTGGTCGTGGATTGAGCGATAACCCGCACCGTTTCAATAGAAAAAACATCTAAACGATTTTTGCCAATCCCCACCTCTAAGGCTTTGCTAATGCCGTTGTAGGAGCGTGCGGTCTGGATAAACGCGGCGTTCTGGAGACCATCGCGAGCCAGCTCGCTCCTACAGGAAAACCCACCACCGTCTGTTGGCAACGGGAGCAAACAATGAAAATCAATCCCTACCTCATCTTCAACGGCGACTGCAAAGCCGCGTTCACTTTCTATGCCCAGGCCCTTCAAGGCCAGCTCGACGTCATGATGACCTTCGGTGAAAGCCCGGCGCGCGAGCACTTTGCGCCGGACCTGCACAACCTGATCATTCATACCCGCCTGTCGGTGGGCGATCAGGCGATCATGGGGTCGGACACCACACCTGATCGCCCCACGGATGACATGGCCGGTTGTTCGGTCTCGCTGAACGTCGACAGCATTGCCGAGGCGGAACGGGTCTTCAACGCATTGGCGGAAGACGGCAGCGTGCAAATGCCCCTGGAAGCGACCTTCTGGGCCGCACGTTTCGGGATGCTGGTCGACCGGTTTGGTGTGTCGTGGATGGTCAATTGCGAAAAGGATCAGTGACTTTACCGGCAAGCAAACGCCCAACCTGAAAAGGCTGGGCGTTCTGGACACTCCCGGACCGTCTGCTACCGTCAACAGGCCACCCCGCCTCGCAGCAGAACCGTCGGAGGAAACCCACCATGCCTGCCCATGACGCGCCCTGGTCCACCCGTTTGAAAATATCGCTGCTGGCGACAGCGCTCGCCGGAACCCTGCTGGCGTTGAGTGGTTGCGCCACGGTCGATGCCCAGACCACTGCTTATGTGGGTGTCGAGCATCCCGCGCCGACGCTGGCCAGTGAAGTCGTGGTGTTGCGTACCGAACCCCTTCGCCCGCACATTCGATTGGGTGAAGTGCTGATCGATGCCAGCGTTGATCCTGCCCCCCCGATCACCCAGGTAGAAGGAAAACTTCGGGACGAGTCAGCCAAGCTCGGTGGCGATGCCGTGGTGGTGGTCTACGACCATATCCAACCGATGGGCGCTTATGTCAACGGGCCGCTGTGGGCTCGCGATGTAAGAACCATTGAGGGACGCAAACTCAAAGGGATCGTGATCAAGTATCGGTAGCGGCCGCGCCTAACCCTTCACGCACACCACCTGACGCAAGGTATGCAGCACTTCCACCAGCTCGCGTTGGGCGTGCATCACGCGGTCGATGTCTTTGTAGGCCATCGGTATTTCATCGATCACCGCCGCATCCTTGCGGCACTCGACGTGGGCGGTGGCGCGGATCTGATCTTCGACGGTGAACAGGCTTTTCGCTTTGGTACGGCTCATGGTGCGGCCAGCACCGTGGCTACAGGAGCAGAACGATTGCTCGTTGCCGAGCCCGCGAACGATGAAGCTTTTCGCGCCCATCGATCCCGGAATGATCCCCAGCTCCCCCCTCTGCGCCGACACCGCGCCTTTGCGGGTGACCAGGATTTCCTGACCAAAATGCCGCTCTTTCTGCACGTAGTTGTGGTGGCAGTTCACCGCCTCCAGGGCGACGTCGAACGGCTTGCCGATCACTTTCCGTGCCGCCTGAATCACCGATTGCATCATCAAGGCACGGTTCTGCCTGGCGAAATCCTGGGCCCAACCGACGGCTTCAACGTAATCATCAAAATGCCGGCTGCCTTCTTCGAAGTAAGCCAGGTCACGGTCTGGCAAATTGGCGATGTGCTGGCGCATGTCGGCCTGGGCCAGTTGAATGAACAAGCAGCCAATGGCGTTGCCAACCCCGCGTGAGCCGCTGTGCAGCATGAACCAGACCCGATTGGCCTCATCCAGGCACACCTCAATGAAGTGGTTGCCGCTGCCCAACGTGCCCAAGTGCCCTCGATTGTTGGTGCTGGCGAGTTTCGGGTACTTATCGGTAATCGCCTTGAACCGTGGGTTCAAGGCAGACCAGGCATGATCGGCCTGTTTCGGAACGCTGTCCCAGGCACCTTTGTCCCGCACCCCACGACCAACGGTGCGCCCATGGGGCACCGCTTTCTCTATCGCGCAACGCAAGCCATGTAGGTTGTCCGGTAAATCAGCGGCGGTCAGCGACGTGCACGCGGCGATCATGCCGCAGCCAATATCCACCCCGACTGCGGCGGGGATGATCGCGCCCACGGTAGGAATCACACTGCCGATGGTCGAGCCCTTGCCCAGGTGCACGTCGGGCATCACCGCCAAGTGCTTGAAGATGAACGGCATCTTCGCGGTGTTGATCAATTGCTGCCTGGCTTCGTTTTCTACCGGAACGCCTTCGGTCCAGAGCTTGATCGGTTTGCCGTTGGCGACTTCCAGCAGTTGATAGGTACGGTCTTGCATGATTCGGTTCTTTCCGGTGGCCGATGATCCGGCGCTGTGCTGAAGACTCAGCCGTGCGCTGAGTCTTCATGATATCGCAGCGAAACCACGTTGCAGATCCTCAATCAACGCCTCGACATCCTCCAGCCCGATGTGCAAGCGCAGCACCGGATTCAATGAACGGTCCGCCGCACTCTGGCGATCCTGGGTGTCGGCCACGGTGATCAGACTTTCGAAACCGCCCCAGGACGCGCCCAATCCGAACAGCTGTAACGCATCGATGAAGCGCTCGACATAAGCGGCGTCCGCCTCGTTCAGCTCAAAGGACAGCAAGCCGTTGCTGCCCTTGAAGTCCCGTTGCCACAAGGTGTGGCCAGGGTGGTCGGGCAATGCCGGATGGAACACCCGTTTCACCTGCGGTTGCGCTTGCAGCCAATGGGCGATTTCCAGCGCCTGGCGCTCATGCACCTCCAGTCTCGGTGCCAGTGTTCGTGCGCCGCGCAATACCAGATAGGCGTCATCCGGGCTGACGGTGACGCCAAAGGTGTCGCTCATGGAGGCCAGCGGTTGCCAGACTTCTTCGCGGACGCAGACGCTGCCCATGACCACATCACTGTGACCACACAGGTACTTGGTCAGCGCCATGATCGAGATGTCCGCGCCGAGGGTCAGCGGTCGGTACAGGTAACCCGAGCCCCAGGTGTTGTCGACGGCCAGCAGAATGCCTCGCGGTTTGCACAGGGCGGCGATGGCCGGCAGGTCGCAGAGTTCGTACAGCAAGGAGCCCGGGACTTCGGTGTAGACCATTTTGGTGTTGGCTTGCAGTTGCACCTGCAAGTCGCTGCCGTCAGGGACGAAGTAGCTGACCTGGATGCCGAACGGTTCAAGAAATTCCCGGGCCAGACGCCGCACCGGTGCATACACCGCATCGGTGATCAGCACATGATCGCCGGGGCGCAGGTAGGCCAGAAACGTCTGCGCGACCGCCGCCAGCCCGGTGCCGAACAGTCGCGTGCGATAACCGCCTTCCAGTTCGGTGACCAGGTCTTCGAGGGCGAACGCGGTTGGATTGCCGCGCGCGCCGTAACTCAACACCCGCTCGGTGTCACGGCGGGCACGGGCGTCACGCATTTGCGCGAGGTTGTCGAACAGTACCGTGCTCAGACGGGTGACCGGCACGTTGACCGAACGACCGCCACTGCCCTGCTCCGTGCGTGCCGAATGGACCAGGCGTGTGCGTACCCGCGCGTCCTCGGTGGCGTGAGGTTGCAGCGGTTTGAGACTGGCGATCTCATCGTCGCTCATCTGCGCCAGCAAGCCGATTTCCCAGGCCAGGTACTGCCGCGCCGCGTCCTTGTTGCCGGAGTGCCGATCATGGGTGAAGAACAGGAAATCGATGCACTGTTCATTGGCCGGCGTGTCCGGACTTTCCTGCACGGTGAATCCGGCCGCACGCCAGGCAGCGAGTCCGCCTTCCAGCAGTCGCAGTTGTGCGCGCTGGGTTTCCGGCAATTCCTGCGCCGCGAATGCGGCCAGCAATGGATCATCGGCCACCAAGACCAATGGCCGGTGCTCACCGGCTACGTGCGTCGCGAGCAGCGAACGAATCGACCAGCGAAAGCCGGCAATATGGCCCTTGCGAAAGGTCATGCTCGGGCGCAAATCGATCAGCGCGACGGTGTCGTCCTTCAACGCGTCAGACAGTGCCTGCACCGAGATCGATGGCAATGCCTCAGGGGCGGCAACTTCGGCCTCGGGCAACGCCAGATCGCTGCTCACGCCACCTTCAAGCACATACGCCTCATGCCCCAACTGGCGCAGCCAGCTCGCGACAATCGGCGCACGCACACCATCGCTGTCGATCAGCACCAACCGCGCCTGACGCACGCCGACATACAGGTCGGTGGATTGAATCAACTGCCCGCCCGGCGTGTGTTGTGAACCGGGCAGACTGCCAGCGGCAAACTCCTCGGCAGTGCGCACGTCGCACAGAAACAGACTGCGCCCGACCTCTTCGGCCCACTGCGCGACTTGCTGGGCCACAACGGTTTTCACCCCAGACCGCTCCGCCAGTCCGGCAGCGGCCACACGCTGTGCGGCCAAGGGCGCAACAGACACGGCATCGGCATAACGACGGCTGCTGCCGTGCTCCAGCTGAAAATCTTCGAGGTACCAGCCCTGAGTACCGTTCTCCAACGCGTAGACCGGATTCTTCAAGCCCAGGTTGATCAGCGTTTGCGCGCCGATAATGCTGCGGGTCCGGCCGGCGCAATTGACCACGATTGGCGTGGTGTCATCCGGCACCAGATCATGGATGCGATAACCCAGTTCACCATTCGGGCAGCACACGGAACCGGGAATGGTCATCTTGCGGTATTCATCGAACGGCCGACCGTCCAGCACCACCAGCGGCTCGCCACGGCCTTGCCATTCGGCCAACTGCTGCGCGGTGACATGCGGCGTGTGGCTGGCCTCCTCCACCAATTCGCCGAACGCCTTGGACGGCACATGCACGCCGGCAAACAGCTGATAACCGGCAGCCTGCCAGCCATCGGCGCCACCCTCGAGAACGTGCACGCGCTCATACCCCAACGCCTGAAGACGCTGGGCAGAACGCGTGGCGACATCGCCGCCACTCTGGTCATAGATCACCAGCCGCACCTGAAGGTTCGGCGCCAGCCGCCGAGCCTCCAGTTCCAGTCGGCTGTAGGGCAGATTGACCCCGAAAAACAGATGGGCCTCGCCATACTGGCCGTGTTCGCGCACATCAAACAGGGCGATTTCCTGCCCGTCGAACAGCCACTGTTGCAATTGCCCTGGGGTTACGGTCTGGCTCATGGAAGTCCCGCTTGAAAAAGAAATTATTGAAGCGCCAGAGAGCGCTCATTGGCCGCCACGTCGCGGCCCTTCGCATACGCACGCTGAATCGCCGGCCGTGCCTTGAGGCGTTCGCGCCAGGCGTGGATGTGCGGGAAGTCCGCCAGGTCCTGGCCCTGACGTTGCGGCTGGATCCACGGGAAAATCGCCATGTCGGCAATGGAGTACTCGCCCGCTACATACGGCACGTCAGCCAGACGCGTTTCCAGCACCCGATACAGCCGCGTCGCTTCGGCATTGAGCAGGTCGAGAGCGAACGGAATCGGTTGCGGCGCCTTCTCCTTGAACACCTGCAACTGACTCAGGTACGGCGTGATATGCCCCACCTGCCAGAACAGCCATTCCTGGACTTTCTGCCGCTCGACGCTGCCGGCAGCGGGCAGAAAACGCCCGGCCTTATCGGCCAGGTAATTGAGAATGGCGCCGGATTCGAACAGGTTCAGCGGTTCGCTCAAACCCTCGGGTGCATGGTCGACAATCGCCGGGATCCGCCCATTGGCGCTGATCCGCTGGAACGCCTCCTGCTTCTGCTCGCCCTCGCGGATGTTGATCGGCACCACCCGGTAATCCAGCCCGAGTTCTTCGAGCAGGATGCCGATCTTCAAGCCGTTGCCGGTCGGCCAGTAGTACAAATCGATCATGCGTAGGCCTTGATCGACGGCGCCATTTGCGAGGCGTTGTAATTGAGAATGCGCCCGTCCGCTTCGACGCCATAACGGCCGTTGAGCGACTCCAGCGGCAAGCCGTAGAGATGGAAATGCAAGGTCGCACTCTCGCCTTCAACGCGAATGCCGTGCAGGTCTTCACCGAGAAACGAAATCGACGTGCCGGGTTGCACGACCACTTCCTTTTGCAGGTGCAGGGTGGTGAAACCTGGCTCGCGGCCTTCGTCATCGCGACCATAGACGTAGTTGATCTCCTGGCCTTCGACGGCGCTGATGATCGCCCAGGTTTCGTGGTTGTGCGGGAGCGTGCTTTTGCCCGGCAACAACGAGTTCAGGTACAGCGTCGGCGTGTCGCCGTCGTCATTCAGACGGTAGCGAAACGCGGTGCTGCCCTGCCCCGGCACTGGCGCGGGAAAAGCGTCGAAATTGAACAGATCCCGGCGCTCGGCCAGGGCTTCCAGCAGGGAGACGATCTCCACCAGCGCGGCGCGGTCGACGCCGCGTTGGTTGATGACACGGATTTTCTTCAGGAAATCCTCAATGACGGCGGCACGGTTTTCGGTACTCATGGACAGGCTCCTCGGTATTAGACGGACAGGCTGTAGCGACCCAGGTTGGTCAGCAGATACGGATCGTTGGCAACGGCGGGACGGCGTCCCGGATCACCCAAGGCATGGCGCAGGAATTCCTGGGTGCGCTCGCTGCTCGGGTGCTGGAAAATCTGTGCGGCGCTGCCGTGTTCGACGATCACGCCGTTTTCGGTGAAGTAGACGATGTCGCTGATCTCTTCGGCGAAGCGCATTTCGTGGGTGACCAACACACAGGTCATGCCCTCTTCGGTCAGCTCGCGAATCACCGTCAGCACTTCGCCGACGGTTTCCGGGTCAAGGGCCGAGGTCACTTCATCGAACAGGATCAATTCCGGGCGCATCGCCAGCGCCCGGGCTATCGCCACACGTTGTTGCTGGCCGCCGGACAGTTGCCCCGGATAGGCATCAGCCTTGTGCTCCATGCGCACTTTCGCCAGCAAGGCACGCGCTTCTTTTTCGGCCTCGATGCGGCTGCGCCCCAACACCTTGCGCGGCGCAATCACCAGGTTCTCCAGCACCGACAAATGCGGGAACAGGTTGTACTGCTGAAAGACAAACCCCACGCGCTTGCGCAACTCGATGCGCTGGGCTTCCTGCGCCAGCGTATGCACCTCGGTGGTGCCGACGCGGATGCTGCCGCGCTGGGGCTGTAACAACCCGGTGATGCAGCGCAGGATGGTCGATTTGCCGGAACCGGACGGGCCGATGATCGACACCGCCTGCCCACGATGAACGTCGAGGTCGATGCCTTTGAGCACCGGATTATTGGCGAACGACAGGTGCAAATCGCGCAGGCTGACCAGAGGCTCGGCGACGGTTTCAGTAGAAGGCATAACGTCGCTCCAGGCGTTGGGTAAGACGGGAAATCGGGTAGCAATACGCGAAGAACAGCACCAGCAGGCTCAGGTAAATCACCACGGTGAAGCCGGTCATGTTCACGGTGTTGCTGGCGATCTGGGCGGTGTCGATCACGTCATGCACACCCACCAGCGAGGCCAGCGCCGTGCCCATGGTGATCACCGCATACAGGTTCATCCACGGCGGCAACATGCGTTTGAAGCACTGCGGCAGGATGATCGAGCGGAAAATCTGCCCACGTGTGAACGCCAGCGAACGGGCCGATTCCCACTGTGTGCTCGGGATCGAAGCGATGGCGCCACGGAAGATTTCCGCGACGTTGGCGCTTGCTGGCAAGGCCAGGCCAATGGTCACCTTGACCCAGTCTGGGAACGAGATGTAGGCGCTGCCGATCTTGATCTCGAACGGGAACACATAGGTGGTGAAATAGATCAGCACCAGCCACGGCGCATTGCGGAAAATCTGCACCCAGATCCGCGCGGGCAAGCGCAGCAGACGCAGCGGCGACAACGCCAGTGCGCCCACCAGCAACCCCAGCACCGACCCCAGCGCAATGGCGACCAGACTGATCAGAATGTTTTGCCCGAAGCCCACGGCCAGGGCTGGCGACCATTGCAGCAGCGCCTTCAGCACCGGGCTTTGCGGGGCAAACCACAGCAGCCCGGGCACGATGAAGATCAGCAGCAACAATTTGCCGACATGCCGCCGTGGCCAGGTCACCGGCGCGGTGACGGACGATTCAATGGCCATAGCCGGGCATCCTCAGGCGCGCTTCGAGGTAGCGCCCCACACAATTGACGATAAAACTCAGCAGACCGAAAAAGCTCAGAATCAGGATCATCAGTTCCAGCACGTTATCGCTCTGGGTCCAGATCATGATCGACGCGTAGGTGATATCGCCCACGGCAATCGCCGAGGCGACGGCGGTCATTTTCACCAGGTCAATCAGGTTGTTGATCAGCGATGGCAAAGCGAAGCGCAAGGCCAGCGGCAGTTGCACGTTCCACAACAACTGCCGAGCGTTGAACGCCAGGGAACTGGCCGCTTCCAGCGTCACGCTCGGCACGGCCTCGATGCCGGCTCGCAAGGCTTCGGCATGGAATGCGCCCTTGTGCAGCGAGATCACGATCACCACCCAGGCGAACGGCGTCAGCGGGTTCGCCGCGCCGACGGCCTGGGTCAGCAACATGTTCAGCACCAGGAAGGCGCAATACAGTTGCACCAGCGTCGGCGTGTTGCGGGTGACTTCGACGAACACCCGCGCCGGTTTCGCCAGCCACGGCTTGCCCGACGTCAGCATCGCCGCCAATCCCACGCCGGCGAGCAAACTGCCGACGATGGTGAACAGGCACAACAGCACCGTGGTCAGCGCACCCTGCACCAGGGTGCCGCGTTGGTAGGCATCCAGCAGAAAGCTGTAGTTCAGGCCGAATCCGGCGCTCCAGTGGACGAAAAGCTCCAGCCAGTGACTCATGCCGTACCCCGCAGTTGCGCGCAGGCCCGGGCAATGCGGCGTCCGGCTTCAGCCACGCTGTCGGTCGCGGTGGCGATGGACAGGCGGAACCACGGCGACAGGCCATAAGCACTGCCCGCCACCCCGGCCACGCCCTCCTCCAGCAAATACTCGACGACGTCGGCGTCGCTGTTCAAACGGATGCCGTCAGGACGATAACGGCCCAGCAAACCGGCGCAGCGCACAAACACGAAGAAACCACCCTGAGGCTCAAGCACTTCGAGACCGTCTACGTCGCGCAACGTACCCACCAACACATCCCTTCTCAGTTGATAAGCCGCAACGTGCTCGGGCAGGAAATCCAGTCCTCCGTCAAAGGCCGCCAATGCGGCCGCTTGCCCCACCGAGGAAGCCCCGGAAGTCGATTGCGACTGCACGACCGCCATGGCGCCCGTCAGCAGTTGTGGTCCGGCACCGAAACCGATGCGCCAACCCGTCATCGCGTAGGTCTTGGACACACCACCGACCAGCAGGCAGCGCGCTTGCAGATCCGGCGCGACATTGAGCAGGCTCTGCGGCGGCTGACCGTCGAAACGGATGTGCTCATAGAGTTCATCCAGCAGGATCAACACCTGCGGATGACGGCGCAGCACCTCGGCGAGCGCCTGCAACTCGGCCGCGCTGTAAACCGCGCCGCTGGGATTGCCAGGGCCGTTGAGGATCAACCAGCGCGTGCGCTCGCCGATGTGTTGCTCCAGTTGCGCGGCTGTCAGCTTGCAGCCCTGCTCCAGACCGCATTCGATAAACACCGGCTCGCCACCGTTGAAACGCACGCTGTCCGGAAACGACGGCCAGTACGGCGTGGGCACCAGCACTTCATCGCCCTCGTCGAGGGTCGCGGCAAAGGCGTTGAAGATGATTTGCTTGGCACCGTTGGCAATCACGATGGAGGGCAGCGAATACTCCAGAGCGTTTTCGCGCTGGAGCTTGCGCTGCACAGCAAGTCGCAAAGCCTTCACGCCCGGCGTCGGCGTGTACTTGGTGGCACCGGCGGCGATGGCGGCATATGCCGCCTGCTTGATGTGTTCGGGCGTGTCGAAATCCGGCTCGCCGGTGGTCAGGTCGAGAATGTCGCGACCGGCTTCGCGCAACTCGGTAGCGCGGGATTTGGCGGCGGCGTTGGCCGACAAGGACACACGCTGCACTCGCCTGGAAAGTCTTAGTGTCATGGCTGGGCAACCTCCACGACCTTGCCCGGATTGAGCAGATTTTTTGGGTCCAGCGCTTGCTTGATGCGCCGCATCAGATCCAGCTCCACCGGGCTTTTGTAGCGATCCAGCAGGCCCAGCTTGCGTTGGCCGATGCCGTGTTCGGCGCTGATCGAGCCGCCGTGGGCATGGGCGCTGTCGTGAACCAGCAGGCTGAGCGCCGCGTAGTTCGCCATGTGCGCATCCACCGTCGAATCCAGCGGATGAGCGACGTTGTAATGCAGGTTGCCGTCGCCCAGATGGCCGAAGGTGAAATGCCGGACACCGGGAAAGTGCGCCTGCAACAGCGCATCGGTGTGGCTGACGAACGCCACGACCTGGGAAATCGGCACCGAGATGTCGTGCTTCATGTTGCGGCCGGCACGTTTCTGCGCCTCGCTCATGTTCTCGCGCAACAGCCAAAGCGCTTCACTTTGCGCGAGGCTTTCGGCGATCAGCGCATTGGCCAGCAAGTCTTTTTCGAACGCATCGCCGAGCACCACTTCAAAGGCTTCGCGGGCGTGAGTTTCGCTGTGGTTATCCGAGAGTTCCAGCAACGCGAACCAGGGTTGGCTGACACCGATAAAAGGTTGCGGCCCCTCGGGAAATTGCTCGCGCAGCAACGCCAGGCAATCGGCACTGAGCAGTTCAAAAGCGGTGAGGCTGGCGCCAAACCCGGCGCGGGCATGGGACAGGAATTGCACCGCCTGCGCCAGCGAGTCGAAGGCCAGCAACGCCGTGGCTTGTGCCTTGGGCAGCGGGAACAGTTTCAGCGTGGCGGCGGTGATAATGCCGAGGGTGCCTTCACTGCCGATGTACAGGTCGCGCAGGTCATAACCGGTGTTGTCCTTGCGCAGACCGCGCAGGCCATTCCAGATTTCACCCTCGGCGGTCACCACTTCCAGCCCCAGCGTCAGTTCGCGGGTATTGCCGTAGCGCAACACGGCGGTGCCGCCGGCGTTGGTGCCGAGGTTACCGCCAATCGTGCAACTGCCTTCGGCGCCCAGGCTCAGAGGAAACAGGCGACCGGCCTCACGGGCGACGTCCTGCACGTTTTGCAGAATGCAGCCGGCTTCGACAGTCAGCGTGTCGTTGTCGGTGTCCACGACGCGCACCCGGTTCAGGCGATCCAGCAACAGCAACACCGCATGGCCGCTGGCGTCCGGGGTGGCGCCGCCCATCAGGCCAGTGTTGCCGCCCTGCACCACCACGGGTGTATCGGCGGCCACGCAGGCGCGGACCACTGCCGCGACCTCTTCGGTATTGGCCGGGTGCACGGCGGCAATGACCTGGCCGACGTAACGGCCCTGTTTATCGGTCAGGTACGGCGCGGCCTCTTCGCTGCTCTGCACATGGCTGGCGCCGAGTAGTTGCTGCAAGTCCGCGAACAACCCCTGACTCATGGCAGCACCGCCAGCGGCGCGGCGTTGCGATATTTTTCGTGCAAGTCACGCAGGGCTTGAGACGGCGCCATGCCGGTGCGTTCGCCCAGTTCGATCAACCAGCCACTGCGGTGCCAGTCGCGCACGATGGCATCGAGTTTCGCCTGGGTATCGTGCTCGCCTTTGCGCAACCAGATCACCGAGTTGGAGGGGATCAAATCACCCGGCAGCGGGATTTCATAACCGGCCCACTCGGCATCGCTCAACAACGCATGCATGGTCGGGCTGACATGCACCGCCGCCACGCAGCCATTGCCGCGCAGCGACAACAGCGACTCGGACTGGCTGCGGAACGCCTTGATCTCGGCGCCGTAGGTTTCCTGCAACGGCTTGATGAAGTTGCTGCCCTGGGACACGCACACCGGCTTGCCCTTGAGGTCGGCCCATTGGGTAATGCCCGAGCCTTTGCGAATCAACGCCGCGCCGCCCACCTCTTCATAAGGCGTGGGCACGTAATCGAGGATCTCGGCGCGCTCGTCGGTGAACTGCATGTTGGCGATCAGGATGTCGACCTTGCCCTGCTGCAAAAACTGCACGCGGTTCGGCGCCAGGACCGAGACGGTGTTGGCTTCGACACCCAAGGCCTTGGCAACGCCTTTGGCCAGTTCGACGTTGTAGCCCAGGTGCTCGCCCGTCTTCGGGTCGATGGTGCCGAACGGCGGCCCGCTGAGAATCACCCCGACACTGATGGCGTGGCGCTGCTCGATCTTGTCCAGCGTGGCATCGGCTTGAGCCAGGCTCGCGCCCAACACGACAGCGCCGGCCAGGCAAAGCGAGGACAGGGTTTTTACGGAAAAATAGCGATTCATGCGCGACTACCTTGAACAGCCGTCGCGCAATGCGCCGGCGTAGTGAAGACGATGAGTTGAATCAGGCGCCGTTGGCCTGAAACTTCTTTTGCAACTCGACCAGCGCCGGTGACGCGGGCGTGATGCGGTTGCGGGTCTGCGCTTCGATCAGCCAGCCGCTGCGGTGCAGTTCCTTGACGATCGGGTCGAGCCTGGCCTGGGTGTCGCTTTCGCCGCGACGTGTCCAGATCACCGAGGGCGCCGGGTTCAGTTCCGGGGAGATCGCCCGGTAGTCTTTCCATTCGGCACTGTCGGCGATCAATGGATTGACCAGCGTGGCGTCGTGCACGGCGGCGACGCAGTTATTGCCGCGCAACGCCAGCAAGGATTCCGACGAGCTCTTGAAAGCTTTGATCTCGACGCCCAACTCGGTGAGCGGCTTGACGTAGCTGCTGCCTTGCGAGGTGCAGACCGGCTGCCCCTTGAGGTCTTCCCAACGGCTGATCTTGCTGTCCTTGAGCACCGCAGCGGTGCCGCCAACCCGGTAAAACGGCGTGGGCACAAAACCGAGAATCTCACCGCGTTCCGCCGTCCATTCCATGTTGGCGATCAGCAAATCGACTTTGCCCTGCTGCAGAAACTGCACGCGGTTGGCCGGCAAGACGGGCACCAGTTCTACTTCAGCGCCCAACTGGCGACCCAGTTCCTGAGCGAGCTCGACGTTCAAGCCGCGCGGCTTCTGGGTAGCCGGATCTATCCCGCCAAACGGGCCGCCCGACAACAGCACGCCGACCGCCAGCGCATGACGCTGCTCGATCTTGTCCAGCGTCGCGTCAGCCTGGGCAGCCGTGCTGGCGGCCAGTGAGATCAGGGCGCCCAACATCACAGGCAATATTCGTTTTACAGGTGTGCGCTCGAACAACATGGTTTTTCCCCCTCATGGATGATCGGCGTCCCCCGACCTGATGTGGGGGATCCTAGGTACAGCGTTGGTGTAACGGAAATTCAAATATCTAATATCGTTATAACTTGGCGTTTAGCGCTGAAAGGCAGAATGGCCACAACCCCTGAATTTGTTGCTTAGAACCCCATTCACACTGAATAACTCAGAAAAAACACATAACGATTCTTAATGCTTATGTTTAAACTCGTGATGTAAAAACAGCCCTGGAAACGCCCATGTCGACCCTGCCCACGCTTGATCTCGAATTGCTGCGCACTTTCATCGCGGTGGTGGATCACCACAGTTTTGCCGAGGCCGGCGCACAACTGGACCGCACGCAATCGTCGGTCACCCAACACATGCAACGCCTGGAGCAACAGGTCGGGGTGAATCTGTTCGAGAAACGCGGGCGGCAAAAACAACTGACGGAAGCCGGGCTGCAGTTGCTGCGCCACGCACGGCAAATGCTCTCGCTCAACGACGAAGCCTTGAGTTCCCTGCGTGAAAGCAGCTTGAGCGGCGTGTTGCGCATCGGCTCGCCCCATGACATCGCCGACACGATCCTGCCGCCGATCCTCAGCCACATCGCTCGCTCGGCACCGCGCTTGCGTCTGGAAATCGACGTCGGTCGCAGCCCGTTCCTGATGGAAGACCTGCACCGGGGCAAGGTCGACATGGTGATTTCCACTCGCGAAGACCCGAACCTCGAAGGCTTTGCCTTGCGCACCTCGCCGGTGTGGTGGATTTGCTCGGCGCAATACCTGCACAACCCCGGCGAACCCTTGCCGCTGATTCTCGTGGATGAGCCGAGCATCTATCGACGCTATGCGCTGGAAGCGCTGGAACGCGCGAACATTCCCTGGCGCCAGGCGTACCTGGCGTCGAACCTGATCGGCATTAAAGCGGCGACGCGCGCGGGGCTGGGGGTCACCCCCCGAAGCATGGAAATGCTCGGCCCGGACATGCGTGTGCTGGGTGAAAATGATGGATTGCCGCGACTGCCGGACGTCACTTACTACCTGTGGATCCGGCCTAACACCGCCAACCTGATCGCGCGCAAGGCCTATGACCTGATCCGCGCGAGCCAGGGCCTGTCGTTTTCTTGAACGTCGATTCAGAGCTTGGCAATCGAGACCTCGGTGGATTTGACGAAGGCGATGACTTCACTGCCCACCCTCAATTCGAGGTCGCGCACCGAGCGGGTGGTAATCACCGAGGTGACGATCCCGGATGCGGTTTGCACATCGATTTCCGAGACCACTTCGCCTTCGACGATTTCCTTGATGACGCCCTTGAACTGGTTGCGAACGTTGATCGCTTTGATGGTCATGATGCGGCTTCCTGTGTGATGTCGAACGCATCCGAACGGATGTGCAGGCGCCCAAAGTGCACCTCCCGGAACGACATTAAAAGGAATATATAATTATCTATTTATATCTTTTAGAAATATAAGACCTCGCCCGCATTTGCAGCGCACGCCAACCCTGTAGGAGCCAGCTTGCTGGCGATGGCGATCTCACGGACGCCATCGCCGGCAAGCCGGCTCCTACAAAATCGCGGGAGGATTCGGGATTGAGGTTCACGCCAAACCTGTAGGAGCCGGCTTGCCGGCGATGGCGGTCTTGCGGGCGCTATCGCCAGCAAGCCGGCTCCTACGGATCGGGGGAGGATTCGGGATTGGGGGTTCACGCTAAACCTGTAGGAGCCGGCTTGCTGGCGATGGCGATCTGGCGGACGCCTTCGCCGGCAAGCCTGGCTCCTACAACATCGCGGGGGATTCGGGATTGGGGTTCACGCTAAAAACCTGTAGGAGCCGGCTTGCCGGCGATGGCGATTTCACGGGCGCCTTCGCCGGCAAGCCTGGCTCCTACAAAATCGCGGGGGTGTTCGGGACTGGGTTTACGTCGGGTTGAGACAGGCATGAAAAAGCCCAACCTGAAAAGGTTGGGCCGAGGTGTTGAACATGCATGTGTTTCCATTCACTGGCGCGTATCCATCATTTTGTCGGCGAGCGCCTTGGCTCTTTCAATCAACAGATTCTGCCTGTCCTCATGAGTGGCCCCTCCTACAACCGGCGCCGTCAGATTGCTTTCCGCAATCAGCGCAGCGCAAAAATATTGATCCCAGACAGCTTTGTCCGCGGACGTCTGTGCGGTCATTCGGTCGGCAATCATCTCCGGCTCCTCCTGATGAAGTAGCACTGCCAGTTTACGCCCGATTCAAGCACATCCAAATGTCACCATTCGTCGCTAATGTAGACGCGACAAAGAATTGCCACAGCCTCTGGCGCAGGGATTGCAATCGCCGGTCGTAATCGCCCGGAAACGACGTAATTCTGACGCGACAACCATCAAATCAATATTTTGGACGCCAGCCATGCGCTGGGTCTTTTACCCGGAGATGTAACGTGTCAACTCTCAACGAAATCGCAGCGAACCACGCGAAAATGGCGAAAAAACTGGCGGGAGAGTCGACCGAAATGTGTGAGCGACAGCCGCTGGTAGTGGGTGGGTTTGAGGTCACTTCCGTTGTTGATGAGCAACCCCATGTGCCCATGCACCTCATCGTTGCCGGGCAGGACAACCACCTCGTCCAGGCTGCCGGCTACTTGCCCTGAGTTATTGCGACAGACTCAACGACATCGCCGCGACGCTTACACAGACCTGAAACGAAAAAAGGGATCAAGCATCTGGATGCATGATCCCCTTTGACGGATATGAAACAGCGGACCTCGCGATCAGTGGTCAGGGTTGACGTGGCATCCGCCGCGCCTTTCAGCTCGATTCGCTTTCCCGGATGAGCTTCTTGTTAATCTTCCCGACGCTGGTTTTAGGGATCTCGGCGACGAACCTGAACCGCTTGGGGATCGCCCATTTGTTGATACGGCCACGCTCGACAAACCCTTGCAGGTGCACCTCCAGCATCTTGCGGTCGAGGTAGTGCCCAGGCTCGCACACCACCAGCGCCATCGGCCGTTCGCCCCATTGCTCGTCCGCAATGCCCACGACCGCGACCGACATGACGGCCGGGTGTTCGCTGATCAGGCTTTCCAGTTCCAGGGAGCTGATCCACTCCCCGCCCGTCTTGATGACATCCTTGATTCGATCTTTGATTTCCACCCCTCCCAAAGGGTCAATGGAGGCCATGTCGCCGGTGTGCAGCCAGCCGTTGTGCCAAAGCTCTGCCCCCTTTTCGGGCTCCTTCAAATAGCCTTGGGTCAACCAAGGCGCGCGCACCACGATCTCGCCCAGGGACTCTCCGTCATGGGCAACGTCATTGCCATTGGCATCGATGATTTTCAGGTCGACCATCGGCACGGTTGTGCCAGTCTTGATGCGGGTCGCCAGTTGGGCTTGCGTGGATTGTGCGAGGTCTTCGTCGCGCAGGTAAGTCAGGCACAGCAACGGGCAGGTTTCCGACATGCCATAACCGCTGTGTACCTGAATACCTTTGGCACTCGCTTCACTGGCGATGCCCAAGGTCAGCGCGCTGCCGCCCAGGAGCATTTTCCAGCCATCAAAACGAGTCCGTTGCGCCTCCTCGCAGTTCAGGATCATTTGCAGAATGGTCGGCACACAGTGGGAGAACGTAACCTTCTGCTCTCGATACAGCCTGACCAGGCTGTTGGGCTCGTAGCGGCCGGGGTACACCTGCTTGATGCCCATCAGGGTGGCGACATAGGGCACACCCCAGGCATGCACGTGAAACATCGGTGTGATCGGCATGTAGACATCATCGGAGCGCAGCAGCGGCAACCCCTGGTAGACGCCCAAAGTGCCCACGGCATTCAAGGTGTGCAAGACCAATTGGCGATGGGTGAAATACACGCCTTTAGGGTCGCCGGTAGTGCCCGTGGTGTAGAAAAGGGTCGCCACCGAGTTTTCATCGAAATCGGCAAAGTCGTACTGGTCTGCGGCCCCGGCCAACAGGTTTTCATATTCCCCCAGTACCGGCAGCGACGTGGGAGTGGCTGTGTCGTCCGTAAGCTGCAAGTAACCTTTGACGGTGTTGAGCTGCCCCTGAATCTGTTCAACCAGAGGCAGGAAATCGTCATGCACGAGCACCAGGTCGTCCTCGGCATGGTTCATGGTGAAGAGCACCTGATCCGGCGAAAGACGGATGTTCACGGTATGCAGCACCGCGCCGATCATCGGCACGGCAAAGAAACATTCCAGGTAGCGATGGCTATCCCAGTCAAGCAGGGCCACCGTGTCCCCGGCCTTGACGCCGGCAGCGGTCAAGGCGTTGGCCAGCTTGCGTATCCGCTGGTTGAGCGTCTGGTAGCTGTAGCGCAGCTTGTCGGCATACACGATTTCCCGGCCCGGCTCGTAGCGCACGCCGGACAACAACAATTGCTTGATCAGCAAGGGATAGGCGTAGGCGCCGTCGGCGGGCGGAATTATTTTTGTCGCCATCATGGTTGTGGTTCCCGGTCCTTTTTTACGTGGGCTCAGAACTGCTCTGCATCCAATTTATAGAGGCATTCGCTGCCAGCCTTGGCCGACGCGCTCAACGAGTGGATACGTGGCAGCAGACGGGCGAAGTAGAAGCGTGCAGTGGCCAGTTTGCTGACATAGAACGCGTCCTTGGAATGCGTGCTCATGGCGGCTTTGGCCATTCGCGCCCACATGTAGGCGTACGCGGTGTAGCCGAACACGTGCAGGTACTCGACCGAAGCCGCGCCGATTTCATTCGGGTTGTTCTGGGCTCGGTCCAGCAACCATGCGGTCAGTTCGTCGAGGGTGTCGACGGCGGCGTTCAACGGCCTGGTGAACTCGCCGAGGTCAGCGCAGGCATTAGCGGTAAAGTTGCGGATTTCCGAAGCGAACAGCCGGTAGAGCGCCCCGCCGCTGCCGACGATTTTGCGCCCGGCCAGGTCCAGTGACTGGATACCGTTGGTGCCTTCGTAGATCTGGGTGATGCGCACATCGCGAACCAATTGCTCCTGGCCCCATTCGCGGATATAGCCATGGCCGCCGAAGATCTGCTGGCCATGCACGGTGGTTTCCAGCCCCATGTCGGTGAGGAACGCCTTGGCCACAGGGGTCAGAAGCGACACCAGTTCCTGGGCGCGACTGCTGATTGACTCGTCTTCGCTGTACTTGGCGGTATCCAGCTGCAGGGCCACGTAGCTGGAAAACGCCCGCCCGCCTTCGTTCAAGGCCTTCATGGTCAACAGCATCCGTCGTACATCCGGGTGAACGATGATCGGATCGGCGGCTTTGTCCTTGTTCTGCGCGCCCCTCGGCGAACGGCTTTGCAGACGGTCACGGGCGTATTCGACGGCGTTCTGGTAAGAGCGTTCGCCTTGCGCCAGGCCCTGAATACCCACGCCCAGACGTTCGTAATTCATCATGGTGAACATCGCCGCCAACCCTTTGTTAGGTGCGTCGACGATCCAGCCGGTGGCACCGTCAAAGTTCATCACGCATGTGGCGGAGGCCTTGATGCCCATCTTGTGCTCGATGGAACCGCAGGACAGCGAGTTACGCTCACCCAGCGAGCCATCGGCATTGACCAGCACCTTGGGCACCAGGAACAGCGAAATGCCTTTCGGTCCCGCCGGTGCATCCGGCAAGCGCGCCAGTACCAGGTGAATGATGTTTTCGGTCAGGTCGTGCTCACCGCCGGTGATGAATATCTTGCTGCCGCTGATCTTGAAACTGCCGTCGGCCTGAGGTTCGGCACGGGTGCGAATCAGGCCCAGGTCTGTGCCGGCATGCGCTTCGGTCAGGCACATCGAGCCGGTCCAGGTGCCGTCGTACAGGTTCGGCAAGTAGGTGGCTTTCAGTGCTTCGCTGGCGTGAGCATTGATCGACAGGCACGCGCCGGCCGTCAGCATCGGGTACAGGCCGAAGGACAGGCTGGCCGAATTGACCATCTCTTCGACCTGGGCCGAAATGGCCTTGGGCATGCCCATGCCGCCGAACCGTGGATCGCCACCTACGCCCACCCAGCCACCTTCGGCAAAAGCCTTGTAGGCGGCGGCAAAACCATCCGGTGCCGTCACCGAGCCATTGCTCCAGGTGCAGCCTTGTTCATCGCTGCTGCGGTTCAGCGGTGCAATCACTTCGGCGCTGATCTTGCCGGCTTCTTCGAGGATCGCGGCGGCCGTTTCTTCATCGATCACCTCGGCCAGGCCAGGCAATTTGGCCCACAACCGGGACACCTGGAAAACCTCGTTGAGTACGAAGTGCATGTCACGCAAAGGAGCTTTGTAATCAGACATCGTTGGCTTACTCGGAAGTGGTCAGGGCATGAGGCATGCCCGGACGTTGAGAGATTTCGGTGTTGTCGGCTTGCGCAACAGGGCCGGGCGCCAGCGCCCGTTCGCGCAACAGGAAATAAGACAGGGCAGGAATCAGCACCAGCGCACCCAGCATGTTCCACAGGAACATGAAGGTCAGCAGGATGCCCATGTCGGCCTGGAACTTGATCGGCGACCAGACCCAACACACCACGCCAGCCGCCAGGGTGATGCCCACCAGCCCGACCACCCGGCCAGTGAAGGACACAGCATTGCGGTAGGCCTGGGACAACGGCAAGCCCTGGCGCTGGAAGTGCAGTTGCACGCTGAGCAGGTACAAGGCGTAGTCAACACCGATGCCCACGCCGAGGGCGATCACCGGCAAGGTCGCAACCTTTACGCCGATCCCCATGGCGACCATCAGCGCTTCGCAAAGGATCGAGGTCAGTACCAGCGGCAACAACGCCACCAACGTGGCGCGCCAGCTGCGGAAGGTGATCAGGCAAAACAGCGTCACCGCCGCGTAGACGTACAGCAACATGGTGCGATTGGCTTCGCGCACGACGATGTTGGTCGCCGCTTCGATGCCAGCGCTGCCGGCCGCCAACAGGAACTGACGATCTTCGGTGCTGTTTTCCTTGGCGAACTTGTCGGCAATCGCCACCACCGCATCCAGCGTTTCAGCCTTGTGATCCTTGAGGAACGTGATCACCGGCATCAGCGAGCAGTTGTTGTTGAACAGCTCAGGCGAGTTGACCGAGGCCTGCTGCGCGGCGTAGTTGAGCACGTCCTGGTTACGCTGGATGCTGTTGAGCTTGGGGTTGCCTTCATAGGTGCCGGCAGTGATCTGCCGCACGGCGTTGACCAGCGAGGTCGTCGCCTGTACGCCTGGATACTGTTGCAGCTCCCAGGCCAAACGATCGGCAAGGACCAACGTCTTGTAGTTCAGGCAGCCTTCCGGCGCGGTCTTGATCATCACCGCGAACAGGTCGCTGGACAGCGCGTAATGCTGGGTGATGTAGGCGTTGTCGCGGTTGTAGCGCGAGTCGGCACGCAGCTCCGGCGCACCGCTTTCGAGATCGCCGATCTTCAGGTTGAGGCTGACCATGAAGCCGCCGATGCCCATCAACACGGCGACCAATACTGCGCCGGTCGCCCACTTGGCGGTGGTGAAGCGGTCGAGCAGGTCCCAGAGTTTGCCGAAGCCCTTGTGGTGTTCGGCACGGGTGTCGATTTTCAACGCGCGCTCGGCAGCCTTGGCGCCAACACCGACATAGGACAGCGCCACCGGCATCAGCAACAGCGAGGTGAAGATCAGCACGGCGACGCCGATGCTGGCGGTGATCGCCAGGTCCTGGATCACCGGAATGTCGATCAGCATCAGCACCGCAAAACCCACGGCGTCGGCCAGCAACGCGGTGACGCCGGCGATGAACAGGCGGCGGAAGGTATAGCGCGCGGCGATCAGTTTGTGAGTGCCTCGGGCGATGTCCTGCATGATGCCGTTCATCTTCTGTGCGGCGTGGGACACACCAATGGCGAAGATCAAAAACGGCACCAGCACCGAGTACGGGTCGATGGCATAACCGAGCCAGGCGACGATACCCAGTTGCCAGACCACCGCAATCAGCGAGCAGCCGACCACCAGCAACGTGCTGCGCACACAACGGGTGTAGGCATAGATGATCGCCAGCGAAGTGATGACTGCCAGGCCGAAAAACATCATCACCTGAATCAGGCCATCGATCAGGTCGCCCATCAGTTTGGCGAAGCCGATTACCCGAACCTTGTATTGGCCCTTGCCCTCTTCCCCGGATTTGCGCGCCGCGCTGTCGCCGGCGAATTCGATCTTGTCGCGCAACTGCTCTTCGAGCATCTGCGAGAACGCGTGATAGTTGATGGGCTGACCACCGGCGGCGGCTTTGTCCAGCAACGGCACGATCAGCATGCTCGACTTGAAGTCACTGGCCACCAGGCTGCCGACCAGACCGGCGCGGGAGATGTTCTGGCGCAGTTGCTCGATTTGTTCAGGCTGACCGGAATAGGTATCGGGCATCACCGGGCCACCCTGGAAACCATCCTCGGTGACTTCGGTCCAGCGTACCGCCGGGCTCCACAGGGATTTCATCCATGCGCGGTCAACGCCTTCGGTGAGGAACAGCTGGTCGTTGACCTGCTTGAGTACGTCGAGGTAAGCGGGGTCGAAAATATCACCCTGGGTGTTCTCGACCACCACGCGCACCGAGTTGCCCAGGCCACGCAACGACTGGCGGTTTTCCAGGAAATTCTGGATGTACGGCTGGCTCTGCGGAATCATTTTTTCGAAGCTTGGGCGCAGCTCCAGGCGTGTCACGGCCATGAAACCCAGCACCACGGTGGCCATCGCCATCAGCAGCATGAACAGCGGCCGATAGTTGAACACCCACCGTTCGAGGTGGTTGCCGGAGTGCTGGTCGAAATCCCGCAGGTCGCGGATTACCGGCATGGCGTCTTGTTTGATATTGCCCATGTCTGGGTTCTCGCTCTTAGGGTTCGAGGGCTAGCGTCTGGGCGCCACGGCTGCCCGCGACCACCAACGCACCAGCGGCGGACTGGGTAACACCGGCGACCGGGGTCGGCACCGGTTGGCGCAGCAGGTGCAATTGCGCGCCCGTGCCCTGGCTGACCAGCATCTGCCCACCCAGGGTGAACAGACGGTAGTCGCCACGGGCATCGATCAGCCCAGCGGTGATGCTGACGTGCAGGCCGGTGTCGAGTGCCGTCCAGTTTTGGCCGCCATCGGTGCTGCGCAGGACGTTGCCGCGCAGGCCATAGACGAGCGCTTCGCCAGGCTTGCCGAGCACGCCGAAAAAACTGCCTTGATACGGCGTCGGCACGGCGCTGAAGCGCTGGGCGTTGTCATCCCATTTGAGCAACAGGCCTTGTTCGCCGGCGATGTACAACGCGTCGCCGGTGGAAGCGATGGCGTTGAGGTGGAAACCTTGCGGGTTGTCTGTGCGATCCTGAAATGGCGTCCAGCTCTGGCCACCGTCCTCGGTGCGCAGGATCAGGTTGAACACGCCGACCACATAACCGACTTTGTCGTTGGCAAACCATGTGTCGAGCAGCGGTTTGTCTGCGCCCTGCTCGATCAACCGCTGGCCTTCGGCAACCAGCAACGGCCATTGTTCATTGCCCGGTTCGGCACTGGCCAACGCCGTGTAATGCTTGACCAGCAAGGCGCCGATCTGGCGGCCGTCGAGTTGCTTTTGCCAGGTCGCGCCGGCGTCGCTGCTGTGCAGCACCACACCGTCGTTGCCCACCGCCCACCCTTGGGTGGTGGTCGGAAAATTCACCGCCGTAAGATCGGCACTGACCGGCACCGCTGCCTGCTGCCAGTGCTTGCCGGCATCATCGGAAAACAGAATATGGCCACGCTGGCCGACGGCGATCACGCGCTCACCGGCGCGAGCCATGCCGGACAACGGGCTGTTGATGGCCAAGGCACTGACTCTGGCGGGCAGGTCCAGCACATCGACGTAATCAGCCGCAAGGGTGACGCCCTGCAACAGGCCGAGCACAACGCCAAACGCCACCTGCAAATAATTCTTATACGAACACATACCGCGTCCTCTTCGGAAAACCTGGCGCCCACGCCGTCGGCGCACGGCCCACCGCCTTGTGAGCGGTGGACCTTGTAGGCGCTTTTTTGCGGTTGGCTTAGCGAATGCCGCTGCCGGCCAGGGATTCCGACGACCATTGGGCCTTGGAAAGCGGATCGATGTACTTGATGCCGCCATAAGGCCCGACCACGCCGTTGATGTTGTAGGAACCACCGACCAGGTCGTAAATCATGAAGGGCGTGGAATCCGGGACCTGCTTGTCGTAGCTCTGGCTGAGGAAGGCGAAGGAGCCACGGTACAACTGACCACGAGCGTCGTATTGATCCGAGGCCAGAGCGGTCCAGCTGTCTTCATCAAGGTAGAAGCGGCGCTTCTGATAAATGTGGCGGGAGCCGGCCTTGAGGTTGCCCTCCACCACCCAGACGCGGTGTTTTTCCCAACGCACGAAGTCCGGTGCCAGGTGATTGGCGGTGGTCAGCGACTTCGGATCCTGGGCGTAGGTCAGCTTGTAGGTGTTGTAGGGCACAATCATTTCCTGCTTGCCCACCAGCTTCCAGTCGTAACGGTCCAGCGCGCCGTTGAATACGAAAACATCGTCGTAGGTGCCCGCGCCGGCGGTGCCTGGGTTAGGCGTGTCGTAAGCCAGGTTCGGTGCCAGTTTGACCCGACGCTGACCCGGCAGGTACTGCCAGGCGCGGCGCGGTTGCTGCAGCGGATTGGCGGCGTCCTTGAGCATCACCGCTTCACCGGCCCGGCGTGCAGGGCCGGTGTACGACAGCTTCATCTGGTAGTACACGTCGGCGCTGCTGATCGGCTGCGCCAGGTTTTCGTAGATCGGGTAGGAGATGAATGCCTGCCCGGTGGTGGCCAGGCTTGGCACGCCAGCGGAGTCAACGTTCCAGGAGTCGTACTTGGAGTTGATGCTCACGCCTTGATAGCGCAGCAGGAAGTTCCACATCGCTTCGCTGCCCGATTGCGGGATCGGGAACGGCACGCCCGGCAGCACGTTATCGATGGCCAGACCGCCTTCGAGGGACTTGGCGCCGCTGGCATTCTTCACGCCGTTATCGAGGATGGCTTTTGGCAGCGAAACGGTGCGGTGGGTCGGGTATACGTCGACACGGTAAGTCGGGAAACGCTTGGCCAGTTCCACCGTGGTAGCACTGAGCATGCCCTTGTACTGATCGACGTTTTTGCCATCGATCACCAGCAACGGTTTTTCACTGGCATACGGATCCGGGCGCATGCTGTCACCGGATTTGAAACTGGCCGGCGGCGTGGTCAGGCCACCGTCGTAGGCAGGGATGGAACCATCAGCGTTCCCGGCCTTTTCGGCGCCCACCAGGGTCAGGCTGCTGCCCAACTTGGCAGCGTCCTGGGTTGAAACAGCGGCCTGTGCCTGAGCGACCAGGACCATGGCCAGCGAAGCGGCCAACACGGTTTTAGCAAATTTCATCTTGTTATTCTCCTGCTTGCATTGAGCAAATCAGTGTTGAATCAAAAAGTGGTTTTCATCGTCAGGTAAACGGCGCCACGGTCCTCAGTCGTTGCACCACCACCGGAAAAGGCCGAGTAGCCACCGGCGAAACAGGCGTAGTTTTCGTTACCGCTAAAGGCGTTCGGCGCAGCGCCGTCACCTCCGGTCGGGCCGGTACTCACACCGCTGACATTGCACTTGTCGGTCTTGCCGAAAGAGTCCACGTACTTCAGGTCGACAAAGTATTTGTTGTACACAACGGCCCCGAGACCGATGGCGTAGTTACCGGTGTCTTTGGCACCGCCACCGGAGACCGGTGAAACGCCATCGAGACCGACGTTGATGGACATCGGCGCGTTGAGGTCGACACCGGGAAACACCTGGTACCAGGTCGGTGTGAAGTTGACCGCGATGCCCCAGTTGTCCCGGGTTGGCTGGTCGATACCGCGGTAGGTGCCCTTGCCTTTGTAGAGCGCCTCGTTCTTGCTATCGAGCTTGAGCAGGTTGCTGTAATACAGCTCGCCAAGCAGGGTTGCCGAATCGAATACAGGCGTTTTGGCAATGGTCATCAGACCGTTGAGCGTCCAGTGCAAGGTGTCGCCGGTGGCGGCCATGCTGTCGCCCTTCTGCGGGGTGTCATAAACCACGCCGGTGGCAGCCGTACGCGCCGGCAACAGGCCAAGACCCGCGCCCAGGCCCAGCGGACTGTTAGTGCTGACAATTGCCGGAATACTCGCCAGCGGCATGTTGTGACGAATGTTCAGGTCCGACCCCACGCTCACCCCGCCCACATCCTTGGACAGGCTCAGGCCAACGATCTTGATGTTGTCGGCATAGGCCATTTGATAGGTGGCGGTGCTCAGCGAGTTGAGCGTATTGATCACCGCGGGCACCTGGCCGGCCGGGCGAGTTCCGTTCGGGTTGGCCGAACTCAGGCCTCGGGCATCCAGCCAGGCTTGCGGGAGGATTTCCGAGGTTTCGCGGTAGTAGACGCCGAGGGTGCCGTCCAGCCAGGCGGGCGACCACTTGGCCATGAGGCCCCAGTCGCCGCGCTTGTCCGGCGTCAGGTCATGCCCGCGACGCACGTTGGTCAAGCCGTTGCACGGCGCCAGGCCGCAACCCAGAGGGCTGCCAGGCACGACAGCATTAGTGTTACCCAGCAGGAACGACTGCGCGCCGAAACCGACCAGGTCGGAGCCGCCGTAGTAGGTGCCGGCTTCCGGCAGGCGTGCGGCGTCCCAGTCGAGAAAGTACTGGGCGGCCACGGTCAGTTCGGGATTGATCGTGAAGGACATCGACAGCTGATTGCGCGGAACGAACAGTTCCTTGGCTTCGGTGCCCGGCGACGCGGCCAGCTTGGCCAGGTCCAGGCCGGACTGGCCGTAGCTGATCGAATGCACCGGGTTGAGAATGGTCTCGCCCCAGAACACGTTGTGCTGGCCGGCCTTGAAACTCAGCATCGACTCCTCGCCCACTTCGGTGCTGTAGAACACGAAGGCGTCGAGGATTTCGCCGGACGGACCGGTGTAGTAACGCTGGGCATAGTTGCTCAGGTGCGGGCTGCCGTTGCCGACGTTGTCATTGGTGACCCCGGCCAGGCGCGGGTCGTTGGCGACCAGGCCCGAGGTCGAACCGTTGCCGTTGACGAACGGGTTCGAATTGGAACCGGTGTTCTCGTAGGCCTTGTCGTACCAGCTGGCGGCGCTGACGCGAAAACCCATGTGGTTCTGGTAGACCACGTCCATCTCGGTCAACAGGTCGACGCGGTTGGTGATGTTGGTCCCGGCCTTGCGGAAGTTGTAGTCGCCGTCGTTGTTGTTCGGCGTGCCCAACATACGTTTGTCCGCGCTTTCAGTGCGTACGCCATAGTTGTACTTGATGGTGTTATCCAGGCGAACGGTCCAGTCCGGGTTACCTGTCTCGATCTCTGCCGCATGGGCCATCGGCACCGTTGCCGCGAGAATGGCTGAGGCCAGCAAGGTGTAGCGTGAAGCGGTGAACCCGTGACTATTATTGTTGTGCATTGCGTTGTCTCCGCCATTTTGTATTTGTTTTAAGCGCAGCCGCCCTCGCGCACCCTCTTGTTCCAGGGGTTTGCGTTTTTCAGGAGTGAGGGCAAATGCCGGATGGCGCGAGCCAACCGGCGCCTGAACTAGCGATCCAGCTCGAGGATGAGGGCTTCGGCTTGCGGCCAGTGCCCGTACCCGGCAGCAGGATTGAGATGACCGACGTCACCCAGATTGAGCAGTTCGCTGCCCCAGCCTTCAGCCAGGTGCGTAACGGCTTCCAGGCTGGCGAGGTGGTCGTTGGTACTGGCGGCCACCAGGCTGCGAAATGGCAGCGGCCCTTTGGGTAGAGGATCCCAACCCTGGCTACGCAGGGTTTCAGGCGATGGGTAGCCTGACGGCCAAGGGGCATCGAGGTCAGGTGGAGCAGCCAGCAGCGCGCCCTTGATCGGCCGGCGGTACTGAGCGGCCCAGTGCGCGACCATCAGTACGCCGGCGCTATGGGCGACCAGGATCACCGGCCCGTCGATCTGCTCCAGCGCGTGCTGGATCGCTTGCACGCGCTTGTTGCAATCGAGCTTGTCGGTCTCCTGCGGCGGCACACTACGTACCTTGCTCAGCCTGGCTTCAAGCAACGTCTGCCAATGTTCGGCAACGTGCTCGCGCAGGCCCGGTACGATCAGAACGGTTGCGGCAGTTTGCAGTTTGTCCACTTCAGCACCTACGCTTTCTCGATGACTCGACTGGCTCTGTGGCCAGGGGCTTTTTGTAGGACTGACATTAAAGAGCGCCCACCCCAGGCGCTTTTCATTGGACGTCAGGCACTTTTCTTTTCATGACAGATTTCCAGGTATTGGCGCGCGCCGACCACTGGTCGAAAATCCCCACAGGTTCTCTGCAGCTCACTGTAATCAATGGGTGTGCGTCGATTGCTCCACGACAACGGAGGTGATTGCGGACAGAAACTGGCGAGCGCCCTCGACAACATCACAACTGTTCAATCGCTGATGTGCTGGATATAGTCGCCACGCTCATCTGAATCGCAACCGGCCCAGGAAAGACCTTCGCATGCCCAAGCTTGTTCGCGCCGCCGTCTTGACCAACTACCTGGAGGTTACTCAGTACCTGGGGTTCAACCCGCGCGATGTACTGGCCGGCGTCGGCTTGAGCAAAGCCCTGCTGCAAGCCCCTGAGCATCGCATTCCCATCGATGCCGCCGTGCGTCTGCTGGAGGATTCAGCCGCCGCCAGCGGTTGCCAGAACTTCGGCCTGAGCATGGCCGAGTCGCGCCAGCTCTCGGACTTCGGCGTGGTCAGCCTGCTGCTCAGCCATCAGCGCACGCTGCGTGATGCCTTGCAGGTGGTGGTGCATTACCGGCACTTGATGAATGATTCGCTGGCCATCTTCATTGAAGAGGCCGGCAAGATGGTGATCATTCGCGAGGAGGTGGTCACCGACTCGCCGATGCCCAGTCGACAGGCCACCGAGCTTGCCATCGGCGTGATGTTCCGCCTGTGCGCCGCCCTGCTCGGCTCTCACTGGCATCCCTACAGCGTCAATTTCACTCACCAGCCTCCCGACAACCTTCAACTGCACCGTCGCCTGTTCGGCTGCACCCTGGAGTTCGGCAGTGAGTTCAACGGCATCGTCTGCGCAGGTGCCAGTCTGGACATGACCAACGCCAATGCCGACCCGGCCATGGCCCGTTACGCCCAGAGCTACCTCGATTCGCTGCAAAGCCACCAAGGCACTTCGATGCTGTTCGAAGTGCGCAAGGCCATCTACCTGCTGCTGCCCATGGGCCGCGCTACCATCGAGCAAGTCGCGCAGAGCCAGGGCATGAATGTTCGCACCCTGCAACGTCGCCTGAAGGATGATGGGTGTGCGTTCAACGATGTGATCAACGATGTGCGCCGCGACCTGGTGCTGCGTTATCTGGACAACCCGAATTACACGCTCGGTCGCATTGCCGACATGCTTGGCTACTCGATGGCGAGTTCGTTTACGCGGTGGTTCATCAGTCAGTTCGGCATGCCGCCGGCGACGTGGCGGGTGCAAAAGCAGGGTTCGGCAAAAGCCCCGACGGACGCGGCCCCACCCAAACCCTACTGATATCGCGCCTGTTGTAGGAGTGAGCCTGCTCGCGATGGCTTTGCGTCAGGCGATATAGGTTTTGATGGTGTACATATCCATTGCTGCGGTAACGGCGGCTATTGGTTTCGCCCTTACGGCGAGTCACTTGCAGAAGCGGCAAGTAACCAAGCGCTCTTGCCCCTTTCGTTCGGTGCCTCGCCTAGGCTCGGCATGCCCTCGCTCCGGTCCTGCTCCGTGGGCCCGCCGCCATCGGCCATCCCTGGCCGGGGGCGGCTAACCCGGCATCCATGCCGGGTTGCCCACTGCGCAGAACCTGCGCTCGGCCTCTCGAGGGGGCGCTCAGATCAAAAGCGGAAGGCGAGCTAACGCTCGGCCTGATGAGTGGTGAAAAGC
>NZ_JAGYGF010000043.1:0-53934 GCF_019947305.1 Pseudomonas sp. BF-RE-21 | reverse complement strand
CCAAAGGCCCGCCCAGCCCCAGTTTGAACGGCAGCAACAGCCGCGACAAAAAGCCGCCCTCGGCCGACAGCACCAAGCCGGTGCGAACGAAGATCACGCGAACGCCCAAGGCTTCGGCACGCTGGGCGGTTTCTTCCCAGGCAATGCACAACTGACTGGCAAAATCATCGATCACCGGAGGGGAATGTTCAGTCAACTCCCGCTCGCCACCGTCGCCATACCAGCCAATGGCAGAGCCCGATATCAACACCTGCGGTTTCTGTTCACGGCTTTCGAGCCACGCCAGCAAGGTTTCCGTCAGGGTGATGCGGCTGCTCCACAGCAAGGCTTTACGTCGGTGAGTCCAGAGCCGGTCGGCAATTGGCGCGCCCGCGAGGTTGATAATCGCATCCACCGGTTCCTGACCGAGGTCCTCGAGTCGGGCCACCGCGCGCACCTGGGCGCCACAGACTTTCGCGACTTTGGCCGGAGTCCGGCTCCAGACGGTCAGACGATGTCCCTGACTCAACCAGTGGCGGCAGAGCTGACGTCCTATCAAACCAGTACCGCCGGTCAGCAATATGTGCATGACTTCTTCCTCGCGTGGCGTTTTACCCTGATCACTAGTCTATTTTTATAAGCAGGGATCTTTGATATCGGGCAGGGTCTGTGTTTAACAATAGGCCAAGCTGTCAGAACGAGAACGCTAAAAGTTATACCGAAAAACAATATTGTACAGGTTTCAACCACGGCGTAGTCTGTACAGAAAGGTAAACGAGGCCCCTATGACTGTACCTATCGCAATCATCGGCACCGGCATTGCCGGACTCTCAGCCGCCCAGGCCCTTACGGACGCAGGGCATGTCGTTCAACTTTTCGATAAAAGCCGCGGCAGTGGCGGGCGCATGTCGAGCAAGCGCAGCGATGCGGGTGCGCTGGACATGGGCGCGCAATATTTCACTGCACGTGATCGCCGCTTTGTCACTGAAGTCCAGCGTTGGCAAGCCAAAGGCTGGGTCGCCGAATGGGCGCCGCAGCTTTATACCTACCACGGTGGCCAGCTCAACCTGTCGCCGGACGAGCAGACGCGCTGGGTCGGCACGCCACGCATGAGCGCCATCACCCGTGGCCTGATTGGCGATCTGGAAGTGCATTTTGCCTGCCGCATTACCGAGGTCTATCGCGGTGAAGAACACTGGCATCTGCAGGATGCCGAAGGGTTCACTCATGGCCCGTTCAGTCACGTGATCGTCGCCACGCCAGCACCGCAAGCGACCGCCTTGCTGGCCTCCGCGCCGAAACTCGCAGGCGCCGCCGCCGGGGTCAAAATGGACCCAACCTGGGCCGTCGCACTGGCCTTCGATACTCCGCTGGATACACCCATGGAAGGCTGCTTCGTGCAAGACAGCCCACTCGACTGGCTGGCGCGCAACCGCAGCAAACCGGGGCGCGACAACACCAAGGACACCTGGGTATTGCACGCGACCAGCACCTGGAGCCGGCAACATATCGACCTGTCCAAGGAAGCCGTGATCGAGCAACTGCACGGCGCGTTCGCCGAACTGCTCCACAGCGCCATGCCTGCGCCGAGCTTCAGCCTCGCGCACCGCTGGCTCTACGCCCGCCCCGCCAGCAGCCATGAATGGGGCACGCTGGCCGATGCCGACCTGGGTCTTTACGCGTGTGGCGACTGGTGCCTGTCCGGTCGTGTCGAAGGTGCCTGGCTCAGCGGTCAGGAAGCCGCCCGCCGCCTGCACGAACACCTGCAGTGAACCGCATCAACCCGAGCAAATTGCTGCTGTCGAAATGGACAGCAGCCCACCCGCAAAACCGCGAAAAACATTTTCTGGTCATCGAGCTGTTCCGCGACGAGGAAGGCACGGTGCTGGACGTCGAATTGCAGGCGGTGCTGACCAAGCGCAATCAACGCCTGAGCTGGCAAACCCTGAAAAACAGCAACGCCTGGTTACTGGGCTGGAATTAGATCCCTGTAGGAGCCAGCTTGCTGGCGATCCAAACGCCGCGATCATTCAGGAATACCGCGTCATCGTTCATCGCCGGCAAGCCGGCTCCTACCAACACGCCAAATACTTATACAAACAATTTGACTTGTACACCTTTGAATCTATGATGAAACACATGTTGTACAGAAATTAAATCCTGTACAGGTTTGGATTCGAGGTGCTCCGATGCCCCACGCCAGCGCGAAACCGAAAATCGCCATCAGCGCCTGCCTGATGGGCGCCGAGGTGCGTTTCAATGGCGGGCACAAAGAATCGCGGCTGTGCAGCCGCACCCTCACCGAGTATTTCGATTTCGTCCCGGTGTGCCCGGAAGTCGCCATCGGCCTGGGCATTCCTCGCCAGCCCATTCGACTGGTCGGTGACGCTGAACGCCCCGAAGCCATCGGCACTGTTCACCCCGAACTGAATGTCACCCGGCCGCTGGCCGATTACGCCCGGAAGATGGCCGCCGAACTGGACGATGTCTGCGGCTACATCTTCATGCAGAAATCACCGTCGTGCGGACTGGATCGGGTCAAGGTCTACCACGCCAACGGTGCACCGGTAGACGGCGGTGGGCGCGGCATCTATGCCCAGGCTTTCTGTGCGCTGCACCCGGACCTGCCGGTGGAAGAAGACGGCCGGCTCAACGACCCGGTGCTGCGGGAAAACTTTCTCACCCGCGTGTTCGCCTACAGCGCCTGGCAACAGTTGCTGCAAGCAGGGCTGACTCGTCGCGGATTGACCGAATTTCACTCGCGCTACAAATACCTGCTGATGGCCCACAACCCGGTGCAGTACAAAACCCTGGGCAATCTGCTGGGCAACATGGGCCAGATCGACCCGAAAGAACTCGGCCCACGTTATTTCAGCGAACTGATGGCGGCCTTGAAAAAGTGCGCCACGCGCCGCACCCACACCAACGTCCTGCAACACATCAGTGGTTACCTCAAGCAGGTCATCACCGCTGAAGACAAACAGGAAGTGCAACACGTCATCGGCCAGTACCGCCACGGCATCGTGCCGCTGGTGGTGCCGCTGACACTGCTCAAACATCACTTTCGCCAACACCCGGATCCGTACATTGCGCAACAGGTTTACCTGCAACCGCACCCGGAAAACCTCAGCCTGCGAAACGCGATCTGATGAAAATCCCACTCGACACCAGTGCCCGCGAAGACCTCGGCGCCGACTTCAAGAAAGCCCTCGATGAGGGTTGGCTGCCAATTCGTGAAGTGGCCCGGCAGACCGGCGTCAACGCCGTCACCTTGCGCGCCTGGGAACGGCGTTACGGTTTGATCGTGCCGCAACGCACGCCCAAAGGGCATCGGCTGTTCAGCGCCGAACACGTACAACGCATCCTGACAATCCTCACCTGGCTCAATCGCGGCGTGGCCGTCAGCCAGGTCAAGCAACTGCTCGACACCCCGCAAGCCTTTGGCGAATCGGTCGAAAATGATTGGCAGGTGATGTGCAACACGCTGCTGCAAGCAGTCACTCGGCTCAACGAACGCACCCTGGATGACACAGTCAACCAGGCGATCGCGTTGTACCCGCCGCGGACTTTGTGCGAACAACTGCTGATGCCGTTGCTGGCCGAACTTGAACAACGCTGGCAAGGCCAGTTTGGCTCGCAGATGGAGCGCGTATTTTTTTACTCCTGGTTACGCAGCAAATTCGGCGCGCGCATCTACCATAACAACCGTCAACTGCGCACCGCACCGCTGCTGTTGATCAATCACTCCGACCTGCCGCTGGAACCGCATCTGTGGCTCACCGCGTGGTTGATCAGCAGCGCCGATTGCCCGGTGGAAGTGTTCGACTGGCCGTTACCGGCGGGCGAGCTCGCACTGGCGGTCGATCACCTGCAAGCCCGCGGCGTACTGCTGTATTCCAGCAAAGCCATGAACCTTGCGCAGCTGCCGAAACTTTTCAACGGTGTCAGTTGCCCAAAAATGATTGCCGGACCAACGGTATGCATCCACCACGCCGAGTTGTCCGTAAAAACCACAGAGATTGCTGAATTGTTCCTGGCCGAAGATCCGTTATCGGCGCATCAGGACCTGGTACAGCGCGGGCTTATTTAAATGAATCGTACGGACACCACCATGCAATTGATCTGGCTGCGCAGCGACTTGCGTCTACATGACAACACCGCCCTCTCGGCCGCCGCTTCCCGGGGGCCGAGCGTGGCGGTGTACCTGTTGAGCCCGGAACAATGGCGCGAGCATGACGACGCGCCGTGCAAAGTGGATTTCTGGCTGCGCAACCTCCGTGAACTGAGCCGTGCACTTGGCGAGTTGAACATCCCGTTGCTGATTCGCACGGCCTCTCGCTGGGATGAAGCGCCGAAGGTTCTGCTCGACCTGTGCCAGCAGTTGAAGATCGACGCGGTGCACGTCAACGAGGAATACGGAATTCACGAAAGCCGTCGTGATGCGGCGGTGGCCGACGCACTGAAAACCAAAGGCGTCGACTTTTATAGCTACCTCGATCAGTTGCTGTTCAGCCCCGGCACCGTACTGACCAAGACCGGCACCTATTTCCAGGTCTTCAGTCAGTTCCGCAAAGTCTGCTACGACCGTCTGCACCGTTCATTGCCGAGTCTCGTCAGGGCGCCAGCGGTGCAATCGAAGCTGAACATCGACAGCGATGAAATCCCTTCAAGCGTTGCAGGCTTCGACACGCCCAGCGACACCTTGCGCGCGCTCTGGCCCGCCGGTGAAGCCGAAGCCCGACGCCGTCTGGACACCTTCGCCGATGCGCAGATCGACTACTACAAAAGTGAGCGTGACTTCCCGGCCAAACCCGGCACCAGTCAGCTCTCGGCCTACCTGGCGGCCGGCGTCATTTCCCCGCGCCAGTGCTTGCATGCCGCCCTGCAAAGCAATCAGGGCGAGTTCGAAAGCGGCAAAGTCGGCGCCGTCACCTGGATCAACGAATTGCTGTGGCGCGAGTTCTACAAACACATTCTGGTGGGCTACCCGCGCATCTCCCGTCACCGCGCCTTCCGCCCGGAAACCGAAGCCCTGGCCTGGCGCGATGCACCCGACGAACTGGCAGCCTGGCAAGAAGCGCGCACCGGTCTGCCGATCATTGACGCAGCGATGCGCCAACTGCTTGAAACCGGCTGGATGCACAACCGCTTGCGCATGGTGGTGGCGATGTTCCTCACCAAAAACCTGCTGATCGACTGGCGTGAAGGCGAACGTTTTTTCATGCGGCACCTGATCGATGGCGATCTCGCGGCGAATAACGGCGGCTGGCAATGGAGCTCATCCACCGGCACCGATTCGGCGCCCTACTTCCGGATTTTCAACCCGCTCAGCCAATCGGAAAAATTCGACAGTGAAGGCCTGTTCATCAAGCACTGGTTGCCGGAGCTGGCCGGGCTGAACAAGAAAGACGTGCACAACCCGGCGAACCTCGGCGGGTTGTTTGGCGTGGCAGGTTATCCGTCGCCGATCGTCAATCTAAGTACATCCCGTACACGCGCGCTGGCGGCGTTCAAAAACCTGCCGTCGCGACAGAACGCGGGAGGCGGTTATGAGTGATTTCCTGCGCCGCTTCGCCTGGCAGTTTGCCGAGCTGAACAAAGACAACCTGCAGCGCCTGAATGAGCTGTACGCCGACGACGTGCACTTCACCGATCCGCTGCACGAAGTACAGGGCCTCGCGCATTTGCGCAGCTATTTCAGCGAACTCTATGCCAACGTCAGCGAACTGCGCTTCGATTTTCACGGCTTCGACCAGATCGGCGAAGGCGAAGGTTATCTGCGCTGGGTCATGAGCTACCGCCATCCACACCTGGCCGGCGGGCGCTTGATTCGGGTGGACGGCTGCTCGCACCTGCTCTGGCGTGACAAGGTTTATCGCCACCGGGATTACTTCGATGCCGGGGCGCTGCTTTACGAACATGTACCCGTATTGGGCCGGGCTATCGCCTGGTTGAAAAGGAGAATGGGATGAGCCTTACACCTCCACGACGATATTGGCTGACTGGCGCCAGCAGTGGCATTGGCGCCGCGCTGGCCGAGGAGATTCTGAAAACCGGCGCCCATCTGGCGGTCAGTTCACGTTCGCTGGCGCCGATGAAAGTCTTGTCGCAACGCTATCCCGGGCAAGTGCTGGTGGTGGCGGGAGACCTGACCAACAGCCAGACCGTACGCGAAATCGGCGAGCAGATCGCGCATGACTGGGGCTCGCTGGATACGGTGATTCTCAATGCTGGCACCTGCGAATACGTCGACGTTCAGCAGTTCGATTCGTCGCTCGTCGAGCACGTGGTGCGCACCAATCTGCTGGCCAGCAGTTACTGCATCGAAGCCGCCCTGCCGCTGTTGCGCAAAGGCCTCGCGCCACATCTGGTGGGCGTCGCCAGTTCGGTGACTTACCTGCCGCTGCCACGGGCGGAGGCGTATGGCGCGTCGAAGGCCGGGCTGCGTTATCTGTTCGAATCGTTGCGCATTGACCTGGCGCCCGAAGGCATCGAAGTCACTGTAGTCAGCCCGGGGTTCGTCGAGACTCCGCTGACGGCGAAGAACGATTTCCCGATGCCGCTCAGTTGGCCGGTGGGCAAAGCGGCGCGGCACATCTTCGAAAAACTGAAGCATCGGCCACTGGAGATCGCGTTCCCGGCGCTGTTCATGGCGGCGCTCTGGCCGCTGTCGAAAATGCCCAACCGGGTGAAGCTCGCCATCGGCAAACGCATGGTCCGCAGCAGTCCGCCGATCAAGGACGTGCCGTGAACATCGCCATCATCGGCAGCGGCATCTCGGGGCTGACCAGTGCTTACCTGCTGAATCGCCGCCACGAGATCACCCTGTTCGAGGCCGATGACCGGGTCGGTGGCCATACCCACACCGTGGACGTGAAAGTCGATGGCGAGCTTCACGCCGTGGACACCGGCTTCATCGTGTTCAACGACTGGACCTACCCGAACTTCATTCGCTTGCTGGGTCAGATCGGCGTGGGTTTCAAAGCGACCGAGATGAGTTTTTCGGTCACCGATCCGGACAGCGGCCTGGAGTACAACGGCAACAACCTCAACAGCCTGTTCGCCCAGCGCCGCAACCTGCTGTCACCGGGGTTCTGGGGCATGCTGCGCGACATTGTGCGCTTCAACAAGCGCGCCCGGCTCGACCTGTCCGAGGGCCGGATCGCGGCGCACACCACGCTCGACGAATACCTCAAGGCCGGCGGTTACGGCGAGCGGTTCATCCTGCATTACATCGTGCCGATGGGCGCGGCGATCTGGTCGATGCCGATGGCCGAAATGCTGAATTTTCCGCTGCAATTCTTTGTGCGGTTTTTCAAGAATCACGGTTTGCTGTCGGTCAACAATCGCCCGCAATGGCGTGTGATCGAGGGCGGATCGAGTGCTTACATCGCACCGTTGACCGCAACCTTTAACCGGAAGATCCGCCTCAACTGCCCCGTGATGCAGGTCGAGCGCGATGCCGATGGCGTCGTGATCCACAGCAGCGCCGGCAGCGAACGCTTCGACAAAGTGGTGTTCGCCTGCCACAGCGATCAGGCGCTGAAACTGCTGGCCAAACCGAGCGATGCCGAACAGTCGATCCTCGGTGCCCTGCCCTACGCCGACAACGAAGTGGTGCTGCACACCGACACGCGCCTGCTGCCTTCGCGCACACTCGCCCGGGCCAGCTGGAATTACCGCCTCGGTGGCGCCGGCCATACGCTGGCGGCGGTCACCTACGACATGAACATCCTGCAAGGCATCCAGAGCGACACCACGTTTTGCGTCAGCCTCAACCAGAGCGCCGGCATCAGCCCGGCCATGGTGCTCGGCCGATTCACCTACGCCCATCCTCAATACAGCCTGGCGGCGGTGGCGGCGCAGGAGCGCTGGGAAGAATTGAACGGCGCGCAACACAGCTTTTATTGCGGCGCCTACTGGGCAAACGGTTTCCATGAAGATGGCGTGGTCAGCGCGTTGCGCGTGGCCCGCTCGTTCGGGGAAGTGCTGTGAACAGCGCGCTCTACAGCGGCTGGATCGCCCATCGGCGGTTTGCCCCAAGGCGCCATGAATTCCGTTACCGGATCGGCCTGCTGTACCTCGATCTCGATGAACAGGACGCCGTACTCGGGTTATCGCCGCTGTCGGGCAACCGCCGCTTCTCGCCGTTTTCGTTTCGCGAAAGCGACTACCTCAAAGCCTTCACCGGCAACGGCATGCGCCTGATCGATGCGGTGCGCGAACAGGTCCGCCAGGCCATTGGTCATGCGCCACAAGGTTCGGTCTGCCTGCTGACCCAGCCTCGCAGTTGGGGCCTGGCGTTCAACCCGGTGAGCTTTTTTTATTGTTACGAAGCCGACGGCCAACTGGCGGCAATCGTTGCCGAAGTCACCAATACCCCGTGGCGCGAGCGTTATCACTACGTGTTGCCGGCCAGGACGCCGGATGACCTGCGCGATTTCCATCAGCATTTCGCCGTGGCCAAGGCCTTTCATGTGTCGCCGTTTCTGCCACGCGATCTCGAACACCGCATGAGCTTCAGCCCGGTCGCGAAAAAACTCGGCGTGCACATGGCCGACTGGCAGGGCGAACTGAAGCTGTTCGACGCCACGCTCAACCTGAAACGCGAAGCCCTGAGTCGCGCCAGCCTGCACCGGTACCTGCGGCGCTTTCCGTGGATGACCGCAAAAACCTGCCTGGCGATTTATTGGCAAGCCCTGCGCCTGCTGTTCAAACGCGCGCCGATATTTGCTCATCAAGCTGCCGACGGCAGCTTTCAAACCGCCACCGTTCCGCCCAAGGATCGCCGCCATGAAATCCTCTAGCGTCTCGGCCAAAGCCACTCTACTCAGCACTAACGGCTTGACCGGGACGTTGCTGCGTCGCGGTGTGCTGCGGCAACTGGCGCACCTCAAGCACGGGCAACTGGTGGTGATCGAGGATGGCGAGCGGCAGGTCTTCGGCACCGCAGGCAGTCATTTGCAGGGGGAAATCCACATCCTCGACGCAGCGGCGTGGGGGCTGGTGGCGAGTAACGGTTCGATCGGCGCGGGCGAGGCATTTATCCACGGTTACTGGAGCTCGCCGGACCTGACGGCGGTGGTTCGCGTGTTTGTCAGCAACCTTGACGTGCTTGATTCGCTGGAAGGTGGCCTGGCGAAACTCGGCCGGCCCTTAGTTCAAGGCCTGCACTGGCTCAATCGCAATACACGCAAGGGTTCGCAGAAAAACATCGCTGCTCACTATGACCTGGGCAACGACCTGTTCGAACAGTTTCTCGACCCGACCATGATGTATTCGGCCGCACAATTTCTAAGTCCCGAGGACAGTCTGGAACAGGCGCAGCTGAACAAACTGGAGCGGATCTGCCAGAAACTCGACCTCAAACCCAGCGATCATCTGCTGGAAATCGGCACCGGCTGGGGCAGCATGGCGCTGTACGCGGCGCAGAATTATGGCTGCAAAGTCACCACCACCACGCTGTCCAGGGAGCAGTACGCGTTTACCGCGCAACGGATCGAAACCCTCGGGTTGCAAGATCAGGTCACGTTGTTGCTCAAGGATTACCGCGACCTCACCGGGCAGTACGACAAGCTGGTGTCGATCGAGATGATCGAAGCTGTAGGCCATCGCTTTCTGCCGACCTACTTCAAGCAGTGCGCGCACTTGCTCAAGAGCAATGGTTTGATGCTGTTGCAGGCGATCACCATCCGCGAACAGCGCTACGAGCAGGCCAAGGGCAGTGTCGATTTCATTCAGCGCTACATCTTCCCCGGCGGCGCCCTGCCCTGCGTGCAGAAAATGCTCGAGATCGTCAGCCGCGACACCGACATGAACCTGCTGCACATGGAGGATTTCGGCCTGCACTACGCGCGAACCTTGCGCCTGTGGCATGAGAATTTTCGCCGCGCCCAAGGCCGCTTGAGCGAATTGGGCTACGACGATTATTTCCTGCGGCTGTGGGAGTTTTACCTGTGCTACTGCGAAGGTGGTTTCCTGGAGCGCACCATCGGCACCGCGCAGTTGCTGCTGGCCAAACCTTCGGCGATCACCGCGCCGCTGCTCGGCCGTTTCGATGCTTGAACGCCTGGCCAACGCCGTGCTGTTCCAGCTCGGCTGGCTTGCCTGCGTGATCGGCGGCAACAGTCTGTGGTTATTGGTGGCGCTGGGCGCTTTGGTGATTCACCTGCTGTGGATAAGTCGCTGGGCGGACGAAGGCCGGCTGATTCTCAGCGTTGTGCTGCTGGGCACGACCGTCGACAGCTCATTGCGCTGGCTGGGGGTGTTCGAGTTCAACGATGTCGCGCCGCTGATTCCGCTATGGCTGATGCTGTTGTGGGCGTTGCTGGCCACGACGTTGCGCCATTGCCTGCAATGGAGCGCAACGCCCTGGTGGCTGGGCTGCTTGCTGGGCGCCGTGGGTGGGCCGTTGTCGTATTACGCGGGAGGACAACTGGCCGGGGTGCAATTCCCTTACGGCCAATTACCGACGCTGATCGGCATCGGATTACTCTGGGCGCTGCTGTTTCCCACGCTGCATTTCATGGCCCGGCGCCTGGCGTCGTCCGACACCCACGACTGAGCGTCCGTCCGGCCTTTCACACAGCACCGACCGACTGACTTACACTGCGTGCCATGAAAACCATTCCCCACACGCAAATCACCGAGCCTGCGGTCACGTGCTCGACCTGCGCGGCCTGCTGCTGCCAGCTCGAAGTGATGCTGATCACCGACACGGGCGTGCCCGAACGTTTTATCGATACCGATGATTGGGGCGGGGAAGTCATGCTGCGCCTGGACGACGGCTGGTGCGCTGCGCTGGATCGCAACACGATGATGTGCACGATCTACGAAAAACGCCCGCTGATCTGCCGGGAGTTCGAGATGGGCGCACCGGAGTGCATCGAAGAGCGCCAGGGGATTAGCACAGCGTATCGATGATTTAGAAATGTGTTGCCTGATCTGACGCCTTCGCGGGCAAGCCTCGCTCCTACAGGTTGGATGATCCCCTGTAGGAGCGAGGCTTGCCCGCGAAGCTTTTAGTCTTACAACGGCATCGTGTAGTGCAGCGCGTAACTTTCTACACCATCGTTCGGGCTGCTGAGCCCCGCATTGGAATAGTGCGTCGCACGAATCCCGACTTCATGCCCGCCCGCAAAACGCAGACCGAAGCCAAAACGGTCTTCGAACTGAAAGGCACTGCCCAGTTCGTTGCCTTCAAGTTCGGTATTCGAGAACGCCGCCACGCCAACCCCGAGCTCTAGATAAGGTTTGACGTTCTGACCGGCAAACTCATAAACAAACACCGGCGAGAAAGACAGGCTGTGGTTGCTGGAAGTCTTGTCGCCTTCCCAATAGGTGTAGGCACCACTCCAGTAACCGGTCAAACGACCGACGTCACTTTGCAACCAGCTCTTGTCCCAATCGAATTGCATGCCCAATCGATAGGTCATGGTCGAATCGCTGGTCTGGCCGACCCCGAACTCCACGCCTGCCGCCTGTGCGGTAAAACTTTGCCCCATCAATGCGGCCGCAATCGCGGCCAAGCAGAATAGTCGCTTCATAGAAACATCCTTTTCCGTACGATTTCGTATGGTTTTTTTGTTGCTTACCGCAATAGAAGCCGACGCTTAATCAGAAGTTCACCCCAATTACCCGTTTCCCCAAACTACCTATTGAAGCTTTGCACAACGCCAGCGGTATTCCACAGTATCGGCAAGATATTTCTGAAATGTTCCGGATCGGCACTCGTCCAGAATTGCGCTGCACGAACTGGACCTTCAGCCAGCAATTCACGCTCGGCCAACAGCCGCTGAAGTTGTCGCGCGACGGCGGCGCCGGTATCGATCAGGCTGATGTCCTCGGGGATCATCTGCTTAAGCAACGGCTTTAGGAAGGGGTAATGCGTGCAGCCGAGAATTATCGTGTCGCAGCCTGCGGCGAGCAGCGGCCCGACATAGCGGGCCAGCAACTCACGCAGGGCGGGACTGTGCAGATCGCCGTTTTCAATCAGCTCCACAAGCCCTGGGCACGGCTGAGTGATTACCTGCACATCGGTGGCGAAACGGTCGAGCAACGCAGCGAACTTGGCGCTCTGCAAGGTGCCGGTGGTGGCGAGGACACCGACCACGCCGCTGCGGGTCGCGGCGGCGGCCGGTTTGACCGCAGGCTCCATGCCGACGATGGGCCACTCGGGGAAGTCGCGCCGCAAATCGGCAACACCGGCTACCGTCGCCGTGTTGCAGGCCAGCACCAGGGCCTTGGCGCCTTGCTGCTGAAAAAATTCGGCCATCACGCTGCAACGATGGCGAATGAATTCCGGGGTTTTCTCGCCGTAGGGAATATTGCCGCAATCGGCGACGTACAGCAGAGACTCGTTGGGCAGCAAACGCTGGACCTCGGCCAGCACCGACAGCCCACCGACCCCGGAGTCGAACACGCCAATGGGCGCTTCACGCATGTTTCGGCCCACAGACGCTGCAGCCCGGATCACGCTTGACGCGCAATTCACGGAAGCGCGAACCCAAGGCATCGATCAACAACAGGCGCCCTACCAGCGGTTCGCCGAAACCGGCCAGCAGTTTAATGGCTTCCAGTGCCTGAAGGCTGCCGACCAGTCCCACCAAAGGACCGACGACGCCCGCTTCACTGCACGTCAATTCAGCTTCGCTGCCGTGCCCGTATAAACAGTGGTAGCACGGACTGTCCGGACGGCGCGGGTCGAACACCGACAATTGCCCTTCAAGTCGAATCGCTGCGCCGCTGACCAACGGCTTGCCGGCCGCCACGCACGCAGCGTTGACCGCTTCGCGGGTGGAAAAATTGTCGGAACAGTCGAGGACCAGGTCCACTGTGGCCACCACAGCGGCCAGGGAATCTTCGTCCAGCGCGGCACGATGGGCGACCAGCTTGATCTCGGGGTTGATCGCGCTCAGGCGGCGGATCGCCGAATCGACCTTGGTCTGGCCGACGCTGTCGGTGTCGTGAATGATCTGGCGTTGCAGGTTGGTCAGGTCGACGGTGTCGAAGTCCGCCAGATGCAGCTCACCGACGCCCGCGGCGGCGAGGTACAACGCAACCGGCGAACCGAGGCCGCCGAGACCGATGATCAACACGCGGCTTTCTTTCAATCGCAACTGGCCGTCGATGTCGACGTGCTGCAACAGAATCTGCCGACTGTAGCGCAACAATTCCTGATCATTCAGCACGGCAGGCGCCCCAGGCTGATCCGTTGGTGACCGCCCAGATCGGTGCGGCTGTGGACTTCTTCAAAGCCGCGAGTCTGCAACAAATCGCGCACGGCTTCGGCTTGATCATAACCGTGTTCGAGCATCAGCCAGCCGCCCGCCTCCAGATAATCCGGGGCCTGGGCGACGATCAAACGCAGATCGTCGAGCCCGTCGACTCCAGCCACCAAGGCACTGGCCGGTTCGAAGCGCACATCGCCTTCCACCAGATGCGGATCGGCGGATGCAATGTACGGCGGGTTGCTGATGATCAGTTGAAAACGCTGACCTTCCAGGGCGCTGAACCAATGACTGCTCAGCACGGTGGCGTTGTTCAGGTGCAAACGCTGACGATTGCGCTCGGCCAAAGCCACGGCTTCGAGTACACGATCCACAGCGGTGACGCTCCACGCCGGACGCTCGCTGGCCAGGGCCAACGCAATGGCGCCGCTGCCGGTGCCGAGATCGAGGACCTTGGCGGGGGTGGCGGGCAACAATTCCAGCGCGGCTTCTACCAGCAATTCGGTGTCCGGGCGCGGGATCAAGGTGTGCGGTGCAACTTCCAGATCCAGCTTCCAGAAACCTTGCTGGCCCAGAATGTAAGCCACCGGCTCACCGCCACGACGGCGTTGCAGGTACTCGGCAAACTTCAGCGCGGCGTCGCTTGGAACGATGCGCTCCGGCCAGGTGTGCAGAAAACTGCGGGACTTGCCCAACGCCGCCGCCAGCAGCAATTCGGCATCAAGACGCGCCGTCGGCGAGTCGGGTAAATCAGCGGCGCGCAACAAACTGGCAATGATCGTCATTTAGTCACCTATCGCTGCCAATTGGTCGGCCTGGTATTCGGCCAGCAACGGTTCGATCACCGCATCGACACCGCCCGCGAGAATTTCGTCGAGGGAATACAGCGTCAGGTTGACCCGGTGGTCGGTGACCCGGCCCTGGGCAAAGTTATAGGTGCGGATGCGCTCGGAGCGATCGCCCGAACCGACCAGCAACTTACGCTCGCTGGCGATGGCATTCGCCGCTGCGCTGGTCTGCTGATCATTGAGCTTGGCCGACAGCCAGGACATCGCCCGGGCGCGGTTCTTGTGCTGGGAACGTTCTTCCTGGCACTCGACGACGATACCGGACGGCAAGTGCGTGATGCGGATCGCCGAGTCCGTCTTGTTGACGTGCTGGCCACCGGCACCGGAAGAACGGTAGGTATCGATCCGCAGGTCCGCCGGATTGATCTCGATCGCTTCCTGCTCGTCCGGCTCGGGCAATACCGCCACGGTGCACGCCGAAGTGTGGATACGCCCCTGGGATTCAGTGGCCGGAACCCGTTGCACGCGGTGCGCGCCGGATTCGAATTTCAGCTTGCCGTAGACGTTGTCGCCTTCGACGCGGGCGATGACCTCTTTATAGCCGCCATGTTCACCCTCGTTTTCCGAGAGGATTTCCACACGCCAGCCGCGACGCTCGGCGTAACGCGAATACATGCGGAACAGGTCGCCGGAGAAGATCGCCGCCTCGTCACCGCCGGTGCCGGCACGGATTTCAAGGAACACGTTGCGCCCGTCGTTCGGGTCCTTGGGCAGCAGCATGCGTTGCAGGCTGGCTTCGATCTCGATCAATTGCTCTTTGGCTTCGCGGACTTCTTCCACGGCCATTTCACGCATGTCCGGGTCGTTGTCCTTGAGCAGTGCCTGGGCGCCTTCGAGGTCGCTCTGTACTTTGAGCAACTGTTTATAGGCGTCGACAATCGGCTCGACTTCCGCGTATTCCTTGGAATAGGCGCGGAATTTGGTCTGGTCGGAAATGACCTCGCCGTCGCCAAGCAAGGCGGTCAATTCCTCGAAACGGTCCTGGAGGATGTCCAGCTTATTGAGCAGTGACGCTTTCATTGCGGTTTTTTATCCGAAAAGCTATCCGATGAGCCCTCACCGAGGGCAAAGAGTTCCTGGGCCATGGCCAGTGCGTCGAGGCGACCTTCGGCTGAGAGCTTTTTCAACTGCACGCTCGGGGCGTGCAAGAGTTTGTTGGTCAAGCCACGCGCCAGTTGCACCAGCACGTCTTCGGCGCTGCTGCCGTTGGCCAGCATGCGTTGGGCCTTCTGCAATTCTTCGTCACGCAGGCGCTCGCTTTGTTGGCGATAGGCCTTGAGTACATCCACCGCTGCCAGTTCGCGCAGACGGATCATGAAATCTTCGGCGCCGACCGAAACCATCTCTTCCGCCGCTTGCGCAGCGCCTTGACGGCTCTTGAGGTTTTCGGCGACCACTTCGTGGAGATCGTCGACGCTATAAAGGTAAACGTCGTCCAACTCGCCGACTTCAGGCTCGATATCGCGCGGTACGGCGATGTCCACCATGAAGATCGGTTTGTGCTTGCGCAGTTTCAAGGCACTTTCCACCGCGCCTTTACCGAGGATCGGCAACTGGCTGGCGGTGGAACTGATGACGATGTCGCTGCGCACCAGTTCGGCCGGAATGTCCGAGAGCAACACGGCATGGGCGCCAAACTGCTCGGCCAGAATGCTTGCGCGTTCCAGGGTGCGGTTGGCGACGACGATGCGTTTTACCCCCAGTTCGTGCAGATGGCGGGCGACCAGGGTGATGGTCTCGCCGGCACCGATCAGCAAGGCCTGGCTGCGTTGCAGGTCGCTGAAAATCTGTTTCGCCAGGCTGACTGCGGCAAACGCCACGGACACCGGGTTCTCGCCGATGGCAGTGTCGGTGCGCACTTGTTTGGCCGCATTGAACGTGGCCTGGAACAAACGCCCGAGCAGCGGACCGATGGTGCCGGCCTCGCGGGCCACGGCGTAGCAGGATTTCATCTGGCCGAGGATCTGCGGTTCGCCCAGCACCAGCGAATCGAGCCCGGAGGCGACCCGCATCATGTGACGAACTGCCGCATCATCTTCATGCACATAAGCGCTCGCGCGCAGCTCGTCGAGGCTCAGATGGTGATAATCGGCCAGCCAGCGCAGCACGATGTCCGCCGAAAGGTGATCCTGTTCTATATAGAGTTCACTGCGATTGCAGGTGGAGAGGATCGCAGCTTCGCGGCTGTCGGTGAGTCGGCAGAGCTGCTGCAAGGCCTCCACCAGCTGCTCAGGGGTAAAGGCCACGCGCTCGCGGACGTCTACTGAAGCAGTCTTGTGGTTAATACCGAGTGCAAGGAAGGCCATTCAAGGTCGCTGATGGTGACGTGAAGCCGGCAATTGTCCTACTTCGACAGATTCAGAACAACTACTCGATCTCTATTGACCTGGTAGCCGATGCCCGGCTTTGCGAGCGGTTCTCGTTTACACAACTTTTGATCCACGCACCACCCTGTAGGAGCCGGCTTGCCGGCGATGGTCGTGAACGATGGCGCATTTATTCTGGAAAAGACGCGACACCTTAAAGTCCATCGCCGGCAAGCCGGCTCCTACAAGGGTTTGTCGCGTGCTTCAGGGAAAATGCCCGGCCGGTTATGTTTGGCCGAAGGCTTGTGTCATGATGATCTGACCGCAGGTTAGTCGTCCTCTTCCTATATGAATAGATCTTCCGCGTTGCTCCTCGCTTTTGTCTTCCTCAGCGGCTGCCAGGCTTTGGCACCCGTTTCGTCGGACGGTACGTCGCCGGTCGAAGACAGCACTCCGGCCCCTGAAAAGCCCAAGGTCTACAGCTCGTTCAGCGAAGAAACCATCTTCAGCCTGTTGAGCGCCGAACTGGCTGGCCAACGCAATCGTTTCGACATTGCGCTGGACAACTACGTGACCCAGGCCATCAACACCCAGGATCCGGGCATCTCCGAACGGGCGTTTCGCATCGCCGAGTACCTGGGCGCCGATCAGGCTGCCCTGGACACTGCACTGATCTGGGCGAAAAACGCCCCGGACGACCTCGAGGCGCAACGGGCCGCGGCCGTGCAACTGGCGCGCGCCGGGCGTTATGACGACTCCATGGCCTATATGGAGAAAGTCCTGCAAGGCAAGGGCGACACGCATTTCGATTTTCTGGCCCTGTCTGCGGCCGATACCGATCAGGAAACCCGCAACGGCCTGATGAAAAGTTTTGACCGTTTGTTGCAGCGTCACCCCAACAACAGCCAGCTGATTTTCGGCAAGGCCTTGTTGATGCAACAGGACGGCGACAGCAAAGGCGCACTGACGCTGCTGGAAGACAACCCGCCGGATGACGGCGAAATAGCCCCGATTCTGCTGCGCGCACGCCTGCTGCAAACGCTCAATCGTGGTGATGAAGCGTTGCCGCTGCTGCAAAAAAGCATCAAGAAATACCCGGACGACAAACGCCTGCGCCTGACGTATGCCCGCATGCTGGTCGAACAGGACCGGATGGACGACGCCAAAGTCGAGTTTTCGAGCCTGGTTCAGCAGTACCCCGAAGACGACGAATTGCGTTACTCCCTGGCGCTGGTGTGCCTGGAAGCCAAGGCCTGGGACGAGGCCAAGGGCTACCTGGAAGACCTGATCGCCCGTGAAAGCCATGTCGACTCGGCACACCTGAACCTCGGCCGTATCGCTGAAGAGCGCAACGATCCCCAGGGCGCCCTGATCGAATACGCCAAGGTCGGCCCGGGCAACGACTACCTGCCGGCACAGTTGCGCCAGGCCGATATCCTGATGAACAACGGCAAGACCGCCGAAGCGCAAAGCCGCCTGGCGGCCGAGCGTGACGAACAACCCGATTACGCGATTCAGCTGTATCTGATCGAAGCCGAAACCCTGTCCGCCAATAAACAGGGGGACAAGGCCTGGAATGTTCTGCATAAAGCCTTGCAGCAATACCCGGACGATCTGAATCTGCTGTACACCCGCGCCATGCAGGCGGAAAAACGCAATGACCTGGCGCAGATGGAAAAAGACCTGCGGCTGATCATCAAGCGCGACCCGGACAACGCCATGGCACTGAACGCCCTCGGCTACACCTTGTCCGACCGCACGACGCGTTATGCCGAAGCCAAGGCCCTGATCGAACAGGCACACCAGATCAATCCGGAAGACCCGGCGGTACTCGACAGCCTCGGCTGGGTGAATTTCCGCATGGGCAATCTCGACGAAGCGGAAAAACTGCTGCGCAAGGCGCTCGATCGTTTTCCCGACCAGGAAGTGGCCGCTCACCTCGGCGAAGTCCTGTGGGCCAATGGCAAACAACGCGAAGCCAAACAAATCTGGGGCAAGTTTCTCAAGGAACAACCCGACAGCCCAATCCTGCGCGGCACCATCAAGCGCCTGACCGGATCAGAGACTCTTTAAGCTTATGTTTTTGCGCCACTTCATCGTTTTCAGTTTCATCGCCCTGCTCGCCGGTTGCGCGGGCTTCGGTGCCCGCGAATCGGTACAGGGTCAGGGCGACGCCAGCCTCTGGCGCGCTCACAAAGAACAACTGACCGGCCTCGACGGCTGGCAGATCAACGGCAAGATCGGCATTCGCGCGCCAAAAGACTCGGGCAGCGGCACGCTGTTCTGGTTGCAGCGCCAGTCCTATTACGACATTCGCCTTTCGGGCCCCCTGGGTCGCGGCGCCGCACGCCTGACCGGACACCCCGGAAAGGTTTCGCTGGAAGTCGCCAATCAGGGGCGCTATGAAGCGCCGACGCCGGAAGTGCTGCTCGAAGAACAGCTCGGCTGGAAGTTGCCGGTGTCCCATCTGGCGTGGTGGGTCCGCGGACTCCCGGCGCCGGACAGCAAGAGCCGCCTGACCCTGGACACCGATAGCCGCCTGGCCAATCTGGAACAGGATGGCTGGCAAGTCGAATACCTGAGTTACGCCGAGCAAAACGGCTTTTGGCTGCCCGAGCGGATCAAACTGCATGGCACCGACCTTGATGTCACGCTGGTGATCAAGGAATGGCAACCGCGCAAACTGGGGCAATGAACATGACGACCCCACGCTTGACGCTGCCCTCCCCAGCCAAACTCAATCTGATGCTGCACATCCTCGGTCGCCGTGAAGACGGTTACCACGAGTTGCAGACGATTTTTCAGTTTCTCGACTACGGCGATGAAATTACATTCGCCGTGCGCGACGACGGCGTGATTCAACTGCACACCGAATTCGATGGCGTACCGCACGACAGCAATCTGATTGTTCGAGCGGCAAAAAAACTTCAGGAGCAATCCGGTTGTTCGCTCGGCATCGACATCTGGATCGAAAAAATTCTGCCCATGGGCGGCGGCATCGGTGGCGGCAGTTCAAATGCCGCGACGACTTTGCTTGGGCTCAATCACCTCTGGCAACTGGGTTGGGATGAGGATCGACTGGCCGCACTGGGCTTGACGCTGGGCGCCGACGTCCCGGTTTTCGTGCGTGGCCACGCGGCTTTCGCCGAGGGTGTGGGAGAGAAACTCACCCCTGTAGACCCCGAAGAACCGTGGTATCTCGTGCTTGTGCCGCAAGTATCTGTAAGTACAGCAGAAATTTTTTCAGATCCGTTGTTGACACGTAACTCTTCTCCCATTAAAGTGCGCCCCGTTCCCAAGGGAAACAGTCGAAATGACTGCTTACCGGTGGTAGCAAGGCGTTATCCAGATGTACGTAACGCATTGAATTTGTTAGGTAATTTTACCGAAGCAAAACTCACCGGAACTGGAAGTTGTGTGTTTGGGGGCTTCCCAAGCAAAGCTGAAGCTGATAAAGTCTCGGCCCTTCTTACAGAGACCCTTACAGGGTTTGTAGCAAAGGGAAGCAACGTTTCGATGTTGCATCGCAAGCTGCAAAGTCTGCTCTAAAGGAACCGATTACTGGGTAATCGTTGCAACAGATACAGGGGCGTCGCCAAGCGGTAAGGCAGCAGGTTTTGATCCTGCCATGCGTTGGTTCGAATCCAGCCGCCCCTGCCATTTTCTATACTCATCCAGGTTACCCTCAGCCTCTAGGTACTGCGCGTGTCCAAGATGATGGTCTTTACGGGGAATGCTAACCCCGATCTGGCTCGGCGTGTCGTACGTCAGCTGCATATCCCTCTCGGTGACATCTCTGTCGGTAAGTTTTCCGACGGCGAGATTACAGCCGAGATCAATGAAAACGTCCGCGGTAAAGATGTCTTCATTATTCAGCCGACTTGCGCTCCGACCAACGATAACCTGATGGAACTGGTAGTGATGGCTGATGCCTTCCGCCGCTCCTCGGCTACTCGTATTACTGCTGTTATTCCTTACTTTGGTTATGCCCGTCAGGATCGCCGTCCGCGTTCCGCACGTGTGGCTATCAGCGCGAAAGTCGTTGCTGACATGCTTACCGTAGTCGGCATCGACCGTGTTCTCACGGTTGATCTGCATGCTGACCAAATCCAGGGTTTCTTCGATATTCCGGTAGATAACATCTACGGCTCCCCCGTTCTGGTGGATGACATTGAAGATCAGCGCTTCGAAAACCTGATGATCGTGTCCCCGGACATTGGCGGCGTCGTGCGTGCACGTGCTGTTGCCAAATCCCTGGGCGTGGATCTCGGGATCATCGACAAACGCCGTGAGAAAGCCAATCACTCTGAAGTGATGCATATCATCGGTGATGTCGAAGGGCGTACCTGTATTCTGGTCGATGACATGGTCGATACCGCCGGCACTCTGTGCCACGCGGCAAAGGCTTTGAAAGAGCATGGCGCTGCCAAGGTTTTCGCCTACTGCACACACCCTGTGCTGTCCGGTCGGGCGATCGAAAACATTGAAAATTCCATGCTGGACGAACTGGTGGTGACTAACACCATCCCGTTGTCCGCTGCTGCTCAAGCCTGCTCGCGTATCCGTCAACTGGATATCGCGCCGGTTGTTGCTGAAGCGGTCCGCCGCATCAGCAATGAAGAATCGATCAGCGCGATGTTCCGTTAAGGGCCCTGCCCTTCTCGAACAGCTCGTTGACGAAAAGCGCCCCGCCCCGGCATTCCTGTCGGGGCGGGGCTTTTTTGCCCATATCGCCTTTAGCGCTGGTCGCAAACGCTGGGGCGAATGTGGTTATTTTGGAGATACAACATGAACGATTTTACTCTGAATGCTGAAGTGCGTTCCGACCTGGGGAAAGGTGCGAGCCGCCGCCTGCGTCGTCTCGCAAGCCTGGTACCAGCTGTAGTTTACGGTGGCGAAAAAGCCCCTGAATCCATCAGCATGCTGGCTAAAGAAGTTGCCAAACTGCTCGAAAACGAAGCGGCTTACAGCCACATCATCGAGCTGAACGTTGGTGGCACCAAGCAAAACGTAATCATCAAAGCTCTGCAGCGTCACCCGGCCAAAGGCCACGTGATGCATGCTGACTTCGTACGCGTAGTTGCCGGCCAAAAGCTGACCGCTATCGTTCCAGTGCACTTCATCAACGAAGAAGCACCAGCGAAGAAAGGCGGCGAGATTTCGCACGTTGTTGCTGAAATCGAAGTGACCTGCCTGCCAAAAGACCTGCCTGAATTCATCGAAGTCGACCTGGCTAACGCCGAAATCGGTTCGATCATTCACCTGTCCGACCTCAAAGCCCCTAAAGGCGTTGAGTTTGTTGCTCTGGCACACGGCGATGACAAGGCTGTTGCCAACGTCCACGCTCCACGTGTTGCTCCAGAAGCTGCTGAAGGCGCTGCAGAGTAATTCACTCTGTGATGCCGGAGTGACCCGGTAACATCGCGGACTGGAACGTAGCGAGAAAGCGGGCGAGAACGCGGAGTTTACATAATGGTAAATGAGCACTTGTCGTCCACTTTCGCCGCACACCCGGATTGCGGCGATGTTATCCACCACTCCAAAGAAGGGCCCCTATCGTGACTGCCATCAAACTGATCGTTGGCCTGGGAAATCCAGGCGCTGAATACGAACAGACCCGGCATAACGCAGGGGCCCTTTTTGTTGAGCGCATCGCGAACGCACAAGGCGTCAACCTTGTGGCGGACCGCAAATATTTCGGCCTGACCGGGCGTTATTCGCACCAGGGTCAGGATGTTCGTCTGCTGATTCCCACCACGTACATGAACCGCAGCGGCCAGGCCGTGGCGGCACTCGCAGGATTCTTCCGCATCAAGCCTGAAGAAATCCTCGTGGCGCATGACGAACTCGACCTGCCACCGGGCGTTGCCAAACTCAAACAGGGCGGCGGCCATGGCGGTCACAACGGGTTGCGCGACATCATCGCGCAACTGGGCAATCAGAATACCTTCTACCGCTTGCGGCTTGGCATTGGCCATCCGGGCGTAGCCAGTATGGTTTCAAATTTCGTCCTGGGTCGTGCGCCACGCGCCGAACAGGAAAAACTCGATGCCAGCATCGACTTTGCCCTCGGCGTGCTGCCGGATATCCTCGCCGGGGAATGGAACCGCGCGATGAAAAACCTGCACAGCCAGAAGGCCTGACTCTACTCCTCGGGGAAAACACCATGGGATTCAATTGCGGCATCGTCGGCCTGCCTAACGTCGGTAAGTCCACCCTGTTCAACGCCCTGACCAAATCCGGGATCGCGGCCGAGAACTTCCCCTTCTGCACCATCGAGCCGAACAGCGGTATCGTGCCGATGCCGGATCCGCGTCTGGACGCCTTGGCGGCCATCGTCAAACCAAAGCGCATCCTGCCGACCACCATGGAATTCGTCGACATCGCGGGCCTCGTTGCCGGCGCCTCGAAAGGTGAAGGCCTGGGCAACAAGTTCCTGGCCAACATCCGTGAAACCGATGCCATCGCCCACGTGGTCCGCTGCTTCGAAGACGAGAACGTGATTCACGTCTCCAACAGCGTCGACCCGAAACGCGACATCGAAATCATCGACCTGGAACTGATCTTCGCCGACCTCGACAGCTGCGAGAAGCAACTGCAGAAAGTCGCACGCAACGCCAAGGGCGGTGACAAGGACGCAGTGGTCCAGAAAGGCCTGCTGGAGCAACTGATCGCTCACTTCACCGAAGGCAAGCCGGCACGCAGCCTGATGAAGAGCATGGGCACCGACGAGAAAGCAGTGATCAAGGGCTTCCACCTGCTGACCACCAAACCGGTCATGTACATCGCTAACGTCGCTGAAGACGGTTTCGAAAACAACCCGCACCTGGACGTGGTCCGCGACATCGCCGAAGAAGAAGGCGCCGTGGTTGTTCCGGTGTGCAACAAGATCGAAGCGGAAATCGCCGAGCTGGATGACGGCGAAGAGAAAGACATGTTCCTCGAAGCCCTTGGCCTCGAAGAGCCTGGCCTGAACCGCGTGATCCGCGCCGGCTACGAAATGCTGCACCTGCAGACCTACTTCACCGCCGGTGTCGAAGAAGTCCGCGCCTGGACCGTCCGCGTTGGTGCCACCGCACCGCAAGCCGCTGGCGTGATCCACACCGACTTCGAAAAAGGCTTCATCCGCGCCGAAGTCATCGCCTACGACGACTTCATCCAGTACAAGGGCGAAGCCGGCACCAAAGAAGCCGGTAAATGGCGTCTGGAAGGCAAGGACTACATCGTTAAAGACGGCGACGTGATGCACTTCCGTTTCAACGTGTAAAAACACCCGCCCAAGAAAAAGCCGCGTTTGATACGCGGCTTTTTTGTGCCTGAAATCCGGGCAACACCCAATCCTGTAGGAGCGAGCGGTGCGGCGATCCGACTTGCCCGCGAAGAACGATAACGCGGTTTACCTGAATCACCGCGTCATCGTTCTTCGCGGGCAAGCCACGCTCCTACAGGTCAGTGGTGTTCAGGCCTTTTTGGTTCTTGGCAGGAAGATCGCCAACACGCCCAACAACGGCAGGAACGAGCACAGGAAGTACACGTATTCGATGCCGTGCACGTCCGCCAGATGCCCCAGCAACGCCGCGCCAATCCCGCCGAAACCGAACATCAGCCCGAAGAACACCCCGGCAATCATCCCGACATTACCCGGCACCAATTCCTGTGCATAAACCACAATGGCCGAGAATGCCGAGGCCAGGATGAAGCCAATCACCACGCTCAGAATGCTGGTCCAGAACAAATCAACATGCGGCAGGATCAGGGTGAACGGCGCAACCCCAAGGATCGAAAACCAGATCACCGCCTTACGCCCGATCTTGTCGCCAATCGGCCCGCCGAAGAAAGTCCCCGCCGCCACCGCCCCCAGAAACAGGAACAAATGCAGCTGCGAACTGGCCACCGAGAGGTCGAATTTCTCGATCAGGTAAAAGGTGAAGTAACTGGTCAGACTGGCCATGTAGAAATACTTGGAGAACACCAGCAGCCCCAGCACCACCAGCGCACTGGTGACCCTGCCCTTCGACAAGCCATGAGTGGCCGCCTGACCTTGCTTGAGCTTGAACAGGTTCAAGTGATTGGCGTACCAACGGCTGATCCGGTAGAGCACGAACAGCGCAAACAACGCGAACAAGCCGAACCACGCCACATGGCCCTGGCCGAACGGAATGATGATCGCCGCCGCCAGCAATGGGCCAAAGGCCGAACCCGCGTTACCGCCTACCTGAAAAGTCGATTGCGCCAGACCGAAGCGCCCGCCCGAAGCCAGTCGCGCCACACGGGAGGCTTCCGGGTGAAAGGTCGAGGAACCAATACCGATCAGCCCTGCCGCCAGCAGGATCATCGGAAAGCTGCCGACCACCGACATCATCAAAATACCAATCAACGTACACACCGTACCGGCCGGAAGCAGCCAGGGTTTGGGATGACGATCGGTGTGGTAACCGACCCACGGTTGTAACAGCGAGGCCGTCAGTTGAAAGGTCAGGGTGATCAGGCCGACCTGGGTGAAGGTCAGGCCGTAGTTGGCCTTGAGCATCGGGTAGATCGACGGCAGCACCGACTGAATCAGGTCGTTGATCAAATGCGCCAGCGCCACGGCACCGATGATGCGCATGACCAGAGGGCTGCTTTGTGACGTCGCGGATGCCGGCGTCGCGCCGGTCTGGGCATTGCTGATAGCCATGGGAGTTTCCGTACAACAGATGGGTGCACACGGGCAGGTGCGTCAATGTGCCATTTTTCAGTGCAGCAGCGCCATCCCCTTAGCCAGCTAACGAACTAATTTCCGCAAGTAATAGCGCAACGCCATGGTCTGAATCTTGCCTTGTTATCCGCTTCAACGCGGTGCCCTTACAAAGGGCACCGAGAATGGGAAGTTTCGCTACAGAGTCGGCCTACAGAGCTGGCGAGGGTGAACTTTCGAGGCCTTTAAAAAGGACACGAGTCGCGGTCGCAACGACTTCGACGCACGCCATTGGTGCGTGGTGTCCAGAGGAGTCATGGGGCATGCAGGCTTTTTTATCTCCGGGGATCGGGTTGCTGGGGCGTTTCGGCTTCGCCCGTAAATTTCAGTTGTTGTTTCTGCTGTTTATCCTGCCACTGGCGGGTAGCCTGCTGATGATCGGCCAGGACTATCGCGCCAAACTGAACCTGATTTCCGGCGAACGTGCCGGGGTTCGGCAACTGCTCGCGCTGGATGCGCTGGATAACCTGCTCGCCGCCCAGCGTGATCGCGCCGCGCGCTGGCGTGCCACCGAGACCAATCGCCAACCGACACCGGCCACCCTCGCCGCGATGGCGGCGTTCGATGCCGTTCAGCCGGCGGTCGCGCAAGCCACCACGGACCTTGGCAACGCGTTGCAAACCGAAGGCGCCGAGGGCGAAACCCTCACTCGCTACCAAGCGCTGCAAACCGCGCTCAACGGCCTCGATTCGAAAAGCCTGAGCAGCGTCGGCTGGTGGCCGGACGGTTACGACCGTTTCACCAACGCCTTGAGTGCCCTGCAGGCCCTGCGCGAGCAGATCGCCATGGACAATCGCCTGACCCTCGCACCGTGGCTGGAAACCTACCTGCTGACGCAGATCTCGACGCAACACGCGCCGGACCTGATCGAGCGCGTCGGCCGTCTGGCCAGCGTCGGCCAGGCGTCGGTGGTGTCCGGGCAATTCACCCTGCAAAGCCGCCTGCAATTGCGCGACCTGCGTAGCCGCATCGGCGACGCCCGCGAGCAGCTTGTCAAAACCGCTGGCCTGCTGGAAGCGCGCCTGCCCAGTGCCTTGCAGGCGTGGGCCGGGCAGTACCATGACAACCTCAAACACCTCGATGCCGAGCTGAAAGTGCTCGATGACGGCGTGTTTGGCGGCAGCATCAAACTCAAACCCGAGGAGTTCGAACGCAGCCTGGACAGCCTGCTCACCGACCTCGCTTCGCTGCGTCAGCAGTCGTTGGTTTCGCTGGATCAGCGTCTGGATTACTACCATGGCTCGGCGATCCGCCAGTTCATTCTGGTGGCCGTGATCTTTGGTTGCCTGCTGCTGGCCGCGCTGTACCTGTTCATCTGCTTGCAGGCTTCGATCCGCCGCAGCGCCAGCGGCATCACGCTGCTGGCCGAAGCCTTGCGCGACGGCAATCTGAGCCTGCAAGTGCCGGTTGAAGGCCGCGACGAACTGGCGGCGATCAGCACCGCGCTCAACGTTGCGGTGGTGCAACTGCGCAATAGTCTGTTGGGGGTCGATCACGAAACTTTGCAGCTGAGTAACGCGGTGCGCACGCTCAATCACCATTCCAGTGGCGCCTTGGGCGAGGTCGAGGCGCAGCAATTGCAGATCAGCCAGATTGCGGCAGCGGCAACGCAATTGGCCGCCACTTCCCAAGGGGTTGCCCAGAGTTGCGAACAGGCCTCCGGCAGCGCTCAGCATACCCGGCGCATTGCTGCCGACAGTAGCCGTGACAGCCAGCGCACAACGGCGAGCATCCAGCAGCTCAACCAGCGTTTGAACGACACGGCGGCCGCACTCGGACGGGTCAGCGAACAAGGGCAGCAGATTCAGTTGGTGGTCGACACCATTCGCGGCGTTGCCGAGCAGACCAACCTGTTGGCGCTCAACGCCGCTATCGAGGCCGCGCGTGCCGGTGAACAGGGCCGTGGCTTTGCGGTGGTGGCCGATGAAGTGCGCAGCCTCTCGCAGCGCACCCAATCGTCCACTGCGCAGATCGCCGGCACCGTCGACAGCCTGCGCAACACGGTGAACGAAGCCGTGAGCCTGATGGAAGCCGCCTGTGGCCAGGCGCAATCCGATGCGCAAGCAGTCACTGGCCTCGGCGAACGACTGGGGGAAATCGCCAGTGCCGTGCAGAGTGTCACCGACACGTTGGCGCAAATTGCCACGGCGGTCGACGAGCAAGCGACCACTGCCGACGAAGTCAGCGGCAACATCCAGCAGGTCGATCAGGCGGCTGTCCGCTTGCTCGAAGGCGCGCGGGCGGTGAACCTGGCGGCGGACACCTTGAGCCAGGGCAGCAAGGCCCTGAGTGCCAATACCGGGAGATTCCAGCTCGGTTGACGCCCTCCCCCGGTCCGGTTTTTCGGCTCTGGAGGATAAGCGGTTGAAAGTGTAGAGAAATATTTTAGATTTACGCTTGACGCATCTGCATTACCGGTGAATAATGCGCGCCACTTGGCTACATAGCTCAGTTGGTTAGAGCATAGCATTCATAATGCTGGGGTCCGGGGTTCAAGTCCCTGTGTAGCCACCAAGTACTAAAAACGGCTTACCGAAAGGTAGGCCGTTTTTTTATGCCCGGAGAAAAGTGCACGGATTCTTTGGCCAACACAAAACCTGCAGGAGCCCGGCTTGCCGGCGATGAGGGCCTCGAGCCTTGTATCGACTGCGAGCACGCCATCGCCGGCAAGCCGGCTCCTACATGGACATGTGTCGTGCGCAAACTCTTCGGTCGACACAAAACCTGTAGGAGCCGGCTTGCCGGCGATGGCGGCCTGACAGACTCCACAAAACCTGAACCGGACCACAACGCCTGTCAGGAACGCATCGCCGCCAGCGCCGACAACCCCCGCTCCCATATCTGCCACGTACGCAACCAGACCATTGCCTGCCAGTCGCTGTCGGCAGGATAGAACTGTTCCAACAGATTCAGTTTGATCTCGCGCCCTACCGCATCACTCGGATTGCCGTGCAGATGCAACCAATGATCGTCACGCAGATGACGATGAACCTCGGCCCCCGGATACGTCCCGCACTCAATCACGAAAGGCATCAGGCGCAACTGCGGCAACGCGTCGATCAGCGCCTGCGAGGTGTAGCCGGTTGCCGTCGCGGCCACGCCGGTTTCGCTCAGCGTATCGGCGCCGGTCAGTAGCGTGTAGAGCCATGGCCCGTAAATGGCCTGCGCCTCTGGCAACGCCGGGTAGGCCGACTCGGTGATGGTCAGCAACATCGGATGGCCGTACTCCCCGGCGCCGGTGTGCAGGTCAAAGCACATCGCGACCTCGGCGTGGGCGACATGCTTTTGCAGGATCTGGTGCAACGTACGGTTCGACCAGGCCGGTGCTCGCCCGCCATAGAACAGACCATCGGGATGACTGTGCTGGCCGCCCTCGACAATCGACATCACCGCCGGCCAGCCGTGATCGTGGATCTGCTGGTTGAGCAGCGCATCGGCGCGATCACGCTCGGGGCCTGTCAATTCAGTGCAGGCATAGATTTCATGCAGCGCGGCGTAGGCCCGGTTGTCCGGCAGTGGATGTTCAAAGTTCAGGTGATTGCGGTTCAGGTCGATGTTGTCTTCGTTGACCCGGCGCAGCCACGCCGTGCCCCAGGGATTGATCAGATGAACGAACACCACGGCGACATCGGCCGGCAGTGAACGCTTGCCCAACTCCTGCATCCATTTGATCTGACAGCCCGAGCCATAGAAACCTTCGACCCCGTGAGTGCCGCTCAACGCGACCAGCAAGCGCTTGGCGCCCGGATCACCGAGTACCGCCACATCGGTGCTCAACGGCTCACCGAACGGCCCTTTGAGCGGGTGCGGGTACTCAGTCAGCGTCGCGCCGGCCGTGGTCGCTGCGGCCAGAAACTGTTCACGCTGGGTGCGATAACCGGGCTGGGTGGGAAAGTCGGTCTGCATGTCTGCCTCTTGTTTGTTTTCTGGCCTGCCTGTTGCCCTCGACCCTACAGAAAATCCGTCAATGGATGAAGGACAAAACGTCCTGTGGTTTGCGTCGCTTCCTGTCGGCCGATAAAGTCCCCTGAACTTTTCCCACGGACGGAGTGCCCCGCGTGTTCTCAACCCTTCATTTGAGCCGCTATCGCCTGTCAGCCCTTTCGCTGACTGCCAGTGCATTAATCCTCGCGGCGTGCAGTGCCCCGCCCTCCTCGACCTTACCGGTCGCACCGGAAACCGCCTCGGGCTATCGCACCGACCTGCAAACCCGCCACGCCTCAAAACACATGGCAGCAGCAGCCAACCCACTCGCTGCCGAAGCCGGACGCGCGATGCTGCGCCAGGGCGGTTCGGCGATTGATGCCGCCATCGCCATGCAAGCAGTGCTGACGCTGGTCGAGCCGCAATCGTCGGGTATCGGTGGTGGCGCGTTGATTGTGTTGTGGGATGGCAAAGCCGTGCGCACGTACGACGGTCGCGAAACCGCACCGGCAGGTGCCACCGAGAAGCTGTTCCTGCAGGCCGATGGCAAACCAATGCCGTTCACTCAGGCGCAGATTGGCGGTCGCTCGGTCGGCACGCCGGGCGTGTTGCGGGCGCTGGAACTGGCCCATCAAAAACACGGTCGCCTGCCTTGGGCGCAGCTGTTCGAGCCGGCGATCAAACTCGCGGAACAAGGCTTCGCCATCTCGCCGCGCCTGCATCAGTTGATTGCTTCGGATTCGTCCATGCAACGCTCGCCGGACATGATGGCGTACTTCCTGAATGCGGATGGCAGCCCGAAAGCCGTCGGCACCTCACTGAAAAATCCGGCACTGGCCGCCGTATTCAAACGCATCGCCAAGGAAGGTCCCGATGCGCTGTACAAAGGCCCCATCGCGCAGGAAATCGTCGCCAAGGTTCAGGGCCACGCCAACCCCGGCACGCTGTCGCTGAACGACCTCAATGGTTACACCGCCAAGGAACGCGCGCCGTTGTGCACCGATTACAAACGCTGGCAAGTCTGCGGCATGCCGCCACCGTCGTCGGGCGGAATCGCCGTGGCGCAGATTCTCGGCACCTTGCAGGCGCTGGAAGCCCGCGACCCGCGTTATGCCCTGTCGCCACTGAAGCCGGTCAAAAGCGCCCAACCCGCCGGCATCGAACCGGCCCCTGAAGCCGTGCACCTGATCTCCGAAGCCGAGCGCCTCGCTTACGCCGACCGTGCACAGTACGTCGCCGACAGCGACTTCGTGCCCGTCCCGGTCAAAGGTCTGGTGAACCCGACCTATCTGGCCAGCCGCGCCGCTCTGATCGGTGATAGCAGCATGGGCATGGCCAAACCCGGCACCCCGCCGGGCATTCAGGTCGCCTACGCGCCGGACCGCTCGCCACTGCGCATTTCCACCTCTCAGGTGGTGGCGGTCGATGACTTGGGTGGTGCGGTATCGATGACCACCACGGTCGAATCCGCGTTCGGCTCGCACCTGATGGTCCAGGGCTTTCTGCTCAACAACCAGATGACCGACTTCTCGTTCATCCCCGAAGAAAACGGGCAAAAGGTCGCCAACCGCGTCGAACCCGGCAAACGCCCGCGCTCATCCATGGCGCCGACCCTGATCTTCGACCGCCAGAGCGGCGAATTCCTCGCCACCATCGGCTCTCCCGGCGGCTCGCAAATCATCGAGTACGTGGCCAAATCTACCCTGGGCCTGCTCGACTGGAACCTCGACCCGCAAACCGCCATCAACCTGCCCAACTTCGGCAGCCGCAACGGCCCGACCGAACTGGAACGCGGGCAGTTCAGCGCCGAGCTGATTCAAGCGCTGAAGGACAAGGGGCACAACGTGAGCGAGATCGACATGACCAGCGGGACGCAGGCGATTGTCCGGGTCAGGGATGCGCAGGGGAAAGCGTCTCTGGCGGGTGGAGCAGATCCAAGGCGTGAGGGGGAAGCGTTGGGGGATTGAGTCCTACATGGCAGGGAAAAGGCTTACCGGGAGGTAAGCCTTTTTTATGGAGAACCCATCCTGATCGTCCAGCTTGCGCAGCCTTTTCCTACCCGCAGATGAATGCTTCCAAGATAGAGTTTGAAGACCGATTCTATCGCTTCGGCGCCATGTACATAAAATTTGTCGGCACCCACAAACAGTACGACGCAGTCGACGCTAACACTGTCGAGATGGAGTAACCCATGAATATTCGTCCGATTCACACCGACGAGGACTACCGTGCAGCCCTCAAGAGCGTGTCAGCAATGTTCGACAATGAACCAGAGCCTGGCACCCCTGAGGGTGACTACTTCGACATCATGATCACGCTTATTGAAGCGTATGAATCGAAGCAGTTTCCTGTCGATTTGCCCAATCCGATCGATGCAATCAAATTTCGCATGGAGCAATCTGGTCTGTCCGCCGCAGACCTTGCGCCCGCCATAGGCCGGACAAACCGAGTCTACGAAGTGCTCAACGGCAAGCGTGCATTAACGCTTCCTATGATCTGGAAACTTCATGATCTATTCGGCATACCTGCCGAGAGCTTGATCAAGCCTGTGAAGCAGGCTTGACCTTTATCCTGTCTGCAGTTGAAACCTCAAATTACGCCGGCACACCCAAAATAATATGCGACGCCTTGATCACCGCCGTCGCACTCACACCCGGCGCCAGGCCCAGTTCTGCAACAGCCTGGCGTGTCACGATCGAGTAAACCTCGTCACCGCCATCGAGCCGGATCACCACTTCGGCGTTCACCGCGCCATCGATGACGCTGGTGACTTTGCCTTCGAGGCAGTTGCGCGCCGACAGGCGAATGTCACTGGAGTCGGTCATCAACATGACCCACGGCGCTTTGACCAGCGCGATGGCTTCCTTGCCGACCGCCAGGCCGAGGCTTTTCACGCTTTCCATGGTGACCACCGCCACCAACTGATTGCCGCCCGCCAGTTTCAGCGATACCTCGGCGTTGACCGCGCCTGGTTGCAATTGACTGATGGTGCCTTTGAAAACGTTACGCGCGCTGACCTTCATGGTGTTGTCTCCTCAAATAGTTAGTTTTACTTAGCGAGAGATTTTCAAAGACTGCCGTGCCTTGTGCTTCTCCAACGCCAGCTCGATCAGACGACTGACCAGCTCGCTGTACGTCATGCCTGTGGCCTGCCACAGCTTGGGGTACATGCTGATGCGGGTGAAACCGGGCAGCGAGTTGATCTCGTTGATCAGTACTTCACCGCTGTCCGTCAGGAACACATCGACCCGCGCCAGCCCGGAGCAGCCGAGCACCTGAAACGCCTCGACGGCCAGGGCACGAATGCGTTCGCTGGCTTCGGTGCTGATGTCAGCCGGAACCACCACTTGCGCGGCCTGTGCGTCGATGTACTTGCTGTCGTAGGAATAAAACCCGCTGCGCACGACGATTTCGCCACAGCCACTGGCAATAGCGTCTTCGTTGCCGAGCACCGCGCATTCGATCTCGCGACCGCTGACGGCGGATTCGACCAGCACTTTCTCATCGAAACCGAGGGCCAGTTCGACCGCTGCCGTGTACTCGGCCTCATCGTTGACCTTGCTCACACCCACCGAAGAGCCCTGATTCGCCGGTTTGACGAACAGCGGCAGCCCGAGTTTGCCCCGGACCTCGGCGAACCCGGTGCGCTTGGCGGTTGCGCGGGTCAGGGTCACGAACGGCGTCACCGCCAACCCGGCATCGCGCAGCAGGCGTTTGCTGATGTCCTTGTCCATGCACACCGCCGAGCCCAGCACATCGGAGCCGACAAACGGCAGATCGGCCATGCGCAGCAACCCTTGCAGGCAACCGTCTTCACCCAGCGTGCCGTGGACGATCGGGAAGATCACATCAACGTGGCCCAACAGCTCCTGACTGGAAGTCTCCACCAATTGCTGACGGGTTTTGCCCGGCACCACGGCCAGTTCACGGTTGGATTGGTTGAGGGCGATCAGCGCCGGGTTTTCCTGGTTGAGCAGGAAATTCGACGGGTCGTTCAAGTGCCAATGACCCTGTTTGTCGATACCGATCAACACCGGATCGAAGCGCGAACGATCCAGCGCGTCGACGATGTTTTTCGCCGATTGCAGCGACACTTCGTGCTCCGCCGAACGGCCGCCAAAAATAATGCCTACCCGCAGTTTGCTCATTCAGAACTCCTCAGCGACTGGCCACCAGATGCGCACCGAACAACAGGTAGCAACTGCCGGCAAAGCGATCCAGCCATTGGCGCGAACGGTCGTACACCCGCGCCATCCGACGGCTGGAGAAAACCAGTGCCACGCTGCAATACCAACTGAACGACAACGTCGCCATGGTCATTACGGCCAGCGCCAGCAATGTCGTGGGCACCGTCGCGGGCATGGCGGTCGCGAAGATCGTCGCCACGAACAGTGCGGATTTTGGGTTGGTCATGTTGCCCAGAAAACCCTGGCCATACACCGACCACAATGTGCGCCCCGCGCCGTCAAGCAAGCGGCTGTCGCCCGCAGCAACCGGCGGTTTGCGCTTGAACTGCTTCAAGCCGAGATAGATCAGGTAACAACCACCGGCAATCTTGAAGCTCAGGTAAAGCGTCGGCGCCGCGCTGAACAGCGACTTGATGCCCAACCCGCCCGCCAGCCCCCAGAGCACCGTGCCGGTGGCCACGCCCAGCGCAGCCACCACGCCGTGACGTTTGGATTGACTGGCTGCCAATTGCGCGATGTTGAAGAAGTTCGGCCCCGGCGTCACCACCGCAACCGTCCACAACAGCGCCAGCGACAACAACGGAGCGGCATAGCTCAGGTGGGATATTTCCATAATGTGGGTCGCCTTCTTGGCTGCAGAGGATGCGCAACACATTGCAACATTTGCCCTCGGTTTTCTACTCACGCGAGACCTTCCATCCGCCAGCAGACAGACGACCGGTCACTGAGCTAACGTGTTCTGCATCAAGCTCAAGATAACGATCACCATGGCCCGACACCCGCCTCGCAATGACTGGTTCCACCGCGCACCCGACGTTTCCGGCCTGCAGCGTTTCGAAGCGTTTTTTGCCGGTCACGGCTACGACTTGCACCGCCACGACACCTACGCCATCGGTCACACCCTGGCCGGCGTGCAGAGTTATCAGTATCGCGGCGCATGGCGCCACAGCCTGCCCGGCGGGACGATGGTGCTGCACCCGGACGAAGTCCACGATGGCGAGGCTGGGACCGAGAGCGGGTTCCACTACCGGATGATGTACATCGAACCGGCGCTGATCCAGCAGATGCTCGGCGGTCAACCGCTGCCGTTCATCAAGAACGGGCTGTCGACCGACCCACGCCTGTTCGCCGCCACCCAAGTGCTGCTGCGCAGTCTCGATTGCCCGCTCGAACCGCTGGAAGAACAGGACGCGCTGTTCGATCTGGCGCAAGCCTTGAACACTGTCGGCGGAGTGACCACCACGCGCCCAAGCTTCGACTATGTGGCAGCGGAACGCGCGCGCGAGTACATGCACAGCGCCCTGGATCGCACCGTGACCCTGGAAGAACTGGCGCACCACAGCGGTCGGGATCGTTGGAGCCTGTCACGGGACTTTCGCCTGTTGTTCGGCACCAGCCCTTATCGATACCTGACCATGCGTCGCCTGGACCTGGTCCGTTCGCTGCTGATTCAGGGCCAGTCGCTGGTCAGTGCCGCGCTGATCGCCGGCTTCACCGATCAGAGCCACATGACCCGCCAGTTCAGCAAAACATACGGCTTGTCACCGGCGCGCTGGATGAAAATGCACCGGCGCTGAGCCACGCACAATCGTACAAGAAGCGCGCCGTTGCGCTGGTTACCGTGGTTCTACGATCAACCACGAGAGCTGCTTCATGAAAGCTTACGAAAGCCTGAACTTCGCCGAAAAAATCTCACGAATCGACTCGCACTGGACACCGCGCGTCATTGCCGAAATGAACGACTACCAGTTCAAGGTGGTGAAACTGCTGGGGGATTTCATCTGGCACGACCACCTCGATACCGACGAAGCCTTCATCGTGCTCGAAGGCCAGTTGCGCATCGATTTTCGTGATGGTCACGTGCTGGTGAACGCCGGCGAAATGTACGTGGTGTCCAAGGGCGTCGAGCACAAGCCGTTCGCCGAGCAAGAGGTGAAACTCCTGCTGATCGAACCCCGGGGCGTGTTGAACACCGGCGACAAGGGTGGCGAGCGCACGGCGGAGAATGACCTCTGGGTCTGAAGTCTTACGGCTGCAAGGCTTTGCCGTCCACCGGATCACCGATGGTCAGGAAATGCCCGCCCGCCACGTGGTGCAAGGTGCGCAACGCATCGTGCCCCTCGAAGTGCCAGCGACCGTCGCTGAACACGCGCTCGTCCGCCTGGGCCGCAATCACTTCGGCCAGGAACAGATCGTATTGTTGGTGATTGTTCGGTTCCGGCAGCAACCGGCATTCGAGCCAGGCCACGCAACCTTCGAGCATCGGCGCGTCGATCAACTCGCCGCTGAAGGTCTGCAAGCCATAGGTCTGGAACTTGTCCCGGCCCTGGCCTTGAGTCAGCTCCAGGCCCGAGGTCGAGCCGACGGTTTGCGCGATATCGGCCTGGGCAGCGCAGGGTACGTTCAACACGAATGTGCCCGACGCTTCCAGCAGGTGCCGGGTCCAGGTGGACTTGTCCAGCACCACGGCAATTTTCGGCGGTTCGAAATCCAGTGGCATGGCCCAGGCCGCCGCCATGATGTTGCGCTGCCCGTCATGGGCCGCACTGACCAGCACGGTCGGCCCATGGTTGAGCAGGCGATAAGCCTTGGACAAGGGAACCGGACGGCGATGGGAAGCGCTCATGGGATCTGCTCCTGGGAAAAGAGCCGATTGTAGCGATATCCGCCCGGTTCGCAGGCATCAAGTCGTTAGCTGGTTGGCAAACTGCCCGACCGCGTTCACCACTTTCTGCGCACCGTCCTGAATCTCGACAATCACCGTGCCCGCCTCTGCCGCCAGCGCCAGCCCCTGCTCTGCCTGAGTTTTGCCGTCGGTCATCAGCGACACCGCATTACGCGCCATGTCCTGGTTCTGACGCACCACCAGGACAATTTCATCGGTGGCCTGACTGGTGCGCGAAGCCAATTGCCGGACCTCGTCCGCGACCACGGCAAAACCACGACCCTGCTCACCGGCACGGGCCGCTTCGATCGCCGCGTTGAGTGCCAGCAGGTTGGTCTGTTCGGCGATGCCGCTGATGGTTTTGACGATGGTGCCAATCACCAGCGACTGCTCGTTCAAAGCCTCGATGCCCTCACCGGCCGTTTGCATGTGCTTGGCCAGGTCGCGCATCACGTTCACCGCTTGCGTCACTACGGCCGTGCCGCGCTGGGCGCTTTGATCGGTTTGCTGCGAGGTGCCGTAGGCAATGTTCGCCGCTTCAGCGACGGCCAGCTCCTGATTGACCTGATCGGTAATCACCGTGGCGAACTTCACCACTTTGTAGAGTTTGTTATTGGCGTCGACCACCGGGTTGTAGGACGCCTCCAGCCAGACCGTACGCCCGTGGCTGTCGATGCGTTTGAAGCGGCCGGCCACGAATTCCCCGGAATTCAGGCGACGCCAGAAGTCCTGATACTCGGCACTGGTGTGCTCCTGCGCTTCACAGAAGAGACGGTGATGTTTGCCTTTGATCTGCGCGAGGCTGTAACCCATGCCGTTGAGGAAGCGGTCGTTGGCCGACAACACGTTGCCAGCGAGGTCGAACTCGATCACCGCCGTCGAGCGCACCAACGCGCCGATCAGGTTCTCGTGTTCACGGGATGCCTCGATGGTGCGGGTCAGGTCACTGGAGTAAATCGAGAAATGCTTGATCCGCCCGTCCCCGGAGCGCACCGGCTGCACAATCGAACGCAACCAGGCCTCTTGGCCATCGCCACGCAACAAGCGCACCGCACCGGCAAAGTGCTCGCCTCGGGTCAGCGCAGCCTTGAAGCGGTGATGGAATTCGTCGGACTTCACGTGAACAGGAACGATGTCTTCGATAGGACGATCGATCAGGTCGTGGCTCTTGTAGAGCATCTCGCTGAGAAAATTCTGATTGACCGATTGAATCCGCCCGTCGGGATCCAGGGTCAGGACCAGCATCTCGCTTTCCAGACTTTCCTTCACTTGCTGAAGGCTGGAGAGTTCTTCGCGAAGAGCCGACAACTCTTGCTTCAAGCGTTTGTTGAACATGGGAAAGCACCGATGGACAGAGATAGAAAGCGGCATGCAGCCTAGCCATCGGCCTTGGGGATGTTTTCTGAAGAGTGTTTCAGGGTTGTCCTACAAAAATAGTTGTCTTGGACGCAGCGCCACCTTCAATCAGATGGCGCCAGCCGCCGGGCAATTGCCTGTGCTCGGCGTACGCGCGCCGAAATACAGCGCGCTGCTCACGCCCACCGCGCCCATCACCGCGCAGAAAATCACGCAGATCCAAGGGCTCCACGGCATCAGACCGATCAGCAACAGCGGCGTGATACTTGCCCACGCGGCGTAGGCAATGTTGTACGTGAAGGAAATCCCCGAGACGCGAATCCGCGCCGGGAACAGGCTGACCATCACCGACGGCACCGCGCCGACCACGCCACAACTCAGGCCGGCAATCGCATACGCCAGACCGATCCAGTTGCCGCCGATGATCAGGCAGGTATAGAGCACGCCGATGCCCAGCGGTAGCAGCAGGCTGTACAGCATCACGGTGCGCCAGGCGCCGATACGGTCGACGAGCAAACCGGCGAGCACGCAGCCGATGTTCAGGAACACGATGCCCAATGCGCTCAGGCCAAAGGTGTGGCTGGCGGTCATGCCGAAGGTTTTCTGCATCATGGTCGGGGTAATGACCACAAACACCACCACGGCTGAAGTCAGCACGCAGGTGAGGATCATCGCCGGCAAAATGGCCAGGCGATGCTCACGCAGGACCGTGCGCAGTGGCAGTTCAACGGCGGCATCACGCTTCGCCTGCATCGCCATGAACACCGGGGTTTCATTGAGCCAGCGGCGCAGCCAGACGCCTATCACGCCAAATACGCCGCCCAGCAGGAACGGGTAACGCCATGCGAAATCGAGGATCTCCGCCGGGGTGAACGCCTGTGCCAGAAAGGTCGCTGTCAGCGCGCCGATCAAGTAGCCAAAGGTCAACCCGGCCTGAAGGAAACCCAGTGCATAACCGCGATGCCCGGCCGGCGCGTGCTCGGCGACGAACACCCAGGCGCTCGGCACTTCACCGCCGACCGCCGCGCCTTGCAACACCCGCAGGACCAACAGCAACAAAGGTGCGAAATAACCGATCTGGGCGTAGGTCGGCATGATGCCGATCAGCAGGCACGGCAGCGCCATCATCAGAATGCTCAGGCTGAAGACTTTCTTGCGCCCCAGCCGGTCGGCGAAATGCGCCATCAGAATCCCGCCCAACGGTCGCGCCAGGTAACCGGTGACAAAAATCCCGAAACTTTGCAGCAGGCGCAGCCATTCGGGCATTTCCGGCGGGAAGAACAGCTGACTGAGGGTCAGGGCGAAAAACACGAAGATGATGAAATCGTAGATTTCCAGCGCGCCGCCGAGGGCCGCAAGGCCGAGGGTCTTGTAGTCCGAACGGCTGAACGGTGCCGGGCGCGAATCGTTAAGGGCAGTCATCAAAAGAACTCTGGCATGGGCAAAAAACCAAGGCGCCCATGGTCTACGCAAACGCGCCAGCGGACAACCCGTTAGACCATAGTCCCGTATCGGTAAAACTTCGTCACAAATCCTGACCGATTGATTTACTGTTGGCGCCTGTCCAGACGGGCGTTGCAGCCAGTGCCGATCAAAAACTGTAGGAGCGAGCCTGCTCGCGATGGACTCGAGAACGCCGCGTTTAATCAGTAAACACGCGTCATCGTTTACGACCATCGCGAGCAGGCTCGCTCCCACAATAAAAACGGCGTTTGGCCTTTGCAGCCCTGAAGACCACAACAATCATAAAAATTCGAGGTACTCCCGTGGCTGCTGATATCGAAGATACCCGCTCCGCCCGCTTTGCCCTGCGCTGTTCAAGTTTTGCCGAACGCTGGTTTCCTGATTCCTGGGTGTTTGCTGCCCTGGCGGTGATCATCGTCGCCGTGGCCACCCTGTTCATGGGCGCAAAACCCACCGATGCCGCGATGGCCTTCGGTGACGGGTTCTGGAGCCTGATCCCGTTCACCATGCAGATGGCGTTCGTGGTGATCGGCGGCTATGTAGTCGCCAGCTCGCCGCCCGCCGTCAAGCTGATCGACCGTCTGGCGCGCATCCCCAAGAACGGCCGTTCCGCCGTGGCGTGGGTGGCGCTGATTTCCATGGTCGCGTCGCTGCTGAACTGGGGCTTGTCGCTGGTGTTCGGCGGATTGCTGGTGCGCGCCCTCGCCCGCCGCGTCGACCTGAAAATGGATTATCGCGCCGCCGGTGCTGCCGCCTACCTGGGCCTTGGCGCGGTGTGGGCCCTGGGCCTGTCGTCGTCCGCCGCGCAGTTGCAGGCCAACCCGGCCAGTTTGCCGCCCTCGATTCTGTCGATCACCGGGGTGATTCCGTTCACGCAAACCATCTTTCTCTGGCAGTCCGGCGTCATGTTGCTGGCGCTGATCGTGATCTCGCTAATCATTGCCTACGCCACCGCCCCTGGCCCGAACTCGGCCCGCGATGCCAAAGCCTGCGGCATCGACCCGAGCTTCAACCTGCCACCGCTGCAACCGCGCACTCGCCCCGGCGAATGGCTGGAACACAGCCCACTGCTGACGATTCTGCTGGTGCTGCTGGCGGCCGGGTGGCTGTTCCACGAGTTCTCGACCAAACCGGCGATCAGTGCGATTTCCGGGCTGAACACCTACAACTTCCTGTTCATCATGCTCGGTGCCTTGCTGCACTGGCGCCCGCGCAGTTTCCTCGATGCGGTGTCCCGCGCGGTGCCGACCACCACCGGCGTGCTGATCCAGTTCCCGTTGTACGGCTCGATCGCCGCGCTGATGACCACGGTCAAAGGCACTGACGCGCAGACCCTGGCGCACCACATCTCGACGTTTTTCGTACAAATCGCGTCCCACGACACCTACGCGCTGCTGATGGGCGTGTACTCGGCGATCCTCGGCTTCTTCATCCCGTCGGGCGGCGGCAAGTGGATCATCGAAGCGCCGTATGTGATGCAAGTGGCCACCGACCTGAACTACCACCTGGGCTGGGCCGTGCAGATCTACAACGCCGCCGAAGCCCTGCCGAACCTGATCAACCCGTTCTACATGCTGCCGCTGCTGGGCGTGCTGGGCTTGAAGGCGCGGGACTTGATCGGGTTTTCGTTCGTGCAACTGCTGGTGCACACGCCGCTGGTGCTGTTTCTGCTGTGGGCGCTGGGGACGACGCTGACGTATACGGCGCCGGTGATGCCGTAATGCAAAAAGGGGCCGATATTTCTATCGGCCCCTACTTCTCGTTCGGCCTCTTCTGTTTCAGTATGTCTTCGCCCGTTCTCGAGGGCCCACACGCTGAAAAGGATCTGAGCATGTTCAAACTCGCAGCACTCACCCTTGCCGCCCTCACCCTGAGCACCGCCGCCCAGGCGGATGCCGATCTGAAGCTGGGCAGCACCGAGCGCGTCACCCGGCTGTTCGCTTACCCCAACAATTGCAACGTGATCTGCTTTCGCAACTGGACGCTGGAGCAAACCGTCGAGCATTACCTGACGCAGAGCGTGCAGCGTGATGGTTACAGCGATGCGAAGGTGCAGGTCAAAACCGATAACAATCAGCTCTATGCCGCAATCACCGGTGTGCCCAGGGGCTATGAAAAGCCGTTGGCAGCGCTGCTCGATGCCGGCGATCTGGCTTATACCGGCGCCAGCAAGCTGAATGCCGACGGCAAGTGGGCTTACAGCTGGTACTTGTTCCTGCCGCTGGGCATGGCCCTGGAGAACCGCAGAAGTGTCGAGCTGCTGCACTTCCCGCCGGATTACTCGCTGACTCAGGCCCAGGACTATCTGGAGTCCAAGACCACCGATCGCTGGGCCACGCTGCTGACGATCAACGGCATCCCTGCCGATCAGACACCGGCTTTCCAGACCATCATCGACATCGCGCCGATCGCCGCGCCGTCCAACGCCGGCAAGGATCTGGAAGGCGTCTACGACTACTTCAAGGACTACCAGACCACCATGGTCAAGGAAGTCAGCCAGAACGCCAGCGGTGCCGCGTTGCCGATGGTCGCGTTCGGTGCGCCGGTGCGTAACTGGATCAAGCAGCAATACGGGCCGACCGTAAACGTGCTGGGCCTGGCAACCATCAGTCCGAAAGAAGGGGTGAAAGTGCCGGTGCTGGGTTCCAACCACCCGAGCTACATCTGGTACGCCGCCGACCCGGACAGCTACACCGGCAAAGATGCCCAGGCCCAGGCCGACGCAGCGGGCCTGAAAGTCATGGGCCAGGACTTGAGTGCCGCATGCTGGCAGGCCGCAATGGGCCGCGACCTCGACAGCAATCCAGACATTGAGCTGAGAAGTTGCACCCAGACCTGGCAAGTGGCCCAGGCAGTTAAAACTTGCGAACTGTTCTACACCTCGATCCGTAACCTGACGCCTGGGCAAGCCACGGCCAAATGCGCGACGACGCCGATCAAGGCTCAACTCAAACAGCTCAAGGTCCCCACGCCTGCGACCGCAGTGCCTGCTACGCATCTGTAAAAAACTGAACGGCGTTCCTGCGTGAGCCTTGGCTGACGTGGGAACGCGCGCTTTTCCTCTGTCAGTTATGACAGTAGACCGGTGGTTTTTTTTGCGAGAGTCTTGAGGCGTACCCATGTGCTGCAGGGCTGACAGGATGTCAGCTGACGGAGGTCGCAGCGCCCCGCCGACAAGGATTGTGATGAAACCCCACGCTGAGCAAGGAATCACCTCACCGCCATTCAATGGCATCTATCCGTTTATGGAATTGCCCCCTCGACTGGGATTCCCTACCACGGAAGACTTTCAAATCATCAACAATGCTCAGGGAGAGCCGATCGCTGTCGCCGCTTTGCGCGAATTCCCTCGGCTCAGCCGAATCTGCCGTATTTCCGGGCATTTGCTGCCCTATCGCTGCCGACGCACTCGGCAAATGGCGCCGGGCATTCATGTCTATGATCCGCGCTTCTGCGGATTGCTTAACCACGCCTGCGACCCCAACGCCTTTCTCGACATGAGTGAACTGTGGTTATGGGCGCTGAAGGACATCAGAAAAGGTGATCGGCTGACGATGGATTTCGCCACGACGGAAGACAGGCTGCAGCGGCAGTTTGCCTGCCGCTGTGGTTGTACTTGCTGCCGTGGCTGGATCACCGGCTACGACGAATCGCCGAATGCCGATGGCCAGTTGTTCTTCCAGAACTGGCGCCGATGACGCCGGGGGCTTTTACAGCGGCTCGAATGGACGCAGGCGGTACTGCGGCGGCAACTGCTCGAAACCACTGATGGTGGCATTCAGGCTCTTCCACCGACCGTCCTTGATGCCATAGATGCAGCCGTGAATCGACAGTTTCTGCCCGCGGTGCCAGGCGTTTTGCACAATGCTGGTGTGCCCGACGTTGGCCACTTGCTGGATCACGTTGAGCTCGCAGAGGCGGTCGACCCGCTCTTCTTCGGTTGGCAGTTTGGAGAGTTCTTCGCGCTTCTCGTAGTAAAGGTCACGAATCGACCGCAGCCAGCCATCGATCAAGCCGAACTGACGATCCTGCATCGACGCACGCACGCCGCCGCAGCCATAGTGGCCGGTAACGAGGATGTGTTTGACCTTGAGCACGTCCACCGCGTACTGAATCACCGACAGGCAGTTGAGGTCAGTGTGCAGCACCACGTTGGCCACGTTGCGGTGGACGAACAGGTCACCGGGCAGCATGCCGACAATCTCGTTCGCCGGTACGCGGGCGTCGGAGCAGCCGATCCAGAGGAATTCCGGCGTTTGCTGACGCGCCAGTTTGGCGAAGAAATCAGGATCTTCTTTGGTGATCGCGTCAGCCCAGCGCTCGTTGTTATCAATCAGATCTTGTAAGTCGTTCATGCAATGAAGCCTCGAGAATGATGCGCTGCTTTGACAGACAACCGTCCGTCGGGGTCACGCGCAAGATGCAGATTGCCGATGAGGCATATTACCGGTGTTCCCTGCCGGCGGAATTCCGGGCAGCCCAGTGGGTCTACCGTAGTAAGGCTCACAGTATGAGGAATTACCATGAATGATTCACGACGTCCGTACGATGCGGCGCAACCCGAGCCCATCGACGACAACGAAGACCGCATGGGTTCGCTGCAGGAGCTGGATTTCGAGGAGGAAGAACCCAGCGCGAAAATCGGCGACGAACTGACGCAAACGGAACGCGAGCGACTGATACCGCGCGCGCGCGTGCGTGAAGCCGGCATGACCGGCGCCTCGACCGCTGATCATGAACCCACCGATGATGACATGAGCCCGGAAACGTTGATCCGTGAAGACGGTGCGCGGGATGCGCATGAAGCCGGTGACGATTACCGGGCCGATTGGGATTTGAGCATCGTCGATGAAGATGACATCGGCGGGGGTAATGGGTTGGATGAAGAAGAACTGGCGCGGCTGGATCCGCTGGATGGGAATCGGTGATCGTGGGTGTCAATGAGGACGCCTTCGCGGGCAAGTCGGATCGCCGCCCGCTCGCTCCTACGTTTGCAATGCAATTCCCTGTAGGAGCGAGGCTTGCCCGCGAAGCTTTTAAGGCTCAATCCACCAGGGTGCAGGCCATGACCACCGCATCTTCGCGCCCACCCACCGCCGGATAATAATCCCGACGCCGGCCAATCTCGTTGAACCCGTACCGCTCATACAACCGGAACGCCGAGCGATTGCTGTCGCGCACTTCCAGAAAACATTCCCGCGCCTCAGCCTTGTAGGCAATCGACATCAGGTGCTCCAGCAGCGTCAAACCCAGGCCACGGCCCTGATTTTCCGGTTTGACGGTGATGTTCAGCAGGTGCGCTTCATCCAGAATGATCTGCACCACACCATGCCCGACCTGCTGTGAACCTTCGAACATCAGCCAGATCTGGTACTTGCCCAGCCCATCGAGAAAAATCCCGCGGGTCCAGGGATGGCTGTACGCCGCGAATTCAATTTTCAGGACAGCGTCCAGGTCCGCCTCGGTCATCGGGCGAAACGATACAGCGTCACTCATTCGATTCTTTCCAGCGCGCCATCAGCCGACGCATGGCTTGCCAGACATCAGCCTTACGCTGTGGCTCTTCCATTAATAATTCCAGGCCCGGCAGGGCCCAGACCGCGCCCAGGCCTTCGACCTGAAGTTCACGATTGAAGGATTCGGCGTTGGCCTCGCCGGCAAAACGCACCGCCGGCAGGCCGATCAGCCACACGCAGACGCACGGTGCGTCTTCCAGCCGGGCCGAGAGAAAACCTTGTACGAAGTCACGAGCCGCTTCCGGGCCTTGATCCATGGTGCCGCGAACCAACAATGGCCAGCGCACCGGTTCGCCGACAATTTGCGGGCTGTCCGGCAGACCGGCGGCGCGCAACATGTCCTTGAGCAGCAGATAGGCGGGATCGCGGGTCTGGAAGGTTTCGCCTGTGGGTAACTCCACCAGCAGCAGGCACCGACCGGCACGCAGCAATTGCAGGGCGAAACGCGGTGGCGGGATTTGCGGAGCCTTGGCGACGACCGGCACTTCCTCCTCGACCGGCTGGGTGACCGTCCGCGTGCTCGACAAGGATGGCCGCGGCACCTCGATCTTCACCCGCTCCGCAGGTTTGACCACAGGTTCCACGGGCATCTCAGCCACGGGCGCCGGCGCCACCGGGGCGACGACCAACGGCTCCGGCATTTCCAGCAGCTCGGGCCGCGAAGGCGCGGCGAAGGGCAATTCGGTGCGCGGCAGCCAGTTGACCACCTGCATGGCGGTCAAATAAGCGCGGCGACGGGACTCGATTAGCAAAGGTCGGCCACTTGTGGATAACTAAAGTGCGCTGATTCTACCGCCCTTCGCTCAAGATCGCCCGCGCTTGATCGATACTCTTTCCCTTAGAAACAGCTACAGCCCGTCCCGAGAGTGAATCGCATCGGTCCCGATGCAGTACAATCGCGGCTTTTAATCGCCAACCAGCCGGCCATTCCGATGATCGAACCCAAGCGCGTCTTGCGCGCCCTCGCTGAACACTGGGCACTTCTGGAGCCACTGTGCGAGCACTTCGACCAAGGCACACTGAGCCTCAACGAACTGCGCACGCAACTGGCCGCCCAGCAACTCGACAGTACGCCGCAGGACATCACCAGCCTGCTGGACGTGTGGATCCGCCTCGACATTCTGGTTCCCGTGGCGAAAAGCCCGAACCGTTTCGAGCTCAACGCGCAGATCCACGACTTCCTCGCTTACCTGCGCCGTGAGCACCGTCTGGGCCTGTGCCTGGAAATCGAAGCCTATTTGCGCCACCTCGAACGCCTGGCCGGTTACATTCAGGATGCCTTCGACATCCGCGACGGCCATGACCTGGCGCGCCAATTGCGCCTGCTCGACATGCGTGTGCGCGATGTACTGAAGAAGCTCGCCAACGACGAACAGGCCCTGGTGGCCGTCGCCGAACGCGCCAAGACCAGCGATCGGCAGATCCCGCTGCGTCAGCGTTACGCCGAAGTACTGGCGACCTGGGACGAATACGTCGAGCCGATGATTCAGTTGGTGAACGCCGACGGCGCCTTCGAACAAGGCGTGCGCAAGGTCGAAAATGTCCTGTTGAAGATGCTCACCGAGCAGCAACGCCTCGGCCACCTGGTCGACGACGACATGCTGCTGCGCACCCACGCGCGCATCCTTGAAATGCAGACCAGCGCTCAATTGACGCTGCGTCATGCTCGCGAACTGCTGCTGCCGCTGCGTGAAGAAGCTCGCCGGCACAACGCCGTGACCCGTGGCGCAGCGCTGGCCTTGTCGGCCATCCGTCGCAAAGGCATCGATGCGGTGCCACAAGCGGCGATGCCGATGTTCACCCGGCCGCAAAGCACCTTCCTCGGCAGCGCCAGTCAGGTCGAAGCCTACGTCTACGCGCTGGCCCGTTTCGAGCCGAAACCGGCGCGGTTCCCCAAGGCCCACAAGACCCAGAAAGGCGAAGCGCCGCGCGCACCACGTACCGTTCGCGAAATGCTTGAACGTTGTGAAGACGCGCTGCCAATGCCAGACCTGATGACCTGGCTGCTGGAACAGGAACCGAACGGCGCCACCGACGAATTGCTGTACTGGTTCTCGCGCCTGTCGCGGGAAAAACGCTTCAAACGCGAGCGTCTGGAACGCCGCGATTACCACACTCATGAGCACCAGGTCAGCCTGCGCTCCTTCGCCCTGCTCTCGGCCAGCGACACCGCCGCCGAGGATTCTGCGAGCATTCCACATGCATCTTGATCTATCCGAACTGTCCCAGCTGGCACCGATCTTTCGCGAGCTGTTCAAGGGCTACCACGTCAGCCGCCGCGATCCGGAGCTGTACGCGCAACTGTCGAACTTCCAGGACCAGTACCGCACGCTGTTCAAGGCACTGGGTTTTGAACTGGTTTGCGACACCCGCGGTTTCTACTACTTTGTGCCGGACCTCGCCGCTGCGGCGGTGAACAAGACCGCGCAGCGTCTGGCGCTGTTCACCTTTATCCTCGTCGAGCATCTGGCCGATCAGGGCCGTGACCCGATTGCCGTGCTCGACGGCGGCAGCCTCGGTCGCGATGAACTGCCGTCGCTGCTGGAAAAGTACCGCGACCTGTTTATCCAGGCCGAAGTGCAGACCGTCGAAGAACTCGAAGAAAAAATCATGCGCCGCATGACACAGCTCGGGTTCGCCGGCGAAGAAAACGGTGTCTACCGTTTCCTGCCGCCGATGCACCGCTTCCTCGACGTCTGTCTGTCGGTTCAACAGGACCGTGACCTGGCCGCCAGCCTGCACAGCGTGCTGCCGCTGCCGGTTCCGGTACTGATCGACGACGACAGCGACGAAAAACTGCTGCAAACCGATGACCCGCTGGACCTCAGTGACTTCGCTGAAGAAAGCGAAGAAGACGCTCTGGCCCGCGCCATTGCCGAAGAACAGGAGACCGACGCATGAGCAAGGAACGCTACGGCATTCGCCGCTTTGCCCTTTTGAACACCGCCGGTTACAGCCTCGGCCTGTTTCCGCTGGAAGAACCGTTGTCGGTCTACGGCGCGAACAACCTCGGTAAATCCGCGTCGATCAACGCGTTGCAGTTCCCGATTCTGGCGCGCATGTCGGACATGAGTTTCGGCAAGTACAGCCTGGAACAATCCCGGCGTTTCTACTTCGCTTCGGACACCAGTTACATCCTGGTGGAAGTCTCGCTGCCCCACGGTCCGCACGTGATCGGCGTGGTCGGTCGTGGCCCGGGCGGTGGTTTCGGTCACCAGTTCTTTGCCTATGCCGGCAAACTCGACCTGGCCCATTACCAGAAAAACGACACCTGCCTGCGTCAGAAAGAGCTGTTCACCAACCTTGAGCGCGAAGGCCTGAAAGCCTACGAACTCAAGCCGGATGAACTGCGTCGTTTGCTGGTCGGCGGCCACACCTCGATTCCGCTGGACCTGACCCTGATTCCGCTGCGCTCCACCAGCGAGCAGAGCCTGAAGACCTTCCGCGCGCTGTTCATCAACCTGCTGCACATGCGCGAAATCACCGCGGCCAAGCTCAAGCAGTTGTTCCTCGATGCTTTCGAGCACAGCCTGCGTTCCGGCAGCGTTGATTACATCGCTGCGTGCGAAGAAGCCTTCCGCGATGTACGACGCATGGAGCAGGACTACAACTCGCTGGTCACAGCGGGTCCGCTGGTTGAAGCGCTGGCCGCAGGCGTTGCCCAGCGCAATATTCTGCGCGGCAAACTGCACCGGATCTCGCCACTGCTCGATTCCTTGCTCGGCACCTGGTCGGACTATGCCAGTGCGCGCAAGGAAGAGCTGACGATTCAGGCCGAGCATTACCGCAACGAACAGGACGCGCTGCAAAACGATCAGCGCGGCGGCACGCAGGAGCTGATGCGTCTGGAGCGGGAAATCACCGGTATCCAGCGCTGGCTCGGCGAGTTGTCGGTGCTCAAGCATCGCTTCGCGTTGGTGACTGACGTCAAGGTCCTGGAGCAGCAATTGCTCGCGGCCAAGGACGCGCACGATGAACTGGCCGGTGCGCTGGCGCAGTCGCGGCAGTTCTCTGCCGAAGACCTGGAAGAGCGTCTGCGCGATCTGGAAAAACGCCTGAAATCGGTGAAACAGCAACTCGATCACGCCGACAACAACAGCTACGCTCGTCTGCGCGAAGAGTTTTCGCAACAGGATGTCGAGCGTCTGATGCGCCTGTTCAACAGCGCGCTGTTCAGCCTGCCGTTGGGCGAGCATGGCATCACGCTGGACGAGGACGGTCAGTGGGTCAAATCCATGGAGCTGATCCTCGACGGCTTCAAAGGCGAGCGCTTCGAAGTGCCGGGCCTGTCCATCGATATCTCGCACATTGAACCTCCTGCGTTGCAAGCCCTGGCGGACCGCGCCGCGTTGCGCGATCAGAAAGACCGCCTGGAAAAAGAACTCAAGCAACTGAAAACCCAGGCTGCCGTGGTCGCCGACCGCGCAGCGAGCAAGACCCAGACCGAAGCGCTGTACCAGCAAGTGCTGGACGCGCAGAAAGCCCTGGAAGATTTCCGCCGCGCGCAAACCCTGAGCGCCGAGGAAGACGACAAGCTTGAGCAACTGGCGCAGATGGAAGCGGCGCAGGAAGAACTGAAGCGCTCCAGCGACGCCTTCACTGAACGCGTCCAGCAACTGTCGGCCAAGCTGCAACTGGTCGGCCGGCAGATCGGCGACATGGAAGCCAAGCAACGTACCCTCGACGACGCCCTGCGCCGCCGTCAGTTGTTGCCGGCAGACCTGCCGTTCGGCACGCCGTTCATGGACCCGATCGACGATTCGATGGACAACCTGTTGCCGCTGCTCAACGACTATCAGGACAGCTGGCAGGGCTTGCTGCGCAGCGATGGCCAGATCGACGCGTTGTACGCTCAGGTGCGCCTCAAGGGCGTGGCCAAGTTCGACAGCGAAGACGATATGGAGCGTCGCCTGCAACTGCTGATCAACGCGTATGCGCACCGCACCGACGAAGCCCTGACCCTCGGCAAGGCACGCCGCGCCGCGGTTACCGACATCGCCCGGACCCTGCGCAACATCCGCAGCGACTACGACAGCCTTGAGCACCAACTGGCGCTGTTCAACCGCGAGATCAACAAGCGTCAGGTCTCCAACCTGCAGAGCTTCCGCATCGTGCTTGCGCCGAACAAGGAAGCGCTCAAGCACATCGACCAGATCATCCACAGCGCCGGTCAGTACGAAGAAGGCGAAACCCTTTCCGTGTTCGATCTGAGCCAAAGCGCCGATCAGGACAACAAGAACGAAGAAGCCAAGGAATACCTGGCACGGCTGGTGGCGGCAAACCACAACCAGCTCGGTCTCAAGGACTTGTTCGAACTGGCGTTCGAGATCACCAAGGTCAACGGTCAACCGGTGATCCACACCGACATCGACGGCGCCGCGTCCAATGGCACGACGATGACCATCAAGGCGCTGACCAACATGTACTTGTTGCTGCACTTGATGGACCGCGACCAGGCTGGTCGCGTGCGCCTGCCGTACTACCTCGACGAAGCGGCGGACATCGACGAGAAAAACCAGGCCGCGTTGCTGGAAACCAGTCTGCAACTGGGCTTCGTGCCGATTCTGGCGAGTGTGAAGCCGCAGGTCTGTGCCAGTGTGGCGATTGACCTGGAAGGCGGTAGCGGGCCGAACGGGATCTACATCGATGAGGCGGACTGGAAGTACATCCGTCGTCACGATGAGGTGAAGGCTGTGGTTAACGTTGAGGCGGATGAACCGGAGCTGGATGCGGTTTGATTTGCGTTAATCGAAGGCAATAAAAAAGGCCGCGATCCAATCGCGGCCTTTTTTTGTCTGGTGGTTATGTGTTGGCTATCCGGACCTCTTCGCGGGCAAGCCTCGCTCCTACAGGTTCGGTGCTGATCTGTAGGAGCGAGGCTTGCCCGCGAAGGCGTCCTCACAGGCGCCAACAGATTATTTGCCGAGCGAGATCTTCGGCGCCCAGGTCAGCCATTCATCTTCAAACTTATCGAACAACGGGAAAGTTTGCTCCGCTCGCGCCGGGTTACCCATGCGATCCCCATCCGGCGTGGCGAAAGCAATACCGCCCTGAATCAGCGTCTCCAGCGATTCGGTACGAACCGTCGCGCCTTTGAACAAACCGTAATCGAAACCGAAACCGCTGGTGTTCCAGAATCGCGTGCCGCTACGCACCAATGGCGCGTACTTCGGCTCGATCAGGATGTGTATCAACACACGGTCAGCCGTCTGGCCCAGCTCATACCCCGTCACCTTGCCCACGGTGACTTCGCGATACGTCACTGGCACCCCGGTTTTCAACGAACCTCGGCGAGCGGCGCTGAGAACCAGACTTAACCCGGCTTCCTGTTTGGCGGTTTCAGGAGGATTGGCCAGCGCTACGAAGTTATTCTGCGGCCCGAGGTTTTTCGCTGCCGGCTGCACTTCGATGTATTGACCGGTCACCAGGGTTTCCAGGTTCGACGTTTTGAGCAGACCCAGCTCGGGCTTGACCACCCAGAACTGACTGCCGGCCCGAGCGATACGCTCCGGCACTTCGGTGATCCGCGCGGTGAGCATCACCGATTGCAGGTCATCCGTGAGGTCGACGTCTTCAATCTTGCCAACATCCAGGCCTTTGAATCTCACCGGAGTGCCGCTGCGCAAGCCATCGGCGCGATCGACCTTGATCGTGATCACGGCGCCTTTCTGGTTGGCTTCGTCATGGCTGGCGAACAAACGGAAACGCGGGATTTTCTTTTGCAGCGGGGCTTTGGCCAGCGGGGTTTCGAAGGCGATACCGCCGGCCATCAGGCTTTGCAGCGATTCACTTTTGACCTGGATTCCGCCAGTCAATCCGCCCGTGAGCGTAATGCCACTGGCATTCCAGAATCGGGTCGAGGCGTTAACCAGCCCTTCGTATTCCTTTTCGATGTGTACACCAATCACCAATTGTTTTTTCTTGCGCGAGAACTGATAGCTCTGGACCGAACCGACCTTGACCTGCTTGTAGAGAATCGGACTGCCGACTTCCAGCGAACCAAGATTTTCGGTGAACAACACCAGGTGCAGGCCCGGCGAACGCAAATCCAGCGGCGGCGCCTTGGCCCGTGCCACGAACTCACGTTGTGGTGCTGCGCCTTTATCGCCGGGACGCACAGCGATGTAGTTACCTTTGACCAGCGCTTCAAGCCCGGTGATACCGGCCAGGGAGATCGACGGTTTGACCACCCAGAATTGAGTGCCTTCTACCAGGTAATCTTCGGCCAGAGGATCAAGGGTCAGTTCAGCGGTAGCAGCGGACAGATCGGGATCGATCTTCAACGCTTTCAGATTGCCGACCTGAATGCCTTTGTACATCACCGGTGTACGACCGGCCTGCAGTCCTTCGAAATCGCTGAGTTTGACCTTGACCCGTATACCGGCCGCCGCCGCATCGAAGTCTTCATAGAGACGGAACGGCAGGCTCGGATCGGTGGGCGGGCTGTCTCTGCGGTTTTCCGGCGTGGCAAACGCGATACCACCGGCGACGATACTGGCCAGGGACTCACTGCGCACTTTCACACCGGACAGGTTGGCGTCGATGCTGATGCCGCTGGCGTTCCAGAAACGTGTGTGTTTGCGTACGAGCTTGGCGTAGGTGGGTTCGATGAACACTTTGAGCTCAACCGTGCTTTGGTCTTCGGACAGCAAGTAACTTTTGATCTGGCCTACTTTGATCTGCTTGTAGAACACCGGGCTGCCACGGTTCAACGAACCGAGGCGGTCAGCCTTGATGGTCAGGTGCAACCCGGGCTGGGCATCCGACAGCGGCGGTTCTTCAGCCAGGGCCTTGAACCGGCGTGTGGGCTCGCCTTCCCCCGGACTGATCGCGACGTAGTTACCGGAGACCAGGGTTTCCAGGCCCGTGATACCCGCCAGGGTCACGCTCGGCTTGACGAGCCAGAAGCGTGTGCTGGTCCGCAGGTATTGCTCCACGTCCTTGTTCATTTCAACGGTGGCGATCACCCCTTTGGAGGCGCCTTCATCATCGAGCGTGAGGGTTTTCACCTTGCCGACCGACATGCCTTTGTAGACCACTTCGGTCTTGTTGGCCTGAATGCCTTCACCGCTTTCGAAACGCACCTGAATCTCGATGCCGGTCTCGTTGTAGGCACGCCAGCCGAGCCAGCCGCCGATGATCAAGGCGATCAGGGGCAACACCCAAATGGCTGACCAGTTCGAGGCCGGTCGGGTTTTCGCTGTGGGCAAATCAGTCATGGTCGTCGTCCGACTCCGTGTTATCCCAAATCAGTCGGGGATCGAAAGTTACTGCGGCAAGCATCGTCAGAATCACCACACTGGCGAAAGCGATGGCGCCAAGATTGGCTTCGACACTGGCAAGCCGTCCAAAATTCACAACCGCCACCAGGATGGCAATCACAAAGATATCGAGCATTGACCAGCGACCGATGAACTCGATAAAGCGGTACATCCAGATCCGTTGACGAGCCGAAAGCGGCTGGTGGCGCTGCACGGAAAACAGCAGCAAAGCGATGCCCACCAATTTGAACGTGGGCACAACGATACTGGCGATAAACACCACAGCGGCGATGGGAAGCATGCCGTGTTGAACCAGTTGGATCACACCGGACATGATGGTGCTGGGATCGCCCTGACCGAGGGAACTGACCGTCATGATCGGCAGTACGTTGGCCGGAATGTAGAGAATCGCTGCCGTGATCAGCAACGCCCAGGTACGAGCGAGGCTGTTGGGGCGGCGGGCGTGAACCAGCGCACCGCAGCGGGTGCAGACCTGCTCGTCGGTGTCAGCTTCCTGCTTGTTCAATTCATGGCATTCGGCGCAAATCAGAATGCCTGCATCAATCGCCCGCATGGGCATCCTCTCCTGATAAAGCCTGCCAGATCTGATGGGGCGACATCACGACCTCCAGCCAGACCTGGACCAACAACAAACTGATAAAGCACGCCAGGCCGAGACCGATGGTGATTGCTGCCATATCTGCCAGTTTGACGATCGCCACCAGCACACCCATGAGGTAGACCTCGAGCATTCCCCAATCGCGTAGATGGTGATAAATCCGATAGAGCAACAAACCGTAACTACGGCCGACATCAAAACGAATGCTCAGCAGCACGGCCAGTTGGCAAAGCAGTTTGAGCAACGGGATCCCCATGCTGCACAGGAACACAATCACTGAGACGCCTTGCATTCCGGTATCGAACAGGCCGACAACGCCACTCCAGACAGTATCTTGCGACGACTGCCCGAGTAGATTGAGCTGCATGATGGGTAAAAAGTTCGCCGGGATGTACAACAACAGCGCGGAGATGACCAAGGCGAGACTGCGTTGCACAACATTGTGCCGATGGGCATAGAGCTCGTAACCGCAGCGTGGACACAGGGCTTTCTCGCCATGGGCGAGCTTGGGCTTGCGCATCAGCAAGTCGCACTCATGGCACGCCACCAAGTCGTCCAGCGGTAATTCTGACAGCCCGGGGGCGTCAACCGGATCTGACATAAAGGCACTGACTCCGAAAAAGTTGGACCTATTCTAGTGTCCTGAGTCGAAAATAACTGTGCAAATTTGTGCTCGTCCCGGGCGTGCTTTTTTGCGGGCAAAACAAAACCCCAACTGCTTTCGCAATTGGGGTTTCGGAATTTAATCTTGACGATGACCTACTCTCACATGGGGAAACCCCACACTACCATCGGCGATGCATCGTTTCACTGCTGAGTTCGGGATGGGATCAGGTGGTTCCA
>NZ_JAGYGF010000042.1:0-56081 GCF_019947305.1 Pseudomonas sp. BF-RE-21 | reverse complement strand
GGCGATCGCATCACCGCGGTTCACGACCCACCGCGGTGATGCGATCGCCAGCAAGCCGGCTCCTACAGGGTTTAAGCGCGGCAGGACTTGAACATTAAGAAGACTGGATGAAAACCCGCGACCGGATCCTCGAATGTGCCCTGCAGTTGTTCAATCAGAAGGGCGAACCGAACGTCTCCACCATGGAAGTTGCCAACGAAATGGGCATCAGCCCGGGCAACCTCTACTACCACTTTCACGGCAAGGAACCGCTGATTCTCGGGCTGTTCGAGCGCTTCCAGGCAGAGCTTGCGCCGCTGCTCGATCCGCCGTCCGATGTGGAGTTGGCACCGGAAGATTACTGGCTGTTCCTGCACCTGATCGTCGAGCGCCTGTCGCACTATCGGTTTCTCTTTCAGGACCTGTCGAACCTCGCCGGGCGCCTGCCGAAACTGGCCAAAGGGATTCGCAACCTGCTCAATGCGCTGAAGCGCACACTGGCTTCATTGCTGGCGCGGTTGAAGGCTCAGGGGCATTTGGTCAGCGACACGCAGGCGTTGGGGCAGTTGGTGGAACAGATCACCATGACGCTGCTGTTTTCGCTGGATTACCAGCGGATTCTGGATCGTGAAGGTGAGGTGAGGCTGGTGGTGTATCAGATCATGATGCTGGTGGCGCCGCATCTGCTGCCGCCAATCAAGGTCGCGACGGAGCAACTGGCACTCCAATACCTCGAAGAACACGAATAACACCTGAATACCACGGCCCCCTGTGGGAGCTAGCCTGCTAGCGATAGCGATTTATCCGGCGACATTGTTGTTGACTGATGAACCGATATCGCTAGCAGGCTAGCTCCTACAAGGGCGGTGGTGTTTGCAGGATCGTGCACAAACAAAAACGCCCGACCTTTGCAGGCCGGGCGTTTTTTTGAGCCCTGAAATCAGGACTGACTGGTTGGCGTCGATGGAGCTGGCGCGGCAGTCGGGGTTACAGCAGGGGTCGGCGCGGTAGCAGAGTTGGAGCTGCTCACTGTCGGCGCCGGGGTTGCCGGTTTGGCGGCAGCCACTGCTGGTTTTGGAGCAGCAGCTTTCGGCGCTGCCGGTTTTTTCACTGCTGGTTTTTTCGCGGCGGCAGGTTTTGCCGCAGGCTTGGCTGCTGCAGGTTTAGCAGCCGGTTTAGCGGCGGCTTTGGCGGCAACCGGTTTCGCTGCTGGCTTGGCTGCGGCAGGTTTTGCTGCGGCCGTTTTGGCAGCCGGCTTGGCCGCTGCTTTCGCGGCGGGTTTTGCAGCCGGTTTAGCGGCAGCTTTTGCCAGTGGCTTGGCAGCGGTTTTAGCCGCTGGTTTGGCTGCTGCGGTTTTCGCCGCAACAGGCGCAACCTTGGCACCGGTGAGTTTTTCGATTTGCTTGGTCAGAGTATCGACCTTGCTGTGCAGCGCTTTCACTTCGTTGCGGCTCGGGACACCCAGGCGCGAAATGGCGCTGTTCAGGCGCTTGTCGAAAGCCCCTTCCAGCTCATCCCACTTGCCCAGCGCACGATCTTTCACGCCAGTGATGCGCGATTTGGCAGAGGTAGCGGAGTCCTTGGCGGCATCGACTTTCTTGCCGACAGCGCTCTTGGTGAGCTTCTCGGCTTTCTCGCCGTCTTTGACCAATGTATCGAAGAGCTTGCTGCCGTCAGTGTCGATCTTCGAGTACACGCCTAAACCAGCAAGCCAGATTTTGCGGGAGTAGTCTTCGACTTTCCCGATCCACGAGCTGCCTTCTTTTTCGGTGTTCTTTTTACCAGCCATCCCGTTCTCCTTAAGATTTACGCGCGACGCGTTCGAGCAATGCCGTCAGCTCATCGAGCTTAGCAGAGAGTGCCTCAACGTCATGTTTAGACGGAATGCCAATACGATTCAAGGTACTTGCGACACGCGAGTCAAAAGCCTTCTCGACCTTGTCGAGTTGAACTTCGACCTTGCCTTTGAAAGTGCTTACTTCGCTCTTGGCTTCATCAATCTCGGCGTTAGCTGCTTCAAGTTTCTCGGCAACTACCTTTTTGCCTTTCTTTTCAACAGTTTGACCAGCCTTGATCAACTCTTGAAAGTAATCGCTGCCCTCTTGGCCGACCTTGGCGTAGGCACCCAGGCCTGCCAGCCAGATCTTGCGGGCATAGGATTTGACGTCGCTCAGAGCGGTTGTCGAAGCGTCGATTTTTTTCTTCAAAATAACTTTGGCCATGGTGCACCTCACGCGCAGAAGGTTTGAGGAACTGCCCGCGAAAGTGTCGGGCTCATGCACAAAGTAGGGAGAAAAATTAGAAACGGCACCCTAACAACTGACATAAAACCTCGGGCGCGCCTTAAAACAAATGTGGGAGCCAGCCTGCTGGCGATAGCGATCTATCCATCAACATCAATGTTGACTGATACACCGCCATCGCCAGCAGGCTGGCTCCCACAGGGGATGTGGTTCGACTCGGAAATCAGACCAGGGCTTTATCGAGGGCCTTTTCGATTTCCGATTTGATCATGCCGCTCATGGCCGACATCATCAGGCCCAATTCCACATCAACGCGAATCGAATCCTCAGCAACATGCACCGCGCCTTTCACCCCGGAACGCTTGAGGTTCAGGGTGTCGCCGGACCACTGCGGCTCCAGGCCATATTGATCGGACAGTTTCTGCGCCAACTGGTCGGCCTTCTCGCGGGCCGCTTCCTTGCCCAGGCCGTGGGCACGTTCAACACTAATACGGGCCATCGAATGACTCCTGCTTTATGAATACTTTCCTGAAGCATCTTGACCGCGCCTGCGGCAAAACGTCCCGGCGGTTCTACATCTTACCTTCAGCCTTGCCAAGACAAAGCAGGCCACCGGGATTAGAATGTCCCGCATTCTCTTCTGGTGACAGCGATATGACTGATCAGCGCAAAGGCAGCGATGCCGAACCCACCACGCACTTCGGTTTCAAAAACGTTCCGGAAAGCCAAAAAGCGGAAAAAGTCGCTGAGGTTTTCCACTCGGTAGCCGCCAAGTACGACTTGATGAACGACCTCCTGTCGGGCGGCATGCACCGTTTGTGGAAGCGTTTTGCGATCGAGCTGTCGGGCGTTCGCACCGGCAACCGCGTGCTGGACATTGCCGGCGGCACCGGCGACCTGACCAAAAAATTCTCGCACCTCGTGGGCCCGACCGGCCAGGTGGTGTTGGCCGACATCAACGAATCCATGCTCAAGGTCGGTCGTGACCGCCTGCTGGACCTGGGTGTGGCCGGCAACGTCGAGTTCGTTCAGGCCGACGCTGAAAAGCTGCCGTTCCCGGACAACCATTTCGACTGCGTGACCATCGCATTCGGCCTGCGCAACGTGACGCATAAAGAAGACGCACTGCGCTCGATGCTGCGTGTACTCAAGCCGGGCGGCCGTTTGCTGGTGCTGGAATTCTCCAAGCCGACCAACGCGCTGATGTCCAAAGCCTACGACGCCTACTCGTTCGCCTTCATGCCGCTGATGGGCAAGCTGATCACCAACGACTCGGAAAGCTATCGCTACCTGGCCGAATCGATCCGCATGCACCCGAACCAGGAAACACTGAAGTCGATGATGGTCGAGGCCGGTTTCGACCGCGTGACCTACCACAACATGACCGCAGGCATCGTGGCCCTGCACCGCGGCATCAAACCCTGATGTTGCTGGCCGGTCTGCTCGCCAGCGTTGAACTCGGCCTGAACCGGGTGCTGCGTCTCGACAGCACGGCGCTGCCGCGGCTGGCGCATTTGAGCGGCCGGGTGATTGCCGTCGATTGCCGCAGCCCGGCACTGCAACTGTTCATCCTGCCCAGCGACGAAGGCTTGATGTTGGCGACCCACTGGGAAACCGGCGCCGACTGCACCTTGCGTGCACCGGCTTCCAGCCTGTTGAAACTGGCGATGAGCAAGGACAAGACCTCGGTTTTGCATGCCCCTGAAGTCGAACTCGACGGCGACAGCGGCGTGCTGCTGGAACTGGCCGCGATCCTCCAGGACCTGGAGCTGGACTGGGAATACGAACTTTCGCGCTGGCTGGGACCTGTGGCCACGCAACTGGTCGGCGGTCACCTGCGCAGTCGCGCACGCTGGTATCAGCAAGGATTTGCCAGCCTGGGTCAGAACCTGGGCGAATACCTGGCCGAAGAATCGCGCACCCTCGTCGGTCAGCGCGAAGCCGAAGCCCGATTCAGTGAACTGGACCAGATCAAACTCGATCTGGAACGTCTCGAGGCGCGTTTCGAGCGCCTTTCCCGATCCCTCGACCCAAGCGATAACGCATGAAGCTGCTTGCCGTCCGCCGTTTGTTGCGCATCCAGCGCGTTGTGATTCGCTACCGCCTCGATGACCTGCTGTTTGCCCTGCCGCTGCCGTGGTTTCTGCTGGCGCTGCGCTACGCCTTGCCGTGGCGCTGGTTCCCGCGCAAGCCGCTGGACCTGAGCCGTGGCGCGCGATTGCGCCTGGCGCTGCAGGACCTGGGGCCGATCTTCATCAAGTTCGGGCAGATCCTGTCCACCCGCCGCGACCTGCTGCCGGAAGACATCGCCGATGAGCTGATGAAGCTGCAGGACCGCGTGCCGCCGTTCGATTCGCAAGTGTCGGTCAAGCTGATCGAAGAACAGCTCGGCAAAAAGATCAGTGAAGTGTTCAGCCGTTTCGACGTCGAGCCGCTGGCCTCGGCTTCGGTGGCGCAGGTGCACGCCGCGCAGTTGAAAACCGGTGAAGAAGTCGTCGTCAAAGTCATCCGCCCCGGCCTGAAACCGATCATCGCGCAAGACCTGGCGTGGTTGTTCATCCTCGCCCGCGCAGCGGAAAAACTCTCCGCCGACGCGCGTCTGCTGCACCCGGTGGACGTGGTCAGCGACTACGAAAAAACCATCTACGACGAACTCGACCTGTTGCGTGAGGCGGCCAACGCCAGCCAGTTGAAGCGTAACTTCGACGGTTCGCCGCTGCTGTACGTGCCACAAGTCTATTGGGACTGGTGCCGGCCGAAAGTGCTGGTGATGGAGCGCATCTACGGCATTCAGGTCACCGACCTCGCAACCCTGGCCGACCAGCGCACCGACATGAAAATGCTCGCCGAGCGCGGCGTCGAGATCTTTTTCACCCAGGTGTTCCGCGACAGTTTCTTCCACGCCGACATGCACCCGGGCAACATCTTCGTCAGCACCGTCAACCCGTGGAGCCCGCAGTACATTGCGATCGACTGCGGCATCGTCGGCAGCCTGACCCCCGAAGACCAGGATTATCTGGCGCGCAACCTGTTCGCGTTCTTCAAACGCGATTACCGGCGTGTGGCGCAACTGCACATCGACTCGGGCTGGGTACCGGCGGAAACCAAACTCAACGAATTCGAAGCGGCGATCCGTACCGTTTGCGAGCCTATCTTCGAAAAACCGTTAAAAGATATTTCCTTCGGTCAGGTGCTGATGCGCCTGTTCCAGACCGCTCGACGGTTCAACATGGAAGTGCAGCCACAACTCGTTTTGCTGCAAAAAACCCTGTTGAACATCGAAGGCCTGGGCCGTCAGCTGTACCCGGACCTCGATCTGTGGAACACCGCCCAGCCGTTCCTCGAACGCTGGATGCGCGAGCGCGTCAGCCCCAAAGCCTTGCTCGGCAACGTGCAGAACCAGTTCGAACAACTGCCGCACCTGGCCAACATGGCGCGCGACCTGCTCGAACGCATGTCGCAGCCCCACGCTTACGACCCGCCGCCACCGTGGCATCGACGCCGGGACGACTGGTTCCTGCGCCTGCTCGGTACCGCGCACCTGGCCGGCGGCGCAATACTGGCCATGGGCGGGCCGTTGAACGAACTGGCCTACTGGCCGGCAGGAATCATGATGGCCGTCGGCTTGTATCTGGTCGTTCGCCGATAGCCAGTTGTGTGATCCACTGGCACACTGTTTGAACGTTGGACTCTGCTCATGTAGTGCGGAGCCCGCTGTCGGAGTCGAAGATGAAAAACTGGCTGGACGAGATCAAGTGGGACGCCGACGGCCTGGTGCCGGCAATCGCCCAGGATCACAAGACCGGGCGCGTCCTGATGATGGCCTGGATGAACCGCGAAGCGCTGGAACTGACCGCTGCCGAAAACCGCGCCATCTACTGGTCACGTTCCCGTGGCAAGTTGTGGCGCAAGGGCGAAGAGTCCGGCCACGTGCAGACCCTGCATGAGATGCGCCTGGACTGCGACGCCGACGTGATCATCCTGATGGTCGAGCAGATCGGCGACATCGCCTGCCATACCGGTCGGCAGAGCTGCTTCTATCGCGTCTTCGAGAACGGCGACTGGAAAACCGTCGACCCGGTTCTCAAAGACCCGCACGCCATCTATTCCGCAGGACACACACATGAGTGACACTCTGACCCGACTGGCCGAGGTACTGGAAGCGCGCAAAGGCGCCGCCGCCGACAGCTCGTACGTCGCCAGCCTGTACCACAAGGGCTTGAACAAGATTCTGGAAAAAGTCGGCGAAGAGTCGGTCGAAACCATCATTGCCGCCAAGGATGCCGCCATCAGCGGCGACTGCAGCGATGTGATCTACGAGACCGCCGATTTGTGGTTCCACAGCATGGTCATGCTCGCCCAACTGGGGCAGCATCCACAGGCTGTACTCGATGAACTGGACCGTCGTTTCGGTCTGTCCGGACACGCAGAGAAAGCCTCGCGCCCGTCCGCCTGAACAACTATTAGAGAGGAGCAGCAACATGGGCATTTTTGACTGGAAACACTGGATCGTCATCCTGGTTGTTGTCGTGCTGGTGTTCGGCACCAAGAAACTGAAAAACCTCGGCACTGACGTCGGCGAATCGATCAAGGGCTTCAAGAAAGCCATGAACGACGACGAAAAACCCGCCGATCCGGCAGCGGCCCAACCGGTTCCACCTGTTCAGCCACAGACCACCCAGTCCGTGAACCAGCCGCACACCATCGACGTGCAGGCGCAAAAAGTCGAAGAGCCGATCCGCAAAGACGTGTGAGCACTGACTAATGTTTGGTATCAGCTTCTCTGAACTGCTGCTCGTCGGCCTCGTGGCCCTGCTGGTGCTGGGCCCCGAGCGTCTGCCGGGTGCTGCGCGCACCGCCGGCCTGTGGGTCGGTCGCCTGAAGCGCAGCTTCAATGCGATCAAACAGGAAGTTGAGCGTGAAATCGGTGCCGACGAGATTCGTCGGCAACTGCACAACGAGCACATTCTGTCGCTGGAACAGGAGGCGCGGAAGATTTTCACGCCGACCCAGCAGGAAGCCACTCCGGTTCAGCCGGTGGCGGAGCAGACGATCCATGCATCGACGACAGAATCCGCGCCTGCTGCTGCGCCGACGGAAACCGTGAAAGCGGTGGAAGCGGTTGAAGCGGCGCCGGTCGTGGCGCATGCAGAACCCGTTGCTCCTGCCGCCGTGCCGACAACGCCGGCTCCTCACGACACCACTTTGCCGCCGCGAGCCTCATGAGCGATCTCCCAGAAAACGACCAGCACATGCCGCTGGTTTCGCACCTCACCGAGTTGCGTACCCGTCTGCTGCGCTGCGTAGCGGCGATCTTCATCATCTTCGCCGGGCTGTTTGCGTTCACCCAGCAGATCTACACCTTCGTCTCCACGCCGCTGCGCCAGTATCTGCCAGTGGGCGCGACGATGATCGCCACCGACGTGTCGTCGCCGTTCCTGACGCCACTGAAGCTGACCATGATGGTGTCGCTGTTCCTGGCGATCCCGGTGATCCTGCATCAGATCTGGGGTTTCATTGCGCCGGGCCTGTACAAGCATGAAAAACGCATCGCGGTGCCGTTGCTGGTATCGAGCATCATGCTGTTTTATGCCGGCATGGCATTCGCCTATTACCTGGTATTCCCGCTGATCTTCAAATTCTTCGCCGCCGCCACCCCGGCCGGCGTGGAAATGATGACCGACATCAGCAGCTACCTCGATTTCGTCATGACGCTGTTCTTCGCCTTCGGCGTGGCGTTCGAGATTCCGGTGGCCGTGGTGCTGCTGGTGTGGATCGGCGTAGTCGACGTCAAATACCTGAAGAAAATCCGCCCGTACGTGATCATCGGCTGCTTCGTGGTCGGCATGATCCTGACGCCACCGGACATCTTCTCGCAGACGCTGCTGGCCGTACCGATGTGGCTGCTGTTTGAAATCGGCATCCTGTTCGGCGGCTTGATCAGCAAGCGCGGCGACCATCCGGACGACCAACCGGTTGACGATCACAACGACCAGCCGCCAGCGACCCAAGCGTGAACCTGCTGCTCCTCGAAGAGGCCGATTTCATTGCGGCCGACCGGGTGATCCTGCGTGATCGCCGGTTGACGCACATGCAGGAAGTCCACCGCTGTGAAGTGGGCGACAGCATGCGTGTCGGGCGTATCGGCGGCCTGATGGGCTCGGCCGAAGTGCTGCGCCTGGACGCCGATGAAGCCGAACTGCGCGTCACCCTCGACCAACCGCCACCGGCCAAGCTGCCGCTGACTCTGGTGCTGGCCCTGCCACGTCCCAAAATGCTGCGCCGGGTGTTTCAGACCGTGGCGGCCATGGGTGTGCCACGGATCGTGCTGGTGAACAGCTATCGCGTCGAGAAAAGCTTCTGGCAGACCCCGTTCCTGGAACCGGAAGCGATTCGCGAGCAACTGATCCTCGGCCTCGAACAGGCTCGGGACAGCGTGTTGCCTGAAATTGTCATCGAGAAGCGCTTCAAGCCGTTTGTCGAAGATCGACTGCCAGCGATTGCCGAAGGCACCCTTGGCCTGGTCGGCCATCCGGGCAACTACCCGCCCTGCCCCCGCGGCCTCGACGAGCAGGTCACGTTGGCTATCGGTCCGGAAGGCGGCTGGATCCCCTACGAAATCGACCTGCTGGCCAAGTCCGGCCTGCAACCGGTGCAGCTCGGCGAGCGCATCCTGCGCGTCGAGACCGCCGTCACCGCGCTGCTCGCCCGCCTGTTCTAGCCATTACGCTCCTACAGAATCCTGACCGCCTGCCGATACAGTTCCCATAAAACCAACTTGTGGTCCGTGGGAGTTGCAGCATGTACCGATGGCTAGCCGAGAAACTGGGGAACGTCAGCGTCAATCGCAAACTGGGTGTCGGCTTCGGTCTGGTGCTGCTGCTGACATTGTTGATCACCGTCACGGGCTGGACCGGCCTGAGTGACGTGGTGAATCGCGGCGACAAGCTTGGGTTCATTGCCAGCCTCAATGAACTGACCAAAGACCTGCGCCTGGCCCGCCTGGACTACGAAATGCGTCGTGGCGAACAAGGCCCTGGCGCCGTCAACGACCTGCTCGGCCAACTCGACACCGGTTTGAAAACCGCCCGCACACTGATCGAGCAACCTGCCGACGCAGCCATGGTCGATCAGCAACTGGCCGCGGTCAGCGAGTACAAACAAGCCTTCGCCGCCATGACCCAGGCCGGCGCCAACCGCGAAGATGCTCGCAGCAAACTCGGCGCCACGGCCGATAACGCCGTGGCGCGCGTGGGTGAAGTCGAGAAATCCTTGCTGCAAGGCGACAGCGTCGCCGATTTCAATAGCGTCATCGACCTGAGCAAACTGATTCAACAAGCTCGCTTCCAGGTGCGCGGCTATACCTACAGCGGCAAGACCGAAGCCGAACAACCGGCGCTGGACGCCATCGACAATGCGCTGAAAAACCTCGAAAGCCTGCCGTCCAGATTGCCGGAACAGCACATCGCCAACCTGCAACAGGCCGCCGATTCACTCAAAGCCTACCGCGCCGCCGTCAGCCAGTTCCGTGACTCCCAGGTCGCCAGCGCCGCCGCGCTGAAACGCATGGCCGATCAGGGCAACATCCTGTTAGACGTCAGCAAAAAGCTCACCGCCTCGCAAACCGTCATCCGTGACACTGACGCCGCGCACGCCAAGAACATGCTGTTACTGGCCACCGCCCTGGCGTTGGTCTTCGGCCTGTTCGCGGCATGGGCCATCACCCGGCAGATCGTCGTTCCGCTGGGCCAGACGCTGAAAGTGGCCGAGCGCATCGCCGCCGGCGACCTGACCCAGAACCTCGTGTCCGAGCGTCAGGACGAACTCGGTCAGCTCCAGCGGGCGATGCAAAGCATGACCCTGGGCCTGCGCGAATTGATCGGCGGCATCAGCGATGGCGTCACGCAAATCGCCAGTGCTGCTGAAGAACTGTCCGCAGTCACCGAGCAGACCAGCGCCGGCGTCAACAGCCAGAAGGTCGAGACCGACCAGGTGGCGACCGCGATGAACGAAATGACCGCCACTGTGCAGGAAGTCGCACGTAACGCTGAAGAAGCCTCCGAAGCCGCGCTCGCCGCCGATCAGCAGGCCCGCGAAGGCGACAAGGTGGTCGGCGAAGCCATCGCTCAAATCGAACGCCTGGCCAAGGAAGTCGGCAACTCCACCGACGCCATGGGGCATCTCAAACGCGAAAGCGACAAGATCGGCAGTGTGCTCGACGTGATCAAATCCGTGGCTCAGCAAACCAACCTGCTGGCGCTCAACGCGGCCATTGAAGCCGCTCGCGCCGGTGAAGCCGGACGGGGTTTTGCGGTGGTCGCCGACGAAGTCCGCAGCCTGGCCCAGCGCACCCAGAAGTCCACCGAAGAAATCGAAGAGCTGATCGTCGGCCTGCAGAGCGGCACCCAGCAAGTCGCGACCATCATGGACAACAGCCGCACCCTGACCGACAGCAGCGTCGAACTGACCCGCCGCGCCGGTGGCTCGCTGGAAAGCATCACCCGCACCGTGTCGGCGATTCAGTCGATGAACCAGCAGATTGCCGCCGCTGCCGAACAGCAAAGCGCGGTGGCGGAAGAGATCAACCGCAGCGTGCTGAACGTGCGCGATGTGTCCGAGCAGACCTCGGCAGCCAGCGAAGAGACCGCGGCGTCCAGCGTTGAGCTGGCGCGGCTGGGGACGCATTTGCAGATGCTGGTGGGCAGGTTCAAGGTTTAAAACCGAGTCGCCCCCCTTCGCGGGCAAGCCTCGCTCCTACAGTTAATCGCAGATCCCTGTAGGAGCGAGGCTTGCCCGCGAAGGCGTCAGAGGACCTGACGAAGGAAGGCCTGCGCCCGCGGATCCTTCGGCGCATCGAAGAACTCGGCTGGCGAGGCGTCTTCCAGCAATTTGCCGTGATCGAAAAACAGCACCCGATCCGCCACTTCCCGCGCAAAGCCCATTTCGTGGGTCACGCAGACCATGGTCATGCCTTCCACGGCCAGGGTTTTCATCACATCCAGCACTTCACCGACCATTTCCGGATCGAGCGCCGAAGTCGGCTCATCAAACAGCATGACCTTCGGCTCCATGGCCAGCGCCCGTGCAATCGCCACGCGCTGCTGCTGACCGCCGGACAGGCGTGACGGAAACTCGTTGGCCTTCTGCGCAATGCCAACCTTTTCCAGCAATGCCAAGGCCTTGGCTTCACGCTCCTTCTTGCCGCGCTTGCGCACGACTTTCTGGGCGAGGCAGAGGTTTTCCAGCACGGTCATGTGCGGGAACAGGTTGAAATGCTGGAACACCATGCCGACTTCGCGGCGGTAGGCATTCACGTCGGTTTTCGGATCGGCCAGTTGCAGGCCGTCGATGCTCACCGAGCCCGAGTCGAACTCTTCCAGGCCATTGAGGCAGCGCAGAAAGGTCGATTTGCCGGAGCCGGACGGACCGATCACCACCAATACTTCGCCCTTCGCCACCTGGGTGGAGACGTTATCCACCGCGCGCACCACGTGGCCGCGAGTGTCGAAGACTTTTACCAGATCGCGGACTTCAATCACTTTGCGCGAGCCTCCGCTCAAGCCGGCTGGCGATTTTCGACAGCGGCAGGTTGATCAACAAGTACAGGCCAGCCACGCAGAACAGGATTTCGAATGGCGAAAACGAGGTAGTGATGACTTCGCGACCGCTTTTCAACAGCTCGGTAATCGCAATCACCGACACCAGCGAGGTGTCCTTGACCAGGCTGATGAACTGCCCGGCAAGCGGCGGCAGCACGCGTTTGAACGCTTGCGGCAGCACCACGTGGCGCATCGACTGACCCGCGCTCAAGCCCAGGGAGCGCGCAGCTTCGTTCTGGCCACGGGCGATGGATTGCACGCCGGAGCGGATGATTTCCGCCACGTAGGCACCGGTGAACAGCGACAGCGCAGCGATCCCGGCGAACTCCCGGGACAGGTTCATCACGGTGCCGATGAAGAAGTAGAAAATGAAAATCTGCACCAGCAGCGGCGTACCGCGCACCAGTTCGACGTAAATCGTAGAGAGGTCGCGCAGGGTCGGATTGTTCGAGAGACGGCACAAGCCCGTGGCGAGGCCGATCAGCAGGCCGAGCACGCCAGACACCACGGACAACCACAGGGTGGTCCAGAGCCCCCACATCAGCGGTCCGGCGGCCCAATGGCGAGTCACGCCGATCACGTCGCCTTCGGCCACATCATCGCCTTGGGCGACTTGCAGGCTGTTGTCGTCGACGGTCACGCGCTGCTCGTCACCCGCGTCGTTGCGCAACGTGACTTCAGCCTTGTCGCCTTTGCGCACCAGTTCGCTGACGGTGGAGATGTCGGCGGCGCGTTGGGACTCTTCGGCGTGGTAGGCGAAGTACTGCGGGACGCGGTTCCAGCGCCATTCGTAGGACATCAGCGAGGTGGCGTAATACAACGCGCCGGCCAGGCCGATCAGCACCAGCACGGTCAACACGTGCCAGGGCCATTGGGCTTTTTTCTGTTTCATTGCAGGTTCCGGATTCTATGTCGCCAGGGAGGCCGCCTTCGCGGGCAAGCCTCGCTCCTACAAAGTCATATCCTGTAGGAGCGAGGCTTGCCCGCGAATGGGAGCGACGCGGTCTATCTGACCGGGCCTTATTCCATATCCTTCAACCAAGCGGTGTCTTTGAACCACTTGTCATGGATGCGATCGTAGGTGCCGTCTTCGTGGATCTGGTGCAGGAAGTTGTTGATGAAGTTGATGCTGTCGTAGTCACCCTTCTTCAGACCAAAGGCCAGCGGCTCGTAGGTGAACGGCTTGTCGAGGAACACCAGTTTGCCGTTGCCGACCTTGTTCACCGCCACGACGTTGTAAGGCGCGTCGTAGATGAAGGCGTCAGCCTTGCCGTTGACCACGTCGAGCACTGCTTCCTGCTCGTTGTCGTAGCCGTGGTACTTGGCTTTGGAGATCAGCTTCTTGGCGACCATCTCGCCGGTGGTGCCGAGCTTGGAGGTGATGCGGTAGTCGGCGGTGTTCAGGTCTTTGTAGGACTTGATGGTGCCTTCCAGCTCTTTGCGAATCAGCAGCGTCTGGCCGACCACGATGAACGGTTCGCTGAAGTTCAGGCGCAGGTTGCGTTCCTGGGTCAGGGTCATGCCGCTGCCGATCATGTCGAACTTGTCAGTGAGCAGGGCCGGGATAATGCCGTCGTAGCCGGTGGACACCAGCTCCAGCTTGACGCCCATGGCCTTGGTCATGGCTTTGAGGATGTCGACTTCGAAGCCGATGATCTCGCCGCGCTTGTTGGTCATTTCGAACGGCATGTAGGTCGGGTCCATGCCGACTTTCAACGTGCCGCGCTTGACCGCGTCATCGATGGCACCGGCCTGCGCCGTGCTGACTGCAACCAATGCCGTGACGCCGACCAGCAGCATCGAGAGATACTTCTTCATCTTCATGTCCCCAAAACCAGTGCGTTATGAGGCGCGCAAACGGCGGCTCCCCTCAGGAAACGCATCGATACGGACAAAAATTATCCGGGCGCACCAATTCGGGGACGGATGCTAACGTACTCGCTCGTTTGCACAAGTGTTTGGGAACGATGAGGCAAAAAAAACCCCGCTTTCGCGGGGTTCTCTTTGTTATGCCAACTGCGGTTGTGCACTCAGCGGCTTGAGCGGCAGCAACGGCGCATGGGGATCGGATTTCACCGATTTGCGCCAGGCTTCCAGCCACTCGGGATGACCTTCGCTCCAGACCTGCTCATGCAACCGAGCCAGTGCCACCGGGTCGCTCAGCAGTTGCACACGCTCATTGTTGGTCAGACCGTCAGGCCCGACTTTCAATGCATGGCGAACCCGCTCGATCCGCAGCCACTCGATTGGCTCGGCCTGACCGTGGCGCGACGTCGCCAGCGAGCACGCCAGGGCGTTCTGCTGTGGATCGACCACCGACCGGATGAAGCCGTCTTTCAGCGCATGCCAACGGTTTTCATGGGTGTACTGGTCAGTTGCCAGCAACGCCTGTGGCGGATTGTATTCCTCAGGGATCAGGAACAGGCTCTCGTCACGGGACTTCAGGCCCAGGCCGACACGGCTGGAGATCACGGAAACCGGGATCGACAGCATCAACGAACCGACGATCGGCACCAGCCACCAGAGGAAGCTCGGGTTCAGCCAGATCACCAACAGGGCCCAGAAGAAGCCCAGCAGGGTTTGCGGACCGTGGCGCTTGACCGCTTCGCTCCATGGCGTGGAGTCGTCGTCACGTTGCGGCGAGTTCCAGGTCGCGGCCCAGCCGAGGAACGCGGCGAGTACGAAACGGGTGTGGAAAATCATCCGCACCGGCGCCAGCAACATGGAGAACAACATCTCCAGCAGCATCGACAGGGTCACCTTGAACTTGCCACCGAACTCTTTCGCGCCCTTGGCCCAGATCAGGATGATGCTCAACAGCTTCGGCAGGAACAGCAGCACGATAGTGGTCGAGAACAGCGCGATGGCCTTGTCCGGGTGCCATTGTGGCCACAGCGGGTAGAGCTGACGCGGTTCAAGGAAGTACTGCGGCTCCATCAGCGTGTTGACCGCCAGCAGCGCCGTCGACAGCACGAGGAAGAAGAACCACAACGGCGCCGACAGGTAAGACATCACGCCGGTGAGGAACACCGCACGGTGAACCGGGTGCATGCCCTTGACCAGGAACAGGCGGAAGTTCATCAGGTTACCGTGGCACCAGCGACGGTCACGCTTGAGTTCGTCCAGCAGGTTCGGCGGCAATTCTTCGTAGCTGCCCGGCAAGTCGTAGGCAATCCACACGCCCCAACCGGCACGGCGCATCAGCGCTGCTTCAACGAAGTCGTGGGACAGAATCGCGCCGGCGAACGCGCCTTTACCGGGCAACGGCGCCAGGGCGCAGTGCTCGATGAACGGCTTCATGCGGATAATCGCGTTGTGGCCCCAGTAGTGCGATTCGCCCAACTGCCAGAAGTGCAGACCGGCGGTGAACAGCGGACCGTACACGCGGGTCGCAAACTGCTGCATGCGCGCATAAAGAGTGTCCATGCCCGACGCACGCGGCGCGGTCTGGATGATCCCGGCGTCCGGCGTGGCTTCCATCAGGCGCACCAGACTGGTCAGGCATTCGCCGCTCATCACGGAGTCAGCGTCGAGCACGACCATGTACTTGTAGTCACCGCCCCAGCGACGGCAGAAGTCGTCGAGGTTGCCGCTTTTGCGTTTTACGCGACGGCGACGGCGGCGATAGAAGATCTTGCCGAAACCCTTGGCTTCGCGACAGACGTCCAGCCAGGCCTGCTGTTCGGCGACGCAGATGTCGGCATCGTTACTGTCGCTGAGGACGAAGAAGTCGAAACGGTCCAGGTCACCCGTGGCAGCGACCGACTCGAACGTCGCGCGCAGACCGGCAAATACCCGTGGCACGTCTTCGTTGCAGATCGGCATCACCAGTGCGGTGCGCGCGTCTTTGGGGATCGGCTCGTTGCCGGCACTTTTACCGGAGATGCGGTATTTATCGTGACCGGTGAGCAACTCGAGGAAGCCCATCAGTGCGGTCCAGAAACCGGCCGAGACCCAGCAGAACAGAATCCCGAACATGATCAGGATGGTGGTCTGCAGCGCATACGGCAGCACTTGCGTGACGGTTTGCAGGAGCGGCTGATGCAGGACTTCGTTGAGGTCGACGAACGACCAACCCTGGTACGGCATGATGCCTTTCATGTACCAGCCGGCAACGATGGTTTGACCGAGCATCAGTACCAGCAAGATGTAGCGGCGGATCGAACCCACGGTGCGCCAGCGGGCTGCCGGCAGCACGTTCTCGTCTTTCGGCGGAGCCGGCGGGTTGGTGCGACCGGTCAGACGCCGCCAGCCACGCACCAGAATGTTGGTGCGCCACGGCTCCGGCACGACTTTGGTCCGGCGGATCGGCGGGGTTGCCTTGAGGCAAACACGACCGCTGGCGTCGAGCACCAGCATTTCCGCTTCTTCCAGCTCTTCAGCGGTGCTCAGGGTCAAGCGACGGCCGACCGAGGCTTGAGCAGCCTCGACCGGTGCATCGAACGTCGAGGACGACAGACGCTCGTGAAGTTCGCTGAACGACTTGCAGCCCGCGAGTTCCGCGCGCTGCTCGTCGGTCATCGGCAGATGCGCCAGATACTCGGCAAGAGTTTCTGGCTGAACTTGAGAATTACTCATCGGCAGGCAACTGATAGCTCCAGGTCTCGGTCAGGACTTCTTCAGTCGGTGCCGATTCCGGTGTGGCTGGGGCCGCGTCGGCAGCGACAGGCTGCTTGGCGTCTTTGTTGTTCGCCTTGTCCTTGGCATCTGCAACTGGCTTGGCTTCGGCCTGCTTGGCCTCGGCGGCCTTCGCGTCCTTGTCCGCTTTCTCCGCTTGCTTGGCGGCCACTTTGTCGGCCTTGGCAACGGAAGAGGTGGACGATGGAATCGAAGTCTTGGCCAGATCGGCAGGCACGATGTTCTGCACCAGTGCGGCACGCATCTCGGTGGACTTGCCCGGATCCTTGATCTTCATGCGCAGGGTCAGGCGCCAGCCCTTGGTTTCAGGGTTGTAGCGCACGCTGTTCTCGACCAGCTCGGCATTATCACCCACGCTGACCTGGCTGCGAACGTCTGAATCGGCCGGCAACGCTGCCAGGGACGGGCCTTCGAAATCCACCAGATAGGCAACGCTGCCGTCCGGCTGACGAATCAGGTTGGACTGCTTGACGTCGCCGGTGGAGCGCAAGGTCTGTTTGACCCAGGCGCTGTCCGGTGCGTGAATCGCCGCTTCGTCCATGGTCCAGTGCAGGCGGTAGCCGAATTCCAGCGGCTGACCTGGCTCAGGCAGTTTTTCCGGGCTCCAGAAGGCAACGATGTTGTCGTTGGTTTCATCGGCAGTCGGAATTTCGACCAGGTCGACAGAACCCTTGCCCCAATCGCCTTTTGGCTCGATCCAGGCACTTGGGCGCTTGTCGTAGCGGTCGTCGAGGTCTTCGTAGTGGCTGAAGTCACGGCCACGTTGCAGCAAGCCGAAACCGCGCGGGTTCTCGATCGAGAAGTTGCTCACCGCCAAGTGTTTCGGGTTGTTCAGCGGACGCCAGATCCACTCGCCGTTGCCGGCATGGATCGACAGGCCGCTGGAATCGTGCAGTTCGCGGCGGTAGTTCAGCACTTTCGACGGCTGGTTGGCGCCGAACAGGAACATGCTGGTCAGCGGCGCAACGCCAAGCTTGGTGACCTTGTCACGCAGGAACATCTGCGCCTTGACGTCGACAATGGTGTCGCTGCCCGGACGCAGGGTCAGGCGATAGGCACCGGTGGCGCGTGGCGAATCCAGCAGCGCGAAGATCACCAGGTGCTTGTCGCCCGGCTTCGGCTGTTGAATCCAGAACTCACGGAAACGCGGGAATTCTTCGCCGGACGGCAACGCGGTATCGATTGCCAGGCCCCGAGCGGACAAGCCATACGTGTGACCCTTGCCGACAACGCGGAAGTAACTCGCGCCGAGCATGGTCATGATTTCGTCTTGCTTGTCGGCCTTGTTGATCGGGTACAGCACACGGAAACCGGCATAACCCAGTTGTTCGGTGGCTTTAGGATCGAATTTCAGGTCGCCGAAATCGAAACGAGACGGGTCGTATTTGATCTCTTCGACGGTGTTGGCCGTGATTTCGTTGATTTTCACCGGAGTATCGAAATGCATACCCTGGTGATAGAACGAAAGCTTGAACGGGGTTTTCTGATCGGCCCATTCGGCTTTTTCGGTCAGGAAACGAATTTTCTGATAGTCCGCGAATTTCATCTCACGGAATTCGTTCGGCAGGTTACTGCGCGGGGCTTCGAATTTCTGCCCGGCCAGCTCTTTTGCCTTGACCGATACATCATCCAGATTGAATGCCCAAAGCTGGCCGGCGCCGAACAGGCAGAGCAGTGCAGAGCCCGCTACCAGTGCGCTTCGTAGCCGTTTGGCTGACAATCTTGGTGCATTACAGGGACTAACAATCACGAGCAACCCTCGCCGAAAACAGATCAAAAAACCAACGGCCAGTTAAAGGGCCTGTGAGGTAAACGGGATGAAAAACCCGTCCCTACAAACCACTCTTGCCAAGTTGGCGAGCATTGTTCCGACTCCTATGGGGCTAAATGATTCCCCAACAGGCCCAGGACAAGTCTCTACCTAAGTCAAAACGGACCAACGAACGCTGATCCCCGTAGCGCGCGATTATCTAGTAGGCCGCGTTACAACGCATCAGGCGCAACAAAGTATTTCTCGCGAAAAACCCCTGTTTTCAGTGAAAAAGCGCTTAAAAACTTGTTTCAAGCGCTTTCAGGTCTGTAACAGGAAGGTTACCGGGCCATCATTGACCAGGTGCACCTGCATATCCGCGCCGAATCTACCTGATGCCACTGTGCCATGCACCTGTTTCGCTTTCTCTAATAGATAGTCGAAAAGCTCCTCGCCCAGCGCCGGAGGGGCAGCGGTTGAAAAACTCGGGCGCAACCCGTTTTTGGTGTCGGCGGCCAGGGTGAACTGAGAGACCAGCAGCAACCCGCCCCCGACATCCGCCAGGGACAGATTCATCTTGCCCTCGGCGTCACTGAACACACGATAGTTAAGCAGCTTATGCAGAAGTTTGTCGGCACTGGCCCGAGTGTCCTCGGGCTCGACCGCCACCAGTACCAGCAAACCCTGATCGACGGCACCGACCACCTCCCCCGCTACCTCGACGCGCGCGCCACGCACGCGCTGCAACAGGCCCTTCATGCTTCTGCTGGGGACAGGTCGAGCAGGCGCCGGGCCATCTGATCGGCGGCGCGTACCAAGGCATCGGTAATGCCGGGTTCGGAGGCGGCATGCCCGGCATCACGGATGACCTGCAGTTCACTGTTCGGCCAGTTCTGATGCAGTTCCCAGGCGTTATCCAGCGGGCAAATCACGTCGTAGCGACCGTGAACGATCACGCCCGGCAGATGGGCGATCTTTCCCATGTCGCGGATCAACTGATTCGGCTCAAGGAACGCATTGTTGGTGAAGTAGTGACATTCGATGCGCGCGATGGACAACGCCCGTTGCGGCTCGGAGAAACGATCGACCACCAGCGGGTTCGGACGCAAGGTCGCGGTCCGCCCTTCCCAGGTGGACCAGGCTTTGGCCGCGTGCATCTGGGCGATCTGATCGTTGCCGGTCAGGCGCTTGTGGAAAGCGCCGAGCAAGTCTTCGCGCTCATCCAGCGGGATCGGCGCAATGTAGTCTTGCCAGTAATCAGGGAACAGACGACTGGCGCCCGCCTGATAGAACCACTCGATTTCCTGCGGACGGCAGAGAAAAATCCCGCGCAGGATCAGACCGTGCACACGCTCCGGATGGGTTTGCGCGTAGGCCAGCGCCAGGGTCGAGCCCCATGAGCCGCCGAACAGCACCCATTTATCGATGCCCAGATGCTGGCGAATCCGCTCAAGGTCGGCGACCAGATCCCAGGTGGTGTTGTTTTCCAGGCTGGCGTGGGGCGTGGAGCGACCACAACCGCGCTGGTCGAAGGTGACAATGCGATACAGGTTCGGATCAAAAAAGCAGCGACTCTGTGCATCACACCCGGCACCGGGACCGCCGTGGATGAACACCACCGGCAAACCTTCCGGTGAACCGCTTTCGTCTACATACAGGGTGTGGGTTTCATCGACAGCCAGATCGTGCCGGGCGTGGGGTTTGATCTGCGGGTACAAAGTCTGCATTGCGCGCTCCGTAAGGGGTCGAGGTCATCCCTGGGGGGACTTCTATTATTCTGCCGTTGGGCATCATAAACCCGATTTACGTCAATGAGCATGTCCATGCAGAGTCAGAGTTTTGCCACCCGTTTTTTTGCCAAATAGCCGAGCAGCGTTTCGTAGAGCGCATCGACCTCCGCGACCTGACCCCGCGCCCGCAGACAGCCATGAACCAGCCCTTCCCCGTAATAAAGCGTCGCGGCCACGCCCGCAGCGTTCAGGCGCTCGGCGTACAGCACGCCGTCATCGCGTAGCGGGTCGAATTGCGCCACCGCGATCAATGCCGGCGGCAATCCGCGCAAATCCCCGGCGAGCAAAGGCATGGCATAGGTGCCAGGCGTTTGAGTGCCGCGCAAATACAAGGCGTGATAACAATCCACGTCACTGCTGCTGAGCAGAGGCGCGTCACTGCATTCACTGCGTGAAGGCAAACGGTGATCGCCACCGAGGCCGGGATAGATCAGCACTTGCGCCGCCGGCAGTGGTTCGCCCGCATCGCGCAGTGCCAGGCACAGCGCGGCGGCGAGATTGCCACCGGCGCTGTCGCCGGCCACCAGCGTACGTGCGGGGTCCAGCTGAAACGGCCCGGTGCGCAGCGCTCGCCAGACCGTCAGGCAGTCATCGAACGCCGCTGGAAACGGATGCTCCGGCGCCAGACGATAATCGACCGCGATCACCAACACGTCGAGCGTCGACGCCAGCTCGGCGCAGATGAAGTCGTGGGAATCCAGATCCCCCACCACCCAACCGCCGCCGTGCAGATACACAATGCACGGGCTACCGTCGGTCGATGGCAAAGCTGCGGGCTGATAGGACCGAATCGGTACACCGGCCAATACAAAATCCACCACGTATAGCCCGGCGGGACGCGGCGGGGTGAACGCCCGGCACATCTCGCTGTAGGCCTGGCGCAGTCCGGCGAGGCTGGTGTCGGTGGCGTTGAAGCTGACGGTTTTCTCGACAAATGCCGTCATTTGGTCAGAAAGGGGATAAGTTTCCATGGACCTGCCGCCGAGGATTTGTGACGAGTGGATAACCCTGTGGGAGCGAGCCTGCTCGCGATGGCAGTGGGTCAATCAGCATTAATTTTGACTGACCCACCGCCATCGCGAGCAGGCTCGCTCCCACAGGGGTTTTGCGTTACGGTCAGTTTTTCAGGCTGGCCTGGACGGTTGCAACGCCATCCTTGCCATCAAAACTGCTGACACCGGCCAACCAGCGCTGCAGGTCTTGCGGATGATCACGCAGCCACTGCCTGGCCACGTCCTGCGGCGTCTTGCGCTCCATGATCGGCACCATCAGCTGGCTTTCCTGGGCGGCGGTGAAGGTCAGGTTCTCCAGCAAGCGGTTCACGTTCGGGCAACGCTCGGCGTAGTCCGGGGACGTCACGGTGGAGACCGTCGCCGCGCCTTCGTTCGGCCCGTAAACATCTTCGCTGCCGGTCAGGTAGGCGATTTTCATGTTGATGTTCATCGGGTGCGGCGTCCAGCCGACGAACACCACGAACTCCTTGCGATTCACCGCCCGTTGCACAGCCGCAAGCATGCCGGCCTCACCGGACTCGATCAGTTTGAAATCCTTCAAGCCGAACTGATTGGACTCGATCATGGTTTTGATCGTGGTGTTGGCGCCACTGCCCGGCTCGATGCCGTAGATTTTGCCACCGAGCTTGTCTTTGAATTTGGCGATATCGGAAAAGGTTTTCAGCCCCGCCTCGGCCACGTATTCCGGCACGGCGAGGGTTGCCTGGGCGTCGGCCAGGCTCGGTTTTTCCAGGACCTTCACTTGATTGGCGGCCAGGAACGGCGCGATGTTCTTGTCCATCGCCGGTTTCCAGTAACCGAGGAAGATGTCCAGGCGCTTGTCGCGGATACCGGCGAAGATGATTTGCTGCACGGCGCTGGTTTGCTTGCTTTCGTAGCCAAGGCCGTTGAGCAGCACATCGGCCATGCCGCTGGTGGCGATGACGTCGGTCCAGTTGACCACGCCCATGCGCACGGCTTTGCAGGAAGCATCGTCACTGGCCAGGACAGGGGTGCTCAGGAGAGCGGTACCGCAGAGGATTGAGAGACAGCAGGTCAACAGTCTTTTCATTGGGAATGATCTCGTGCGGCAGAATTATTATGGGTCCGGTGTCTTGATGCACCGTGTCCAGAACATTACGCAGCGTCGAGAGGGTAAAAGCGAACTGTGGCGACCGAGATTTGCACGGTGGCGACTAAAGTGAACGCGTTACCTGTGGGAGCGGCGGTGCGACGATTCGACTTGCTCGCGAAAGCGGTGTGTCAGTCGACATCAATGGTGTCTGACACACCGCCTTCGCGAGCAAGTCGAATCGTCGCACCGCCGCTCCCACCAGGGTCAGGCGTTGTAGTGTTTTTGGCCCCAGGCCAGCAGCCCTTGCAGCAACTCCTTGAGCACCACTTGCGTCGGCTCTGCCAGGTCCGGGCGATAACGGAACGGCTCGAACTCTTCCATGTACGTGCACTGGCCCAACTCCAGTTGCACGGCGTGGATGTTTTGCGCCGGATTGCCATAGTGCCGGGTGATGTGGCCGCCCTTGAAGCGCCCGTTCAGCACATGGCTGTAATCGGTGTGCCTGGCGCAGATCGCTTCCAGTTGAGTCGCCAACTGTGGATCGCAACTGGCGCCGTTGAACGTGCCGAGGTTGAAGTCCGGCAGCTTGCCGTCGAACAGGTGCGGGATGATCGAGCGGATCGAGTGCGCATCAAACAGCAATGCATAGCCGAATTCGGCTTTCATACGAGCCAGCTCGTTCTGCAACGTGCTGTGATACGGCGTCCAGACCTGCTCCAGATACGTCGCACGCTCAGCCGCCGACGGTTCCATGCCTTCACGGAACAACGGAATGCCGTCGAACAGCGTCGCCGGGTACAAACCGGTGGTGGCGCCGACGTACAACGGTTTGTCGTCCGAAGGTCGGTTCAGGTCGATGACAAACCGCGAGTACTCGGCAGCCAGAGTGCTGGCACCCAGTTCGGCAGCGAATTCGTAGAGTTTCGGGATATGCCAGTCAGTGTCCGGCAGGCTTTTCGCGTCGGGGATCAACCCGGCTTCAACCGCCGGGGTCAGGCGCACGCCGGCGTGGGGCATGCTGATCAGCAGCGGCACGCGGCCTTGTTTGAAGTTCAGAACCTTATCCACAACTGCTCTCCTAAACGCTTGTTTCGACGCCGTCACGCACGACGCGTTTTTCCAGGTCACCGCCCAGCCAGTACGACAGGTCGGCGGGACGATCGATTTGCCAGGCGACGAAGTCAGCGACCTTGCCGGCTTCCAGCGAACCATGGGTGTCGGCCATGCCCAGCGCGGTGGCGGCATGAATCGTCGCACCGGCCAGGGCTTCTTCCGGGGTCATGCGGAAACAGGTGCAAGCCATGTTCAGCATCAAGCGCAGCGACAGCGCCGGTGACGTGCCGGGGTTGAGGTCGCTGGCGATGGCGATTTTCACCCCGTGTTTGCGCAACGCATCCATTGGCGGCAATTGGGTTTCGCGCAGGAAGTAGAACGCGCCGGGCAGCAACACGGCGACCGTGCCGGACGCGGCCATGGCGATGGCGTCTTCTTCGGTCATGAATTCCAGGTGATCGGCGGACAGAGCGTGATAACGCGCCGCCAGGCTCGAACCGTGCAATGACGACAGTTGCTCGGCATGCAGCTTCACCGGCAAGCCCAGTTTTTGCGCAGTGACGAACACGCGCTCGACCTGTGCCGGCGAGAACGCCAGGTATTCGCAAAACGCGTCCACCGCATCCACCAGCCCTTCGGCGGCCAGGGCCGGGAGCATCTCGGCGCAGATGTGATCGATGTAGTCGTCGGCGCGATCCTTGTATTCCGGCGGCAAGGCGTGGGCCGCCAGGCAGGTGCTGCGCACACTGATCGGCAGTTCGGCCCCGAGACGGCGGGCCACGCGTAGCATCTTGCGTTCGTTGGCCAGGTCGAGACCGTAGCCGGATTTGATTTCGATGCTGGTCACGCCATCGCGCATCAAACTCTTCAACCGCTTGGCGGCGCTGGCGAACAACTCGTCTTCACTGGCCGCCCGCGTGGCGCGCACGGTACTGGCGATGCCGCCGCCGGCCGCGGCGATTTCCGCATAGCTGACGCCTTGCAGACGCTGTTCGAATTCACCGCTGCGGTTACCGCCAAACACCGTGTGGGTGTGGCAGTCGATCAGGCCCGGCGTAACCCAGGCCCCGTTCAAATCGTTGACGGCCGGGTATTCACCCGCCGGCAGTTCAGCACGTGGGCCGATCCACTCAATGTGCGCACCGGACGTCACGATGGCCGCGTCCTCGATGATCGAGTAGACGCCTTGCGCCATGGTTGCGACGTGGCAGTGTTGCCAGAGAGTTTTCATCCCGTAATCTCCACAATGTTCAAAATCGGTTCGCGGGCAAGCCTCGCTCCTACAATGTAGGAGCGAGGCTTGCCCGCGAAGAGGCCATCACAGACTAGGCAGCAACTTCGCCGTCACCAGTTCATTCAGGCAACGCGTCGCCAACAACTCGCTAGCCGCATTGATGTCCGGCGCAAAGAAACGGTCCTTCTCATAGAACGGCACTTCTTTACGCAGAATCGCCCGAGCCTTTTCCAGTTTCGGCGAGGTCTTCAGACCGTCGCGCAGGTCCAGGCCTTGAGCGGCGGCCAGCCATTCCACCGCAAGGATGCCACGGGTGTTCTCGGCCATTTCCCACAGACGCTTGCCGGCAGCCGGAGCCATCGACACGTGGTCTTCCTGGTTGGCGGAGGTCGGCAGGCTGTCCACCGAATGCGGATGGGACAACGCCTTGTTCTCGCTGGCGAGTGCCGCAGCGGTCACCTGGGCGATCATGAAACCGGAGTTCACGCCGCCATTGGCCACCAGGAACGGCGGCAGTTGCGACATGTGCTTGTCCATCATCAGCGAGATGCGGCGTTCGCTCAGCGAGCCGATTTCAGCGATGGCCAGGGCCATGTTGTCGGCGGCCATCGCGACAGGTTCGGCGTGGAAGTTACCGCCAGAGATCACGTCACCTTCAGCAGCGAACACCAGCGGGTTATCCGAAACGGCGTTAGCTTCGACGGCCAAGACTTCGGCAGCCTGACGGAACTGGGTCAGGCAGGCGCCCATGACTTGCGGCTGGCAGCGCAGGGAGTACGGGTCCTGGACCTTTTCGCAGTTCTCGTGCGAATCGGACACTTCACTGCGCTCGCCCAGCAGGTCGCGGTAAGCGGCAGCGGCGTCGATCTGGCCTTTCTGGCCACGGGCAGCGTGGATACGGGCGTCGAACGGCGAGCGCGAACCCAGCACCGCTTCGACGGTCAGGCCGCCCAGGGCCAGGGCGCCCGCGAACAGATCTTCACCTTCGAACAGGCCGCGCAATGCGTAAGCGGTGGACACCTGAGTACCGTTGAGCAGCGCCAGGCCTTCTTTCGCGGCCAGGGTCAGCGGGGTCAGACCGGCGACTTTCAGCGCTTCGGTCGCTTCCATCCACTCGCCTTTGTAACGAGCCTTGCCTTCACCCAGCAGCACCAGCGACATGTGGGCCAATGGCGCCAGGTCGCCGGAGGCACCGACCGAACCTTTCAATGGAATGTGCGGGTAAACCTCGGCGTTGATCAGGGCGATCAGCGCGTCGATGACCACACGACGAATACCGGAGAAACCACGGCTCAGGCTGTTGACCTTGAGCACCATGACCAGACGCACCAACGCGTCGCTGATCGGCTCGCCGACGCCGGCAGCGTGGGACAGCACCAGCGAGCGCTGCAGGTTTTCCAGGTCTTCGCTGGCGATGCGGGTCGAGGCCAGCAGGCCGAAACCGGTGTTGATGCCGTAAGCGGTACGGTTCTCGGCGAGGATCTGTTCCACGCAGGCAACGCTGGCTTCGATCTGGGCAGCAGCGCTGTTATCGAGGGTGATTTTGACCGGTTGCTGATAGACATCACGCAGTTGGGCAAGGCTCAGTTGGCCGGGGATCAGGTTTAGTGCAGTCATTTTGTGCTCCTTTTGAGAGTTTTTATTCTTCATAAACGAAGAAGACTCACCAGACGCTCCGGAGATATCCGTTGTCCGTCGCGACTCGCTTTTTGGGAGCCGCGCCTTGGCACGTTGGTGTTGTGTGGAAATCAGTTCAGATTCGGTAAAGCCTTGTGCAGCAAATTCGAGTCTTTCAATACGCCGGCAGCGGCGGCGATGTCCGGCGCCAGCCAGCGATCCTGGTCGTAGGCCGGAACACGCTCACGCAGCAGACGCCACGCCGCATCGGTGCCGGCGCCGAAGCGTTGCTCTTTGAGGAACTCAAAAGCCTGGGCCGCCAGCAGGTACTCGATGGCGAGGATCTGCGTGCAGTTTTCCAGCGCGCGATGCAGCTTCAGCGCGGCGTTGGTGCCCATGCTCAGGTGGTCTTCCTGCAAGCCGGAAGTGACGTAGTTGTCGAGCACCGCCGGTTGCGCCAACTGGCGGTTTTCCGCACACAGCGAAGCGGCGACGTATTGCACGATCATCATCCCGGAGTTCACCCCCGGATTGGCCACCAGGAACGCCGGCAGACCGCTGACGTGCGGGTTGATCAAACGGTCCAGACGTCGTTCGGCGATGGAGCCGATTTCGGCCATGGCGATGGCCAGCAAATCAGCTGCCAACGCGACCGACTGGCCATGCGGGTTTGCTTGGGACATGACGCGGAAGTTGTCCGGTGTGCCCAGCAGCAACGGGTTATCCGTGCAGCCGTTGAGTTCGGTTTCGACTTGCTTGATCGCGTGATCGAGTTGATCGCGAGCAGCGCCGTGGACTTGCGGGATCGACCGGATGCTCAGCGCATCCTGCGTACGAATGCCTTTGCTGCTAGCAATCACTTCGCTGCCATCGAGCAGCGCCCGCAGGTTGATCCCGACCTGTTGCATACCCGGATGCGGTTTGAGCGCGATGATCTCGGCGTCGAACGCAGCAATCTGGCCACGCTGGGCTTCGAAGCTCATGGCACTGATCACGTCGGCCCACTGCAGCAGGCGCGTCGCATCGGCAATCGCCAGGCAGCTGAGGCCGCTCATGCACGGCGTGCCGTTGACCAGGCACAGACCGTCCTTGGCGCCGAGTTGAACCGGTTGCAGGCCTTCTTCAGCCAGCGCCTGTTGAGCGGAAACAATCTGCCCGCGATAGCTGACATTGCCGACACCCAGCAGTGCTATGCCGATGTGCGCCATGTGGGTCAGGTAACCGACCGAACCCTGGGACGGCACTTGCGGGGTGATGCCCCGATTGAGCAGCGCGAGCAAGGCTTCGACCACTTGCCGGTGAATGCCGGATTTGCCCTGGGAGTAGTTGCGGATCGCTGCGCACATGATCGCGCGGGTCTGCTCGTCGGCCAGTGGTGCGCCGACGCCACAGGCATGGCTGAGCAAGGTGTTGCGTGACAGTTGGCTGAGCTGTTCGTCTTTGAGCGATACGTTGCAAAGCGCGCCCAGACCGGTGTTGACGCCATAGGCGCGTTCGCCGCTGGTGACGATGCGCTGGACGATCGCCTGGGCATTGTCGATGCGTGCCCAGGTCTGGGCCGACAGCTCGAGTTGTGCGCCGTGACGGGCTACCGCGACCACATCCTGCCAACGCAACGGGGCATCGGCGATAACGATTTTTTCAGCCTGGGACATCATTAACCTCAACCGTACAACCAGAATATTGATGCAGCTTCACCGGCGCCTTCGCGGGCAAGCCTCGCTCCTACAGGTGTGGGAGCGAGCCTGCTCGCGATGGGGCCGGCACAAACGCCGCAAACCTTTAAACCACCGCCGCCCGCCGCTGTACGAACCGGTCGACATACTCATCCGCCGGCGAATGCAGGATCTCTCGCGGGGTGCCGACCTGAATCAGGCGGCCATCCTTGAGGATCGCGATGCGGTTGCCGATGCGCACGGCCTCGTCGAGGTCGTGGGTAATGAAGACGATGGTCTTGTGCAGGGTCTTTTGCAGCTCCAGCAACTGGTCCTGCATCTCGGCGCGAATCAGCGGATCGAGCGCACTGAAGGCTTCGTCCATCAGGATGATGTCGGTGTCCGCCGCCAACGCACGCGCCAGGCCCACACGCTGACGCATGCCGCCCGAGAGCTGATGCGGGTATTTGTTTTCGTAGCCCTTGAGGCCCACGGTGTTGATCCAGTGCAGCGCGCGTTCGGTGCACATCTGCTTGCTCTCGCCGCGCACTTTCAGGCCGTAGGCGACGTTGTCCACCACGGTCTTGTGCGGCAACAGGCCGAAGCTCTGGAACACCATGCTGATCTTGCGACGACGAAATTCGCGCAGGGCTTCCATGTCGTACTGCAGGATGTCCACGCCATCCACCAGGATCGCGCCGCTGGTCGGGTCGATCAGGCGGTTGAAGTGGCGCACCAGGGTCGATTTGCCGGAACCGGACAGGCCCATGATCACGAAGATCTCGCCGCTGCCGATGCTCAACGACAGGTCGTTCACACCGACCACGCAGCCGGTTTCGGCCAGCACCTGATCCTTGGTCTTGCCCTGGCCGATCATGCCCAGCGCTTCCTTGGAACGGTTACCGAAAATCTTGAAGACGTTTTTGACTTCGATCTTGCTGATGGCTGCGTTGCTCATTTGCTCACCTCATGCCGTGCACGACCGTACGCCTGTGTAATGCGGTCGATCACCACTGCCAGAATCACGATCGCCAGACCGGCTTCAAGGCCGCGTCCGACGTTGAGGGTCTGAATCCCCACCAACACATCTTCACCCAGGCCACGAGCACCGATCATCGAGGCAATCACCACCATCGACAGGGCCATCATGGTGGTCTGGTTGATCCCGGCCATGATGCTCGGCAGGGCCAGCGGCAATTGCACGCCAAACAGTTGCTGCCAGCGGTTGGCACCGAAGGCGTTGATCGCTTCCATCACTTCACCGTCGACCTGGCGGATGCCCAGATCAGTCAGGCGGATCAGCGGCGGCGCGGCGTAGATCACGGTAGCGAAAATCGCCGGGACCTTGCCCAGGCCGAACAGCATCAGCACCGGGATCAGATACACGAAGCTCGGCATGGTCTGCATGATGTCCAGCAACGGCATCAGCACCGAACGCAGGCGATTGCTGCGTGCCGAGAGAATGCCCAGCGGAATGCCGATCAGCACCGAAATGACCGTCGCGACCATCATCAGCGCGAGGGTTTGCATCAGCTTGTCCCAGAGGCCGACCGCGCCCACCAGGAACAGCAAACCGACGATCACGGAGGTGGTCACGACCTTGCGGGTCGCGTGCCAGGCAACGCCCGCCACGATCGCCAGCATCAGCCACCAGGGCGCTGCACGCAGCAGCCCTTCAAGATTGACGATGGCCCACAACAGGGTGTCGGAGATGCTGCGGAACACATCGCCGTAGTTGGTGACCAGCGAATCGACCCAACCGTTAACCCAGTCGGCGATGGAAAAGGTAAAGCTTTCGGGAAACATAAGAGACTCTCAATCAAGGGGTTGCGATCAAGCATCCGACTGCCGCTGACGGCAGTCGGAAAAGCTCAACCTACAAGGCCGCGTCGATCTTTTTGGCTGCGTCTTCGCTCACCCATGCGTGCCAGACTTCAGGATGTTCCTTCAAGAAGATCTTGGCCAGTTTTGGCGACTCGATCCGCTCTTTGGCCATACGCCCGAGGTTCTGGTTCAGCAGGTCGATCGGCAGGTTGACCTTTTCCAGCACGGCCACCAGTTCCGGCGCTTGCTCGTGGAAGGTCTTGGACAGGCCAACCTTGATGGTCACGCGCTTGTCCACGCCCGGCTTCTCTTCGAGTTTCACCAGGTCAACCTGGCCCATCAGCGGCGTTGGCGACCAGTAGTAGAACAGGATCGGCTCGCCACGCTTGTAGCTCGACAGCACTGCGGCATCCAGTGCCGGGCCGGTGCCCGGACGGAAGTTGGTGTAGCTGCTTTCCAGGCCGTAGCTTTTCAGCATTTCGCTGTTGTCCAGCTCACAGGTCCAGCCCGCCGGGCAGTTGTAGAAACGGCCCTTGGCTGGCTCTTCGGCGTCCTTGAACACGGCGGCATACTTGCCCAGGTCAGCAATGTTTTTCAGGTCCGGCGCCTTGGCTTCCAGTTTGCGCTTGGCGTCGCCTTCGATCACGTAGCGCGGCACGTACCAGCCTTCGACTGCGCCCACGACTGGCGCGCCGACACCGACAACTTTGCCGGCCTTCTCGGCCTTGTTCCAGACTTCACTGCGGCCGACCCACTCTTCGGCAAACACTTGAATGTCGTTGCTGCTCAGGGCGTTTTCCATGGTGATGGAGTTGCCCGGCAGGCTGTCGGTCTTGCAGTCGTAGCCTTTCTCCAGCACGACTTGCAGCACGTCGGTCAGGAGCATGGCGCTTTCCCAGTTCAGGCCGGCGAATTTCACCGGTTTGCCCGATTCGCACCAACCGGCTGCCTGAGTGGCGCCGGCGCTGGCCAGCAGGCCCATGGAAAGCAATGTGGTCAGCAGGGTCTTGTTCGATTTCATTGTTGTGACGCTCCTAATCATGAATTGGCTTACGGCAGTCAAGAGGCATCCAGCCCTGTCCACGTCCAATCAGGCCTGCGCCGCAGCGCGACCGACATTCAGCTTTTGTTCGGTAATAACGTCCCGCTCGACCGGCAGGATCAGTTGATCGGGCACTGTGCCGTGCCATTTTTTTGCACACACGTAATACAGGGCGGCGGGAATCACCAGGCCGATGATCCAGGAGATATCCACATCACCCAGAGCGGCCACCAGCGGACCTGTATAGAACTTGCTGGAGATGAACGGCAGCTGCACCAGCACACCGAAAACATAGACGCTGATACCCAGAACGTTCCAACGACCGTAACGACCGTTCGGATCGGACAGCGCCGGCACGTCATAGCGCTCGCGGGTGATGCAGTAGTAGTCCACCAGGTTGATCGCGCTCCATGGGGTAAAGAACGCCAGCAAGAACAGGATGAAGGACTTGAACGCACCGAGGAACGAGTGCTGGCCGAGCAACGCCATCAGGGTCGCCGCACCGACGATGACCAGCACAAACAGCAGACGCTGCAAGCGCGTTACTTTCAGGTCACCACGGAAACCGCTGATGATGGTCGCGATGCACATGAAGCTGCCGTAGGAGTTCAGCGTGGAGATGGTGACCTTGCCGAACGCGATGCTGAAGTACAGCAGCGCAGCGGTGGCACCGGTACCACCCAGACCTACGATGTAGGCCACTTCGTGACCGGCGAATTGCCCATTGGCCGAGGCGGCGGCAAACACGCCGAGGATCATCGCCACCTGCGCGCCAATGACCGAACCTGCACCCGCGGCGAAAAAGGTTTTCACCGAGGAAGTCTTGCTCGGCAAGTAGCGTGAATAGTCAGCCACGTAAGGACCAAAGGCGATCTGCCAGGACGCCGCGAGCGACACCGCCAGCAGGAAGCTGCTCCAGCTGAAGTGGCGGATTTGCAGGAGTGCGCCAACGTCAGTCTGGCTCATCAAACGACTGAACAGGTAAACGAAGGCAATCACACCAATGACGCTGGCAATACGGCCAATCCAATGGATCACCCGATACCCGAGCACCGTGACCAGCACGATGACACTGGCGAAGATGAGGATACCGACGGTGTCACTGACGCCAAACAACTGGCCCAGCGCCTGGCCGGACAGCACGGTGCCCGTTGCGGTGAAACCCAGGTACATCAGGCACACCAGAACGATCGGGATCGCCGCGCCATAAACGCCAAACTGCACACGGCTGGAGATCATCTGCGGCAGGCCAAGCTTGGGCCCTTGCGCAGCATGCAGCGCCATCACCCCGCCGCCGAGCAGTTGACCGATCAACAGACCGATCAACGACCAGAACACGTCACCGCCCAGCACCACGGCCAGGGCCCCGGTGACAATCGCGGTGATTTGCAGGTTGGCACCCATCCACAGCGTGAACTGGCTGAACAGACGACCGTGTCTTTCCGCTTCCGGGATGTAGTCGATCGAGCGTTTCTCGATCAACGGTTTGCTGCCTGCACGATCGTTGTTAACAGCCATGATTCAACCTCTGTGGATTGTTCTTCCGGGTTGGTAAAAATCTTTGTAGGAGCCGGCTTGCCGGCGATTCAGGCACCCTGATGTATCAGGTAAATCGCCATCGCCAGCAAGCTGGCTCCTACAGAGGTGTTGCGTTATTTACCGGTAATCATCGGCAGGTTCAGCCCTTGTTCCTTGGCGCAGTCGATCGCGATCTGGTAACCCGCATCGGCGTGACGCATAACGCCGGTGGCCGGGTCGTTGTGCAGAACGCGGGCAATACGCTCGGCCGCTTCGTCAGTACCGTCGCAGACAATCACCATGCCGGAATGCTGGGAGAAGCCCATGCCGACGCCGCCGCCGTGGTGCAGGGAAACCCAGGTCGCGCCGCTCGCGGTGTTGAGCAGGGCGTTGAGCAGAGGCCAGTCGGACACGGCATCGGAACCGTCTTGCATCGATTCGGTTTCGCGGTTCGGGCTCGACACCGAACCGGAGTCCAGGTGGTCGCGACCGATAACGATTGGCGCGGACAATTCACCGCTGCGTACCATTTCGTTGAACGCCAGACCGAGCTTGGCGCGCAGACCCAGGCCAACCCAGCAGATACGTGCCGGCAGCCCCTGGAAGCTGATGCGCTCGCGCGCCATGTCCAGCCAGTTGTGCAGGTGGGCGTCGTCCGGGATCAGCTCCTTGACCTTGGCGTCGGTTTTGTAGATGTCTTCGGCGTTGCCCGACAGTGCAGCCCAACGGAACGGGCCGATGCCACGGCAGAACAGCGGACGGATGTAAGCCGGTACGAAGCCTGGGAAGTCGAATGCGTTTTCCACGCCTTCTTCCTGGGCCATCTGACGGATGTTGTTGCCGTAGTCGAAAGTCGGGATGCCCATTTTCTGGAAATCCAGCATCGCTTTAACGTGCACGGCCATCGATTGCTTGGCGGCTTTGACCACGGCAGCAGGCTCGGTCTTGGCACGAGCGCGGTACTCTTCCCAGGTCCAGCCGGCCGGCAGGTAACCGTTGAGCGGGTCGTGGGCGCTGGTCTGGTCGGTGACCATGTCCGGACGCACACCGCGACGGACCAGTTCCGGCAGGATTTCAGCGGCGTTACCCAGCAGGGCGATGGAAATCGCTTTGCCTTCCTTGGTGTATTTCTCGATGCGGGCCAGAGCGTCGTCGAGGTCTTTGGCTTGCTCGTCGACGTAGCGGCTGTTCAAACGGAAGTCGATGCTGACCTGTTGGCATTCGATGTTCAGCGAGCAAGCGCCGGCCAAAGTTGCAGCCAGAGGTTGAGCGCCGCCCATGCCGCCCAGGCCTGCGGTCAGGACCCAACGACCTTTGAGGTCATCGTTGTAGTGCTGGCGACCGGCTTCGACGAAGGTTTCGTAGGTGCCTTGAACGATGCCCTGGCTACCGATGTAGATCCAGCTGCCGGCGGTCATCTGGCCGTACATGGCCAGGCCTTTGGCGTCGAGTTCGTTGAAGTGTTCCCAGCTCGCCCAGTGTGGCACCAGGTTGGAGTTGGCAATCAGTACGCGCGGAGCGTTGCTGTGGGTCTTGAACACGCCGACCGGCTTGCCGGATTGCACCAGCAGGGTCTCGTCTTCGTTCAGGTTGGTCAGGCTTTCGACAATCTTGTCGTAGCATTCCCAGTTACGCGCCGCACGACCGATACCACCGTAAACCACCAGCTCTTTAGGGTTCTCGGCGACTTCCGGGTCGAGGTTGTTCATCAGCATGCGCAGCGGCGCTTCGGTCAGCCAGCTCTTGGCGGTCAGCTTGTTACCGCGCTGCGCACGTATTTCAACATCACGGTACTTTGTAAAAGAGGCGGTAGTAGGTTTCTGGGTATTGTCAGTCACGAAAAAGACTCCTCAGCGATCAATTCAAACCAACCCTGGCGGTGGGTAAGCCAGCCTGTGCGCGTCAACGCGACACAAGCGAATCAGTGGACGCTGCGGAGAGTCTCGATCGACTCATACGCATACGTCTTTACTTGTACATACAAGCATATGCAATCAAGCGGCCAACTTGTTGGATGGGTGTTCAAGAAAAGTTTTTGGAAGGCTGGAAGCCCCCTGGATCAAGGGTTTTGGAGAAGATGAAATTTTTCGGGAGGATTTTGCGGAGGGGAGGACTGTTGTTACTTGAGCGTGGTTTTGCGCCACGCTGGGGCGTTCGGTAACAAAGTGGTGCGCATTAGGGAACGGATTTGATCGGTGGAAAAACTTCGCGGGCAAGCCTCGCTCCTACAGGGGATCTGCGGTCCACTGTAGGAGCGAGGCTTGCCCGCGAAAGGATTTTGGATCAGCGTGCAGTCAGCTCGACCACACAGCACGGGCCTTTACTGGAGACTTCCAGCAGGCCGTTATTACCGTCGAGTTGCAGGCAGTCATGGCGACCCAATTGCTGGGTGTTGTTACCAACCTGCACTTCCAGCGCCTCGCCGACACTGAACACCAACACCGTGCCCGCCGAACTGAAAAACCGTTGTTCGCCGTCCAGCCACTGCAACCGTGCGCTGTAACGCTGCGGCGCATAAATCAGGTTGAAGTCGCGAATCGGCCCGCCAAGCAGAGTGCACGACACCTGGCTCTCGCCACTGAACGCAAACGGTTCCAGCGGTAACAACGGATGCGTGTCCTGGCCATCGACGCGCAAGGTCATGCCGTCGCCTTGCAGCACGGTGATCACCCGCTCATAGCCAGTGAACGTCGAGAAGCCGCCCGACTCACCAATATCGGCAATCGACAGGCGCCAGCCGAAACCATCCAGGCCAGTACCCGCATCGCGGGTGATTTCTTCAGTGCTGCCGCCGCCGTTTTTCCACGGCATGCGCGGGTAATCAACGGCACGTAAAACCTTTATCTGACTCATTTATGAAACCGACCTTCCAGACGATGACGGGAACCAGGGTGGATCAAACGGGCGGCGGTCACTGGCTGACGGCCAGACCAGGTGCGGCGACGAATCAGCAGGCACGGCTCGCCTTTCTCAATCTGCAGCAACTTGCACTCGCTGGCCTCGGCCAGAATCGCCTCGACCACATGTTCGCCTTCGGTCAGCGGAGCGACCTGGTTCAGATAGGCGTAAGGCGTTTGCAGGGTGAAGTCCTGCTTGAGGTAGTCCGGGGCGACCAGCGCGTTGACGAAACGGTCTTCGATTTGCACCGGAATATCGTTTTCGAAATGCACGATCAGCGAGTGGAAGACTTTTTGACCTTCACGCATGTCCAGCGCCAGGGCGCGCTCGGAACCGGCGGCCTCTTCTTCAAGGGTAATGACCTTGCAGGTATGGCGATGGCCACGGGAGGCGATTTCGTCGGCGATGTTGTGCACTTCGAACAGCGCGGACTGGCTTTTCGGCTCGGCGACGAACGTGCCGACGCCTTGCATACGCACCAACAGACCGTCGGCAGTCATCTCGCGCAGCGCGCGGTTGATGGTCATGCGGCTGAAACCGAGTTGGCTGACCAGCTCGCTTTCCGACGGAACGCGGTAGTGCGGTGGCCAGTTTCCACTGTCGATTTGCTGGGTGATCATCTGTTTGACGCGGGCGTACAAGGGCGCCGGACTGTCGCCCATGTTCGCGGCCAACGGTGACACTGCAGGCGGAGTCGGCACGGTTAATCCTTGTTCGTTGAAGAGAGGTTGCTAGCTTGCCGGAGTTTACCGGGCAGGCAAACGTCTGTATATGTATATACAAATAACACACGATGGGGTGCTGAACCATGTCCGCCTTCTTTGCCGAACGCGCGCTGCTGCCTAGTGGATGGGCCAACAATGTACGTCTTGAGGTCAGCGCCGACGGCGTTTTGACCCATATCCAGGCCGATTCCCACGCAGATGGCGCCGAACGGCTAAGCGGTCCGCTGCTGCCAGGCATGCCGAATCTGCACTCCCACGCGTTCCAGCGAGCGATGGCCGGGCTGGCGGAAGTGGCCGGTAATCCGAACGACAGTTTCTGGACCTGGCGCGATTTGATGTACCGTCTCGTCGGAAAAATCAGCCCGGATCAACTCGGCGTGATCGCCCGTCAGCTGTACATCGAAATGCTCAAGGCCGGTTACACCTCGGTGGCGGAATTTCATTACGTGCACCACGACACAAGCGGCCAACCGTATGCGGATCCGGCCGAACTGGCGTTGCGCATCAGCCAGGCGGCCAGCTCGGCCGGCATCGGTTTGACCCTGCTACCGGTGCTCTACAGCCATTCCGGTTTCGGCGGCCAGACGCCGAACGACGGCCAGCGCCGCTTTATCAACAGCACTGAAAACTACCTGAAGCTTCAATCGCGCTTGCAGCCGATCCTGGCGCAGCAACCGGCGCAATCGCTGGGTCTGTGTTTCCACTCGTTGCGCGCGGTAACACCGCAGCAGATCAGCGAAGTGCTGGCGGCCAGCGACAAGCAGTGCCCGGTGCACATTCACATCGCCGAACAGCAGAAGGAAGTCGACGACTGCCTGAGCTGGAGCGGTCGCCGCCCGCTGCAATGGCTGTATGAAAACACCGAAGTCGACCAACGCTGGTGCCTGGTCCACGCGACCCACGCCAACCCGGAAGAAGTCACGCTGATGGCCAAGAGTCGCGCCATTGCCGGTTTGTGCCTGACCACCGAAGCCAACCTCGGCGACGGGATTTTCCCGGCGGTGGACTTCCTCGCTCAAGGCGGGCGCATGGGCATCGGTTCTGACAGCCATGTGTCGCTGAGCGTGGTGGAAGAATTGCGCTGGCTGGAATACGGCCAGCGCCTGCGGGATCAGCGGCGCAACCGGTTGTATGGCGCGGATCAGCCGATGGTCGGCCGCACGCTGTACGACGCGGCACTCGACGGCGGCGCGCAGGCGATGGGGCAGCCGATCGGTGCGCTGGAAGTTGGCAAACGGGCAGATTGGCTGGTGCTGGACGGCAACGATCCGTACCTGGCGACCGCCAGTGGTGACGGGATTCTCAATCGTTGGTTGTTTGCCGGCGGCGATCGCCAGGTGCGCGATGTGCTGGTCAATGGCCAGTGGGTTGTGCGCGATGGGCGACATGCCGCAGAAGAAGAAAGTAACCGCGCGTTCACCCAGGTCCTGCGCGACCTCTTGGGTTAACACAAACCCTTGTAGGAGCCGGCTTGCCGGCGATGGCGGACTGTCTGTCAAAAGTGATGTTGAACATGACGGCCCCATCGCCGGCAAGCCGGCTCCTACAAAGGGTGCGTAATCAATTCGAGGTCTTGGCCATCTGCGTATCCGTCGCACGCCAGATCAGCCGCGTGGTGTCATACCCCTGCTGGCGCGCCTTGCTCAGCAGTTCTTCGCGCACTACACCGTTGACCGTCGGGGTTCGCGACAGCAGCCACAGATAGCGGCGGCTCGGGTCGCCGACGATCGCAGTCTTGTAGTCGTCGCTGACGAACAACACCCAGTACTCGCCCTTCGCCACGCCCGGTATCAACCGCGAAAACCAGGTATCGAACTCGACCCACAACTTGTCAGTCTTGCCCGGCACCTGTGGATAAGCCGTGCCCTTGGCCTCTTCCCATTGCCAATCCGCCGTCAGGCAGCGATTCAGCACCAGGATGTTGCCGTCCGGCTTGAGCGTGTAATGCGCTTCGGATTGCGCGCAGTTGCGCTGGAAATACATCGGCAGACGCGCCAACTCGTACCAGGTCCCTTGGTACTTCTTGAGATTGACGCTGTTGACCGTTTTCGGCGCCAACGGATTTTCACCAGAAGTGGCGCAGCCGGCCAATACCAGGCTGGCAAAAAGGAGGATCAATAACCGCTTCATTGTTTTTCTCCCGTGGGCATATCGCCCCGGTTTACTTCAGGCCTTGGCCGGAAAACATCAACACTTTGTCACCGGCGTACTGCACGCTGATAAAGCTGTTCTTGTCGCCCCAGGTGCAACTGGACATGCCGAGCGCGCCCGCGCAGTCGGTAGGTTTGCCCAGCAAGGTTTCCACCTCGGCCTTGGCCATGCCTGTCGACAACTTGGAGTAGTTTTCCTGATTGATTTTGCCGCACGCGGCCAGCAAGACGCAGAACGAAAGCAGGGCGATGGAACGCAGCGACATTGTGTAGCTCCTGGGACAAAGGGGAATGGCATGACAGCCAAGCTGAAGCTTAGAAGAGAAAACCCCTGTCTGGTTCCCTGACCGAGTGCCTATTTATCGGGCCGCTCGTCTGCCTTTTGCCGAAAAATCAGCCACTTTCTCGCGTTGTTGAGCATTTCGTCGGTTTTGACAGAATTCGCCTAATCTTTGGCGCCGCTCAGTCGACATAAAAGGCAGCGCAAAGCCCGTTCCTGTGGCAAATTGACGCCCCTTGTCGACCAGCACCTCCGCGGTAGTTCATTTAATGACCAGAAACATGAAGTTCAGCCACAAAATCTTGTTGGCTGCTGCCCTCGTGGTGGCCGTTGCATTCGCCTGTTTCATCCTCTTCAACGACTACCGCCAGCGCCAGACCTTGCGCAGCAGTACCGAATCGTCGATGCAGGAACTCGGCAGCCTGACCACCAGCAACATTCAAACCTGGCTGGAAAGCCGCATCCAGCTGTTGCAATCGTTGTCCCAACAGATCGCCGTGGACGGCAGCGTCCAGGCCAGCCTCAAGCGCGCCATCGACCTGCCGGCCTACACCAGCAATTTCCAGCTGAGCTACTTCGGCGGCACTGACGGCGTGATGTTCTCGGTTCCGGCCGGCAATCGCGCCGCCGATTACGACCCCCGCGCACGCGGCTGGTACAAGGCGGCCAACGGCGCGCAACAGACCATCGTCACCGAACCGTACATCGCTGCGTCCTCCGGCAAACTGGTGATCACCGTGGCCACACCGGTGAAGCATCAGAACCAGATGATCGGCGTCGCCGGCGCCGACATTGACCTGTCCAGCGTCAGCGCGATCATCAACTCACTGAACTTCGGCGGTCACGGCCATGCGTTTATCGTCAGCGCCGACGGCAAGATCCTGATTCACCCGGACAGCAAACTGGTGCTCAAGAACCTCGCCGAGGCCTACCCGAACGGCGCGCCGCAAGTCAGCCCGGGCATGAAAGAGGTCGAGATCGACGGCAAACGCCAGTTCATCTCCTTCACCCACGTCAACGGCGTGCCGTCGGCGGATTGGTATGTGGCGCTGGTGCTGGATCAGGACACCGCGTTCTCGATGCTCAGCGAATTCCGCACCTCGGCGATCATCGCCATGGTTATCGCCGTAGTGATCATCATCGCGCTGCTGGGCATGCTGATCAGTTTCCTGATGCAGCCTCTGCTGACCATGGGCCGCGCCATGCATGACATCGCCGAAGGTGAAGGCGACCTGACCAAACGCCTGACCATTCACGGCCACGACGAATTCGGCGCGCTGGGTACTTCGTTCAACCGCTTTGTCGAGCGGATTCACACCTCGATTCGCGAAGTGTCCTCGGCCACCGGCCAGGTCAACGAGGTCGCCCTGCGCGTTGTCGCCGCGTCCAACTCGTCGATGTTCAACTCCGATCAGCAAGCCTCGCGCACCAGCAGCGTGGCCGCCGCCATCAATGAACTGGGCGCAGCCGCTCAGGAAATCGCCCAGAACGCCGCCCTCGCCTCGCAGCATTCCAGCGATGCACGCGCCTTGGCCGAAGACGGTCAGCAAGTGGTGGATAAAACCATCGCGGCGATGCAGCAGCTCTCGGCGAAGATCAGCGATTCGTGCGGCAACATTGAGACGCTCAACAGCAACACGGTGAACATTGGGCAGATTCTGGAAGTGATCACCAGTATCTCGCAGCAGACCAACCTGCTGGCGCTGAACGCCGCCATCGAAGCCGCCCGTGCCGGTGAAGCCGGGCGCGGTTTTGCCGTGGTGGCAGACGAAGTGCGCAACCTCGCCCACCGCACCCAGGACTCGGCGCAGCAAGTGCAGAAGATGATCGAGGAGCTGCAAGTCGGCGCCCGTGAAGCGGTGAGCACCATGACCGACAGCCAGCGTCAGAGTGAAAGCAGCGTCGGCATCGCCAATCAGGCGGGCGAGCGTCTGGGTAGCGTGACACAGCGTATTGGCGAGATCGACGGGATGAACCAGTCCGTGGCCACGGCGACGGAAGAGCAGACTGCGGTGGTGGAGTCGATCAATGTCGACATCACGGAGATCAACACGCTGAACCAGGAAGGGGTGGAGAACCTGCAGGCGACGTTGCGGGCGTGTTCCGATCTGGAGCAGCAGGCGGCGCGTCTTAAGCAGTTGGTCGGTAGCTTCAGGATCTAAAGCGCTCTTGCGGGCCCCTTCGCGGGCAAGTCGAATCGTCGCACCGCCGCTCCCACAGTGATCTTCGGTGGACACAAATTATGTGTACGACGAGATACCTGTGGGAGCGGGCTTGCCCGCGAAGACGGCATCAGCCGCAATGAAGATTTAGAACCTTGACCCAGGCTGCAAAAGAAACACCAACTCCTCAACCGTAGACTCCCTTCCCAACACCGCATTGCGATGCGGAAACCGTCCAAACCGCGCAATCACCTGCTGGTGCTTCTCGGCGTAGCCCAGATAATGGCTAAAGAGTTTCCGCTCGCCCTCTGGCTGTTGCGCCACCAGATCGATATAGCGTGAGACGGCCTCATTCTGCACCGCCAGATTCTCGCAGTGCTCGAACACCAGATAGATGAACACCCGCTGAATCGGCTTCAACTGCCGATCGAAATCCGCAGCAATGCCTTGCGCCACCAGTGCCTGAGCCCTGAGATCGCCGGAAAAGGATTTGGGTGTTTCGCGAAAGATCATTCGCGGCAGTTGATCGAGCAGCAGCACCAAGGCCAGCCAACCTTCCGGGCGTTGCGCCCAGTCAGTCAATCCACCGGCCAGTGCCTGCTCGACCCAGTCCCCGAAACGCGACTGCGCTTCGAGGTCCTGGCTGTCGTGCTTGCCGAACCATAACCTGCCCTTCTCAGCCGCTACTTCGTTCGGCGATTCGGAATTTCCGAACCACCATTCGAGCAACGGCTGCCAGGGCGCGGTCATGTTTATTCCTTGTGGTAAGCCGTGACGCGTGCGACTTCTTCTTTCGAACCGAGGAACACTGCTACGCGCTGGTGCAGGCCTTCCGGTTGAATGTCGAGGATGCGCTGGTGGCCGTCGGTGGACGCGCCGCCCGCCTGTTCAACCAGGAACGACATCGGGTTGGCTTCGTACATCAGGCGCAGTTTGCCCGGCTTCGACGGCTCACGGCTGTCGCGTGGGTACATGAACAGACCGCCACGGGTCAGGATGCGGTGCACGTCGGCAACCATCGCGGCAACCCAGCGCATGTTGTAGTTCTTTTTCAACGGGCCTTCATCGCCAGCCAGCAATTCGCTGACGTAACGCTGTACCGGCGCTTCCCAGTGACGCTGGTTGGAGGCGTTGATCGCGAATTCCTGAGTGGACTCAGGGATCGTGATGTCTTCGTGGGTCAGTACGAAGCTGCCCATTTCACGGTCCAGGGTGAAGCCTTTGACGCCATTGCCCAGGGTCAGCACCAGCATGGTCTGTGGACCGTAGATCGCGTAACCGGCGGCAACCTGCTGAGCGCCTGGCTGCAGGAAGGCCTTTTCGTTCAAAGGCTCGTTCTGGGTCAGGTATTCGTTCGGGCAACGCAGCACCGAGAAGATCGTACCGACCGGCGCGTTGATGTCGATGTTCGACGAACCGTCCAGCGGGTCGAATACCAGCAGGTACGCGCCTTTCGGGTATTTGCCCGGGATCTGGTAGGCATTGTCCATTTCTTCGGACGCCATGCCGGCCAAGTGACCGCCCCATTCGTTGGCTTCGAGCAGGATGTCGTTGGACATCACGTCCAGCTTCTTCTGCACTTCACCTTGGACGTTTTCAGTGCCCATGCTGCCCAGAACACCACCCAGGGCGCCTTTGGAGACGGCGTGGCTGATTTCTTTACAGGCGCGCGCCACCACTTCGATCAGGAAACGCAGATCGGCAGGGGTGTTGTTGCTACGGGTCTGCTCAATCAAATAGCGACTCAGGGTAACGCGGGACATGGAAGGCTCCGGTGGAATGGGGGGCTAAAAACCCGCGCAGTTTAACGCGAGTCGGGGCGTATTTCCTCCTATCAGACGTGATACGTCCAACAGAGTTCATGTGCCGGGTTTAGCGTAGATCGAAACCGGCCGGATGTGGGCCGGCGACGGGCGGCAGTTTTGGGATTTTTGGTGCCTGACAGTCAGTCTTCGCGGGCAAGCCTCGCTCCTACAGTGGAACGCGTACACCTGTAGGAGCGAGGCTTGCCCGCGAATGGCGCGTAGCGCCAGCCTTTCTCAGGAATTGGCCGGAGGTTTACGCAACAAGCTGAACGCCATCGCCGCCAAAAACAAAACACCCAGCAACAACACCGCCCACAACCCGAACTTCTTCCAGTTCGGTTCAGCCTGTGCAACGGATGTGAGTGTGGAGCTCGGCGTCTCTACCACCCCGCCCGACACCGTCGCCTTGCCCAACGCCGCCCACTTCGCCGCGCTGTAATCCGGAATCAACGTTGCCAGCGGCAGGTTCGCCGCTTTCACCGTCGCATTGCCCAGCGCCAGCGTATAAGGCCCGGCACCGCGCGCCAGGAACACCAGTTGCGTCGAACGCACAGCGAAACGCACCGTCGGCGCCTCAACGCCCAAGCCACCGCCGCGTTCGTCCACCGTCAACTTCAACTGCTGCACGGTTTGCCCCGGCAACTGCAATTCGTTCTGCACCACGTCCTGGCCACTCTGGGTCAGGCGATAGAGCAAACCACTGCTCAACGGCTGCCACGGCAGGCTGCTTTCCCGACGACCGGACAACGTCACCGGCGCCAGGCTGTTTGGCTGATTCAGCTCGACCTGCACGCGCTCGACGTTCAACCCCATCGGCAATTGCCAGGTGTATTCACCCGCCTTCACGCTGGCACCCGCCAACGGCTGTGACCAGACCAATGGCAGCGGCAGGCTGCGCGTGATGGCGCTTTGCAATTGCGCCGAGGTCAATATCGGCGCCGATTGCGGCGTGCTCCACAACAAACGCAGATAACGCGCCGATTGTCCCGGCAAGCCGACCTCATGCTGCTCGACCCGCTCGTCGGCAAACGTCAGCCGCGCCACCTGCCCGTCACCCCACGACTGCCAATGCTGCAAATCGTCGCTGGCTTCGATGCTGAAGCGCTGGAAGCCATCGCGCTCGCTGGTCCAGTCGAGGATCAATTGCTGCAACGGCGCCTTGATGCCGCTGGCGTCGAGCAGCCAACCGCTCAGCACTTCTTCGCCCACCTCCAGCTGACTCGACGGCTGCACTTCGACCAGCGTGCCATTGGCGCTCGATTGCACCCGCACACTCGGCGCGCGCTCGGTGGCGTCCGCCGAGTTGTACAACGGGAACCATTTCACGTCGGTCAGGGTGGGGGGTTCGCCGGTTTTCGCGGTCTCCCGCGCCACGGCGTAGGCCTGAGCCTCACCGGCCGCGTTGAACACGCGCACATCGCTAAGGTCGGTTTGTCGCGCATTCAGTTGCACAGCCAAGGGCAATTCGAGGCGATACCACGGACCTTCGCCGCTCACGGTCAACGGCACTTGCGTGGCGAAGTCCGCCGGTTTTTCCTGCGCGTTGGCCGACAGCGCCACGCCCAACGCAACAGCGCCCAACCAGACCAGGTTCAGCTTCTGACTCAAGACGACACTCCTTCGGTTTCCGGGGCCGGTTTTTCAGATTCCGGCGCAGCATCGACGCGCTTGGGCGGCAACGGGGCGAAATAGCCCACCACCAACAGCAACACGCCAACACCGATAAACGAGACGATCCGGGCGAGTCCGCCACGGTTACTCAATTCGACAAAGAACAGTTTCGCGACCACCACGCCGATCAGCGCCGCGCCAATCAGCCAGACTTCGCGACGATGACGTAGATGGCCGCCGATCATCAGACTCAGCGCCATCAAGGTCCAGACGATCGACAGACCGGCCTGCACCTGCATCGACGCGAGCAGCAAATCCAGCTCGAACGGTACGCCGCCCCAATGGTGAGCCGTGCGATTCACCAGCGCGGTGAAAAACGCGAACAGCGAAACACCTGCGATCAGCTGCGTGGCGTGATCGAAGATGTCCTTGCGGATCGCCAGTTGCGTCACGGCGCTGCGGGCCCACACATAAACGCCGAACAGCGCAAACAGTAGCCCCAACTCCAGCGGATTGATCAGCGGCACATAGGGCAGCGGCTCGGCGGTGCCGTCGCTGACAATGTTCGCCAGCCAGAACCAGCCGAGCATGAGCAAGGCCAGCGGCGCCGCCGCGTACAGTCGATACTCGCGCGGATAAGCCGACACCGGCCACGGCCAGGCACGCGGTGCGGCCATCAACACCAGATAAACACTTGGCAGAATCGCCCAACCCAACCAACGCCAGGCGTTGTATTGCTCGGACAACAGCAGCAACCCGTAACGCAACTCCAGCGCCAGCACACCGATCAACAGCCAGCAACCGAGTACATGAGCGGTGCTCAAAGCCCGCTCGGGGAGCATCGGCGCCAGACGCCGCAGCGAGATGAAATGCACGACGAACACCGCCGCCCAGGCGAGCCAGCCGAAGTCAGCCGCCGGGTGGTAACGCGCGTGCCATGCCCCGAGCAATACCACACCCGCCACAGGAATCAGCAAAGTGCAGAGCAAACCCAGCGACGGCCATTTCAGGCGCAACGCCAACACGGCCCACAGCGCGACGCTCAGCGCCGCGACTGCCAGCAGCAACGTCGCCTGAAGATTCATCGGTGCAAAACGCAGCACTTCACTGATCCACGCCAACGCCCACCAACCCGCGCCCCACACCAGCAGCACTTCGGACAAACGCTGCAAACTCAGGACATCGAACGCCGAAGCATGGTTGCCGAGCTGCAAGCGCCAGGCGCCGACCAACGCCGCCAGCCCCAGCACCAACGGCGTCCAGAATCCGCTATGCGCCAATGGTTTGAGCCCTTCGCTGGCCAGCGGCCCCAGCAGGTCCGGCCCGGCGAACAGGAACGCCGCCCCGCCAATCACCTGCAACAGCAGACCGAAGACGAAACTCACGCGCTGCTTCAGATAAAGGCTCAGCCAGACAATGAACAGACCACTGGCCGCCCACACCGCACTTGCGGTTTGCCACGGCAGCACGAACAGAACAGCGAGATTGATCAGCACCAGGCCGGCCAGCAACACCACCGACAAACCGCGCAACAGCCGAACATCGCTGCGCACCATGTCATCGCGCGCAGCCAGCAACATACCGGCGATCAACGCCAGACCGATCAGCGACGCGCTGAGCAAACCGCTCCAGCCCGCGCTGAACACCGCGCCAGACTCACCGCTCGCACCTTGCAGGCGCAGCAGGAACAACGCGCCGCCCAGCAATTGCACAGCGAACGCGGTGAAGAGGAAGGTGCGCGATTGCAGGCGCAGACCGACAAACAACGTCGCCAGACCGGCCAGCGCCCAACTGATCGCCGTGCCATGGGTAAAGAAGAACAGCGGCGCCAGCAGATAGAGGAAGGTCAAACCGAGGCAGGCCAGCACCGGCAAGCCTTTGCGCTCCCACGCCAACGTCTGCTCAGGCAAGGCGTTAAGCAGTTGGTAGAAACTGAACAGCAGCGCCACGCCGAGCATCAACGCGCCCAGCGGCGCACCTTCCAGCAGGCTGCTTTCGCCGAACCGCAGCTCACTGAGGAACGCCAGCGCCGAACCCAGTTGCAGCAGCAATGCAAAGGCGCGCGCCAGCGGTCGTTGCTGACGCAATCCGAGCCAGAAAATCCCGGCGCCTTCCACCGCCCAAGCGGCCGCTGTCCAGCGCGCATCAAGCCCCAACGGGATCGCCAGACTGGCGAAGATCACGCCCAACGCCAGACAGGTTTCCGCTAGCAACAACGCTCGGCCACCCATCAGCAAGCGGGCCAGGCCCATGTAAATCATGCCCAGCGCCAATGCACTGAAAGCGGCAGCGAACTCCAGATGCTGGACCAGCGCGAACTGCAAACCGAAACCCACCAGCGGCGGGCCAAACAACATCGTCCCGTCGACGTAGTCACCTTTGCGTGCCGACCAGTGCAGCAGCGCCTCGCGACTGTCGTCCTCGGGCGCGTCGCTCATTTCCAGCAACTTGCGTCGTGCAAACAGTAGCCCGATGACCAGGTACATCAGGAAAAACACAATCAGGAACGGCTCGGTGCTCCAAAGCAGCTCCGGTGTGTAGGAGCGCAGGCCCCAGGCGAAACCGATGCCGAAGGTGCCGACAAAGCCGATCAGGTTGAGCAGCCGCCAGGCCTTGAACCAGGCGATGGCGAGAATGCCGGCGTTGAGCAAGGCGAAATAGCTGAACAGCGCGACATGGTTGCCGGCGCCGGTGGACGTCAGGATCGGCGCGGCGAAACCGCCCAACGCGGCGGCGCACGCCAGTGCCAGCGAGTCTTGAGTGATGGCCAGAATGGCCGAGAACACCGTCACCGCCACCAGCAGCCCAAGCGCCGCCGTCGGATCAAGCAGCGGATGCAAACGCATGGCCGCGAACACCGTCAGGTACAACACGGCGATCCCGGTGCCTTGCAGCATCAACGCATAGTTAGTGTTGCGATGACGCAGCCACCAGCCCAGACCGAGCAGGGCCAACGCAGCCGCCGCCACCCCGGCGTAACGCAGTTCGATCGGCACCACCATGCCTTCGGTGGCATAGCGCAGCAGAAACGCCAGACCGAGGAACAACAGCACCACACCGACCCGCAGCACGGTGTTGCCACCGAACAGCCAGTTACGGGCACCGCTGATGGCGCGCTCGATGAAGTTCGGGCCGCGCGGGACGGCGGGCTCGCGGGCAACCGGTTCGGATTTCCAGGCATCGTCGGGCAGCGGACGGCTGGTTTGCGTCGTTGTCGCGGTGATCGGTTCGAGTTCGGGCGGGAGTTCCCAGACCATCTCCGGGGAAGAGACAGGGACTTCTTCGAGAATGAATACGGGGGACGGGGCCGGTTCGCTGGCAAGCGGTTCCTCGGCAAGCGGCTCGCTGGTTTCAGGCGCCTTGACGCCAGACACCTCCAGCGTGGCCAGGCGTTGCTGGACCGCATTCAGTGCGACCTGCGCCTGCTCCAGCAGAGCGCGCTGTTCAGCCGCCTGTGAACCCAAACGGCCGATGCGAATGGCCTGGCCGATACCCAACCCGAGTAACGCCCCCAACAGCGCGTCGCTGAACGACTCGTCGAGTATCCAGCCCAGCACCAGCCCAATCAGCATGAACATCCATTGCATGGTCGATATCCCTAAGCGGCCCATTGCCTGTGGCGTCTGCGCTGATGCTTTCGCGGGCAAGCCTCGCTCCTACAGGTATGCGTAAATCCTGTAGGAGCGAGGCTTGCCCGCGAAGATGCCCACAAGGACATCACTGAAACATCTGGCAAACTGGTGCTTAGTATATCGGTCAGGTCCAACAACCGTCGGACCTTGCGCACATTTGTGGCTAAAAGTTACTCCAATGCTTTCCAGATATCCGTCGCGTACTCGCGAATGGTCCGGTCCGAGGAGAACCAGCCCATCCGGGACGTGTTCAACACCGCCGAACGCCACCACTCGTTCGAATCGTGCCAATGGGCTTCAACACGCATCTGCGCGTCCCAGTAGGAATCGAAATCGGCGCAGACCAGGAAGCGGTCGTAGTCGATCAGCGAATCGATCAAGCCGGTGTAACGGGACGGATCATCCGGCGAGAACACCCCGCCACGAATCGCTTGCAGCACATCATTGAGCCGATGGGACGCGGCAATGTCCGGCGTCGCATTGAATTCATGATTCTGTTTGCGCGCTTCAACCTGCTGCGCACTGAGGCCGAAGATGAACATGTGCTCGGCGCCGATGCGCTCGCACATTTCCACGTTGGCGCCGTCCAGCGTGCCAATCGTCAGCGCGCCGTTGAGGCCGAACTTCATGTTACTGGTGCCCGACGCTTCGAAGCCTGCGGTGGAAATCTGCTCGGACAAATCCGCCGCCGGAATGATGCTCTCCGCCAGGCTGACGTTGTAGTTAGGCAGGAACACCACTTTGAGCAAGCCGCGCACGGTCGGGTCGTTGTTCACCACCCGGGCGATGTCGTTGGTCAGTTTGATGATCAGTTTGGCCTGGTGATAACTGGCGGCGGCCTTGCCGGCGAAGATCTTCACCCGCGGCACCCAGTCGATTTCCGGCTCGGCGCGAATCGCCTGATACAGCGCGACGGTGTGCAGCAAGTTGAGCAACTGACGTTTGTATTCGTGGATCCGTTTGACCTGCACGTCGAACATCGCCGCCGGGTTGACCGCGACCCCAAGGCGCTCGTGAATGATGTACGCCAGCGCTTTTTTGCTGTGCAAGCGCTGTTCGGCGAAGGCCTTGCGGAACGCGGCTTTTTCCGCGAACGGTTCCAGATCGAGCAAGCGCTCCTCCGGGTTATCCAACAGATCAGGGCCGAGGGCATCGACCAGCATCGAGGTCAATTCCGAGTTGGCCTGATACAACCAGCGGCGGAAGGTAATGCCGTTGGTCTTGTTGTTGATCCGCTCCGGGTAGAGCTTGTGCAGTTCCGAGAACACGGTTTTGCGCATCAGTTGCGTGTGCAGTCCGGACACGCCGTTGACGCTGTGGGAGCCGAGAAACGCCAGGTTGCCCATGCGCACACGGCGACCGTTGTCCTCTTCGATCAGCGATACCGCGCGCAGCACGTCAAAATCGTGAATGCCTTTGGCGCGTAGCGAATCGATGTGCTGGGCGTTGATCAGGTAAATGATCTGCATGTGCCTTGGCAGCATCCGCTCCATCAAACCGACCGGCCAGGTTTCCAGCGCTTCCGGCAACAGCGTGTGGTTGGTGTACGAAAGCGTGTCGACGGTGACCTGCCACGCGGCGTCCCACGCCACGTCGTAGACATCGACCAATTGGCGCATCAGCTCGGCCACGGCAATGGACGGGTGAGTGTCGTTGAGCTGGATTGCCGCGTGGTCGCCCAGGGTCAGCACCGAGGTGTGCATGTTGCGATGACGGCGCAGCAAATCCTGGAGAGATGCCGCGACAAAGAAGTATTCCTGGCGCAGGCGCAGTTCCTGTCCGGCTTCGGTGCTGTCCGCCGGATACAGCACGCGGGAGATACTTTCCGCCCGCGCCACTTCAGCGACCGCGCCGAGGTGGTCGCCGGCGTTGAAGCGTTCGAGGTGCAAATCTTCCATCGCACGGGCACGCCACAGGCGCAGCGTGTTGACGCTCGCCCCGCGCCAGCCGACTACCGGAGTGTCATAAGCAATGGCGCGCACGGTTTCCGCCGGGGACCAGACTTGCTTGGACTTGCCGTTTGAGTCGGTCACGGTTTCGACGCTGCCGCCGAAGCCGATCGGGTAAACCACTTCCGGCCGTTCGAATTCCCACGGGTTGCCGAAATCCAGCCAGTGTTCGGTCTGTTCCTGCTGCCAGCCATCGACAATCGCCTGGCGGAACAAGCCGTGTTCGTAACGGATGCCATAACCGTGGCCGGCGATGCCGAGGGTCGACATGCTTTCCATGAAGCACGCCGCCAGACGACCGAGGCCGCCGTTGCCCAAGGCTGCGTCGGGCTCCAGCAAGCGGATACGTTCAAGGTCGACGCCGAGCTCGGTCAGCGCTTCGCGGGCGACGTCGAGCAGGCCGAGGTTGCTCAAACTGTCGTAGAGCAGCCGGCCGATGAGAAATTCCAGGGAGAGGTAATAAACCCGCTTCTGACCTTTGCGGTAGATCTGCCGGGTGTGGTCCATCCAGTGCTCGACCATGTGATCGCGCGCAGCCAGCGCAATGGCTTCGAACCAGTCGTGGTCGAAGGCGTGATCCGGGTCTTTACCCACCGCGTAGGTGAGTTTGGTCAAGACGGCGTCGCGGAATGCGGCCACCTCTGCTTCGCGAACAAGTGGTTCTTGAGTCATCGATAAGACCTCGAGCGAGCTTTGAGTTGTCTGAGCCTAGACGGTCTGACAGGCGGTAGAGGCTCTGGTTCGGCAGTTTTTCCTGTTAGTGCGAGATAGGTCGGCATTACCTTGTCGTGTACCTGAATCAATGCAGGGGCCGTGCCGGAATTCAAGGGTTGTTGACCACAGTTAAAAAAATCTGGCGAAAGGTTGTTCAAAAATCCACCAGTCCCGGTATGATCGCGCGCCCTGATGCACACGCTGGTAACAACCGATGATGAAGCCCAACCTGATCGCCGCCGCAGAGATCGATCGTCTCGATACCTGGGCCAAATACTCTGCGCCGATGTGCGGTTCCTGCATATCCAGCTGCTGCACCCTGCCGGTCGAGGTCAAGATCAAGGACCTGATCCGCATCGGCATCGTCGACGAGTTCGAGCGCGGCGAACCGGCGAAGAACATCGCCAAGCGTTTGCAGAAGGAAGGGATCGTCGAGCGTTACAGCCAGAAGACCGAGATCTTCACCCTCCAGCGCATGAGCAACAACGATTGCCTGTATCTGGATCGTAAGAGCCGTCTGTGCACTATTTATGAAAAGCGCCCGGATACTTGCCGCAATCACCCGAAGATCGGGCCGCGACCGGGGTATTGCGCTTACAAGCCGAAAGAAGTGGCGCGCGAGACCAGCAGCAGCCGTCGGCCTCTCGAGAAATTCTGATCTGGATTATCGGCGCCTGAACGGGCGCCTTCGCGGGCAAGCCTCGCTCCTACAAGGGCAGCGCATAACCTGTAGGAGCGAGCGATGCGGCGATCCGACTTGCCCGCGAAGGGGCCGTTGAAAACACCACACAAATCGCAGACAAACAAAAACGCCCCCGGCCTTTCGACCGGGGGCGTTTTCATTCAGCCTGAACTAAAACTCAGTTCTTGGCTTTCTTGGCAGCGCGGGTACGCTCGCCTTCGTCCAGGATCTTCTTGCGAAGACGGATGGACTTAGGAGTAACTTCACACAGCTCGTCGTCCTGGATGAATTCCAGGGCCTGTTCCAGGGTGAAGCGAACAGGTGGAACCAGAGCGATGGTTTCGTCTTTACCCGAAGCACGCATGTTGTCGAGCTTCTTACCTTTGGTTGGGTTGACGCCCATGTCGTTATCACGGCTGTTCAGACCAACGATCTGACCGTTGTAGATTTCCTGACCGTGTTCAACGAACAGCTTGCCACGTGCCTGCAGGGTTTCCAGGGAGTAGGTCAGAGCCTTGCCGGTTTCTACCGATACCAGAACACCGTTCTGACGACCGGACATGTCGCCGGACTTCATGGTGTCGTAGCGATCGAAGATCGAGGTCAGGATGCCAGCACCGTTGGTCAGGGTCAGGAACTGGTTACGGAAACCGATCAGACCACGAGCAGGGATGTTGTATTCCAGACGCACACGGCCTTTGCCATCCGGCACCATGTTGGTCAGGTCGCCCTTACGCAGACCCATCTCTTCCATGACCTTGCCCTGGGATTCTTCAGGGGTGTCGATGGTGACGTTTTCAAACGGTTCCTGCTTCACGCCGTCAACCTGACGGATGATCACTTCAGGACGACCAACGCCCATTTCGAAGCCTTCGCGACGCATGGTTTCGATCAGTACCGAGAGGTGCAGCTCACCACGGCCGGAAACCTTGAACTTGTCAGCCGAGTCGCCTTCTTCAACGCGCAGAGCAACGTTGTACAGCAGCTCTTTGTCCAGACGTTCCTTGATGTTACGGGAAGTCACGAACTTGCCTTCTTTACCGCAGAATGGCGAGTCGTTTACCTGGAAGGTCATGGAAACGGTTGGCTCGTCAACGGTCAGAGGCTTCATCGCCTCGACGTTGTCCGGCTGGCACAGGGTGTCGGAGATGAACAGCGAGTCCATACCGCTCACGCACACGATGTCACCGGCAAACGCTTCTTCAACGTCGATACGGTGCAGACCGTGGTGACCCATCAGCTTCAGGATACGGCCGTTGCGTTTCTTGCCGTCGGCGCCGATGGCGACAACCGGAGTGTTCGGCTTGACGCTACCACGAGCGATACGGCCAACACCGATAACACCCAGGAAGCTGTTGTAGTCCAGTGCCGAGATTTGCATCTGGAACGGGCCTTCACGGTCAACTTTCGGCGCAGGTACGTTGTCGACGATCGACTGGTACAGCGGGGTCATGTCTTCAGCCATGTCGGTGTGGTCCAGACCGGCAATGCCGTTCAGGGCCGAGGCGTAGACGACTTTGAAGTCCAGCTGTTCTTCGGTGGCACCCAGGTTGTCGAACAGGTCGAAGATCTGGTCCAGAACCCAGTCCGGACGCGCGCCTGGACGGTCAACCTTGTTGATGCACACGATCGGACGCAGGCCGGCTTCGAAAGCCTTCTTGGTCACGAAACGGGTTTGCGGCATAGGGCCGTCTTGAGCGTCAACCAGCAGCAGAACGGAGTCAACCATCGACATTACGCGTTCAACTTCGCCGCCGAAGTCGGCGTGGCCCGGGGTGTCCACGATGTTGATGTGGTAGCCGTTCCAGTTGATGGCGGTGTTTTTCGCCAGAATGGTAATACCGCGCTCTTTTTCCTGGTCGTTGGAGTCCATCACGCGCTCGTCGTTGAGCTCGTTGCGCTCCAGAGTGCCGGATTGACGCAGGAGTTTGTCTACCAGGGTGGTTTTACCATGGTCAACGTGAGCAATGATGGCGATGTTGCGTAGATTTTCGATCACTTGTGTATCTCGATCAGAGGATTCGGTGTGCTGACAAGTCTTGGCAGCGATTAACAGTAGAGTCAGGCCTTGCCGTTACAGCTTGACGGCAGAGTCGGGGGGCCGATGACGCAGGCCACAGGCAAACAGCCCCGGGCTCTTAGCTCGGTCGATAAACGCGCACATTGGCATGCCCCTCACTGAGCAAATGGTGGGCATGCAGGCGACTCATCACGCCTTTGTCGCAATACAGCAGGTACTGGCGAGTAGGGTCCAGTTCCTTGAAACGAGCGTTCAATGCATAAAACGGCATCGTCTGTACCTCAATGCCAGCGAGTTCCAGCGGCTCGTCTTCAGCGGCATCCGGGTGACGGATGTCGATGATGATCTGGCCCGCCAGTGCTTCGCTGACTTCTTCGATCTGCAAGTCCTGGCCCAATTCGTCGATCACGCGATCGATCGGCACCAGTTTGGCGTTCTCGAGCGCACGCTCAAGGACTGCCATGTCGAATTCTTTCTCTTCATGCTCCACCCGGTGGCGCTTGGCAGCCGTCTTCGGGTTGACTGAAATGACCCCGCAATACTCCGGCATGTGCCGGGCGAAATCGGCGGTACCGATTTCGTTGGCCAGATCGATGATGTCCTGCTTGTGACTGGCGATCAGCGGGCGCAGCACCAGCTTCTCGGTCACGCAGTCGATCACGTTCAGATTCGGCAATGTCTGGCTCGACACCTGGGAGATCGCCTCCCCGGTCACCAGCGCTTCGATTTGCAGTCGATCGGCAATTTGGGTCGCAGCGCGCAACATCATACGCTTCAATACTACGCCCATATGACTGTTATCGACTTTACCGAGAATTTCTCCCAGTACTTCCTCGAACGGCACACTGACAAATAACACGCGTTGGGAGCTGCCGTACTTCTTCCAGATGAAGTGCGCGACTTCCATCACGCCCAGTTCGTGGGCCCTTCCGCCCAGATTGAAGAAGCAGAAGTGGGCCATCAGGCCGCGACGCATGATCTGGTAGGCCGCCACAGTGGAGTCGAAGCCGCCGGACATCAGCACAAGCGTCTGTTCCAGGGCACCCAGCGGATAACCGCCGATGCCGTTGTGCTGACTATGGATCACGAACAACCGTTGGTCGCGAACTTCGATTCGGACTTCGATTTCAGGTTTTTTCAGGTCGATCCCGGCGGCACCGCACTGGCGGCGCAACTGGCTGCCGACGTATTTCTCAATATCTATCGAGCTGAATGGGTGCTTGCCAGCGCGTTTGCAACGCACCGAGAAAATCTTGCCGGCCAGTGCGTCACCGTAGTGCTGCTTGCATTTTTCAACGATGTCGTCGAAATCACCCAGCGGGTACTCATCGATTTGCAGGAAGTGCGCGACGCCCGGCATGCAGCTCAGACGCTCGCCCATCTCCTTCAGAGCCTTGGGATCGCTGACGCGGGTTTCCAGCTCGAGGTTGTCCCACACGCCGTTCACCACCACAGCCGGATCCAGATCGCGGAGCACGGCACGGATGTTCTTGGCCAACTGGCGGATGAAACGCATCCGTACCGGGCGGCTCTTGATGGTGATCTCTGGGAAGACTTTTACGATTAATTTCATGGAAACAGCGCGCGCGAGGCCTGCCGAAAAAGGGGGGCGCGGATTATAGCGGAAATTGCTCAAGGTTTAACCAGTTAATGTGCAGAAGGTTTTGCACGCACCAAAACAGGTCATTTATTGATTTTAGCGCCACATTGTAGGGCGGGATTTTCTCCATTAATGCGCATTACACCTTTATAAGCGTGATATTGGGGCAAAAAACCCATGGTGGGGCACTGGCATGCAATTTGCTCCCTTGTGAGGCAGGTTGCCTTGGCAGAGTATTCGCGCCGGCATCACCCACATTCTAAGGGCATCCACTACTAAGCCCGAAGCCACCCGGAGGACACTATGTCGAAGTCGGTTCAACTCATCAAAGATCATGACGTCAAGTGGATTGATCTGCGCTTCACGGACACCAAAGGCACCCAGCACCACGTGACCATGCCGGCTCGCGACGCGCTGGATGAAGACTTCTTCGAAGTCGGCAAGATGTTCGACGGTTCCTCCATCGCTGGCTGGAAAGGCATCGAAGCCTCCGACATGATCCTGCTGCCGGACGACAGCACTGCCGTACTGGACCCGTTCACCGAAGAGCCGACCTTGATCCTGGTCTGCGACATCATCGAACCTTCGAGCATGCAAGGCTACGATCGCGACCCACGTGCGATCGCCAAGCGCGCAGAGGAATACCTCAAATCCACCGCCATCGGCGACACTGTGTATGCCGGTCCGGAGCCAGAGTTCTTCATCTTCGACCAAGTGAAGTTCAAGTCCGACATCTCCGGCTCCATGTTCAAGATCTACTCTGAACAAGGCTCGTGGATGTCCGACCAGGACGTGGAAGGCGGCAACAAAGGCCACCGTCCAGGCGTCAAAGGTGGTTACTTCCCGGTTCCGCCGTTCGACCACGACCACGAAATCCGTACCTCCATGTGCAACGCACTGGAAGAAATGGGCCTGACCGTCGAAGTTCACCACCACGAAGTGGCAACTGCCGGCCAGAACGAAATCGGCGTCAAGTTCAACACCCTGGTGAAGAAAGCCGACGAAACCCAAACCCTGAAGTACGTCGTGCACAACGTGGCCGATGCCTACGGCCGCACCGCTACCTTCATGCCTAAGCCTCTGTACGGCGACAACGGCTCGGGCATGCACGTGCACATGTCCATCTGGAAAGACGGCAAGAACACCTTCGCAGGTGAAGGCTATGCCGGTCTGTCCGATACCGCTCTGTACTTCATCGGCGGCATCATCAAACACGGTAAGGCCCTGAACGGCTTCACCAACCCGGCGACCAACTCCTACAAGCGTCTGGTTCCAGGCTTCGAAGCTCCAGTAATGCTAGCCTACTCGGCCCGTAACCGCTCCGCTTCGATCCGTATTCCTTACGTGTCGAGCCCGAAAGGCCGCCGTATCGAAGCACGCTTCCCGGATCCGGCTGCCAACCCGTACCTGTGCTTCGCAGCACTGATGATGGCTGGCCTGGACGGTATCCAGAACAAGATCCACCCTGGCGATGCAGCTGACAAAAACCTGTACGACCTGCCGCCTGAAGAGGCGAAAGAGATCCCACAAGTTTGCGGCAGCCTGAAAGAAGCCCTGGAAGAGCTGGACAAAGGTCGTGCGTTCCTGACCAAAGGCGGCGTGTTCTCCGATGACTTCATCGACGCTTACATCGCTCTGAAAAGCGAAGAAGAAATCAAGGTACGTACCTTCGTACACCCACTGGAATACGAGCTGTACTACAGCTGCTGATCCGGTAGCGCCTGCGCAAGCGGCGTGACAAAAAAGAGGCCTCCTTCGGGAGGCCTTTTTTGTGCCCGCAATTAACGGGTGCCCCTTTGTAGGAGCCGGCTTGCCGGCGATGGCGCCCGTGAGAACGCCATCGC
>NZ_JAGYGF010000041.1:0-56341 GCF_019947305.1 Pseudomonas sp. BF-RE-21 | reverse complement strand
GTGGTGTTGGCGGGTGTGATGGTTGTCAGCAAGATCTGGCGGGCAGTCAAACGCTGAACCTGTAGGAGCCGGCTTGCCGGCGATGGGATTTCAAGCCCGATACAGTCCTTTCGGACGCCATCGCTGGCAAGCCAGCTCCTACTGTTGAATTGCGACAGGCATGAAAAAGGCCATTCGATTCACATCGAATGGCCTTTTTTTGTTGCCGATGAATTACTCGGCAATCTGCAACTTGCGCGACTCGGTGTACACGTAACGCACCTTTTCGTATTCGAATGGCGAGTTCAGCTGGCCGTAGCGGAAGCTGGTCTGGTGGCGCTTGTCGATGCTGCGCAGGGCCCACACTTCAGGGTGGTTGGAACTGACTTCGGAGACGTTCAGGAAGTTGATCGCCGACTCGGCGGTGAAGTCCACGGCCAGGCCGCCGGTGTCGCGGATGTTGGACGGGCCGAGGATCGGCAGCACGAAGTAGGCGCCGCCCGGTACGCCGTAGAAACCGAGCGTCTGGCCGAAGTCTTCGCTCTGGCGCGGCAGGCCCATGGCGGTGGCCGGGTCCCACAGACCGGCGATGCCGATGGTGGTGTTGAGCAGCAGGCGCGCAGTGGTTTCCATCGAACGCTGGCCCTTGAACTGCAACAAGCTGTTGAGCAGGTTCGGTACGTCGCCGAGGTTGTTGAAGAAGTTGCTGACCCCGGTGCGCAGGAAGCTTGGCGTGATGTAGCGATACCCGTCGACCACCGGCAGGAACACCCATTGGTCGAAGCGGTAATTGAAGTGGTACACCCGGCGGTTCCACTCTTCCAGCGGGTCGTAGACGGCCAGCGCGCTGAGTGTCGAGCGCTCGAATTCGCGCTGGTCCAGGCCTGGGTTGAACTTGAGTTTGCTCAGTGGCTCCTTGAAGCCGTCACTGTCGACGACCACCGGGGCGTTGGCTTTGCTGTTGTCGGCATTGGCGACGCCTGCACAGAGTAACGCTGCGATAAGCAGGAGGTATTTAGCCACGGAAGAACTCCAGCATGGCGTCGCTGTTGACGCGATAGTTAAGGTTGCCGCAGTGGCCGCCCAGTGGATAAACAGTCAAGCGATCACCGAAGGTCTTGCGCAGGAAACCGAGGTCACCGGGGCCTAGGATCACGTCGTCAGCGTTGTGCATGACCGCGATTTTCGGGCTGTCGTGCAGGTAATCCTTCAGGGCATACAGGCTGACCTGGTCGATCAGTTGCAGCAGGCTGCCGCCGTCAGTGCGCGCGCGCCACATCGGGATCACTTGTTCGGTGATGTAGCAGTCGAAGTCGCACTGCAGCGCACGCTTGAGGTATGGCGTGAGGCTGGTGCCTTCGGTGATGGGCGTTTTCGGCGGAGTGATCAGGCCGCGACGGTTGATCAGGTCCGAGGTGAAAGCGATGTCGGCCGCCGAGAAGCGGAACGACGTGCCGATCAGCATGGCCATCTGTTCGTTGGTCAGGTGCTGCTTGGACTGCTGGAAGTCGTAGAGCAGGGCGTCGTTGAGGTCGATGTAGCCTTTCTGCTGGAAGTAGCGGGTCAGTTTGTTCAGTACCAGTTCATAGAACGTGGTGGTGTTGGTGATGCCCTTGACCTCTGTCTGAACCAGCTTGTCGAGATTGGTGATCGAGGTGTAGAGGTTCACCGGCGGGTTCAGCAGCAAGACTTTCTTGAAGTTGAAGCTGCGGCGGGTTTCATCCAGATGCGCGACAAATGCCGCATCCAGCGCCCCCAGGCTGTAGCCGGTCAGGTAGTAATCGGTGACGGCCACTTTCGGGTTTTGTGCCCGCACGGCCTGCATCACCCGGTACATGTCTTCGGCGTCATCCTTGGTGATGCCGGGTGTGGCAAAGCGTGAAGCGGCGCTCATGAAGTCGAAGCTGGTAGGCGACGACAGTTGCACCACGTGGTAACCCGCCTTGTAGTAGAGCTTTTTCAGGTATTCGTTAAGGCTGCTGTCATAGCGCGCACCGGTGCCGGCGATCAGGAAGATCAGTGGGGCGGCTTTATCCTGGGTGGCGATGCGGTAGGTCAGCTTCTTCACCGGCCAGAAGTTGTCCGGCAGTTCGAACTCGCGCTCCGGGCGCAGTGTGACGGTGCGGGTTTCCTGGTCGATGTCATCGTCAAGCGGCAACTCCGGACGCAGGTCCGGTGGCGTCGTGGCGATGGTCGCCTCGAACGGGTTGGTCAAGGGATAGCCATAACTGGCGGCGTCGATATCGACCGCCAGTGCGGACGCACTCAAGATAAGGCCGCTAAACAGGGCGGCGAAGCGCAAGGAACGGAGCATGACTGGATCCCTTATAGAAAGGTGCCGAATGAAGTTCGCAGGCTATGACCACGGGGGTTGCGCCAAAGTGCCATGTATCGACACCAATCAGGCCAAATTTCAGAGTAATAGTAGCTGGACGATACACTTTGCAGTGATTGAGTGCCCAGTTAACTGTTGTTAAGGCTTGCGTCAGGCTGCCGGGGGATTAAGCTGGCCGCCGTTTTTCGCTGATTGGAGTGCTTCATGTCCCGCCGTTTACCGGTAATTCTGCTGCTTGTTTTGCTGCCTTTATGGCTGGCCGCCAGTTATGGCGCGCGGTATGGCTTCATGGAGGATGCGCAATGGGTCGGCCTCTGCGTGGACGAGGCGAGCCGCTGGGAATGCCTGGTCCGTTCGAACCTGGGCCTGATGATTCATTTCCAGGTGTTGGGTTGGGCGGCAGTGGCCGCCGCCGTGATCGGCTTCGTGTTGCCGGGGCGGGCAGGGTGGTGGTTGGCGGTGTTGGCGTTGGTGTTCGGGTTTCCGGCGTTGGCGTTGTACAACACGACGATGGCTGTGTTTGCGGTGGTGATTGCAGGGCTGCGTCTGGTCCGGGCGTCTCGCGGCGCCTGATGTATCGAATCGCCGGCAAGCCGGCTCCTACAATGAATCTGTGGCGATCACAAATCCTGTAGGAGCCAGCTTGCTGGCGATGGGGCCATCAGCCCTTGCGAACCCGCAAACAGCGCCACAACGCCGCCACCATCAACACACTCACCAGCGCCCAGCCCCAGGCCTGCTGATTCTGCAAACCTTCGCGATACAGCTGCGGCGCAATGCCGGCACCGATGATGAAGGTCAGAAGCGCGATTTCACGACGTGGCACGCTCACCGGCCGGCACAGATAAACCAGTGCGGGCAGGATGAAAGCTACGCTCGGAAAGCTGCGATAACGCGGATCGAACACCAGTTCCAGCATCATCACCGCCGCTGCAAAACCTGCTGTTGCCAGCAACCAGCCGGCCTGGCGCTCCAGCACATTGAAGGCCCGTTGACGCCAGCCGCTGCGGTCACTCAGTGTCAGCGCTGCATGCACCAGTACCAACAGGTTCAAAGCCGTCAGCAACGCGACCCACAACCATTCACTGGTAAATCGGGTGGTGACGCGTGCCAGATCGCCCCAGGCGCCAATCGAACAGGCCGCCAAAGCGCCGAGCAGCGGTAGCACCAGCGCAGAGCGGGTACTGCGTACACGACCGCCAAGGATCAGCGTGCCGAGGAAAATCATCCCGCCCACCGCCAGCCATTGCGACCAGTACGGTACGTTGGACACCGGACCGGCCAGCACGCCCTTGTCCTGACGGTCGGCGTCAAACAGGCCCCAGTAACCACCAACGGCCCCTTCGCTGGCGCGTTTCCAGGGTTGGTCGAACGCTTCGATCAGGTTGTAGTGCCAGCCTTCCTGCTCGGCCATGATCACAAAGCTACGAATGAACTTGGCCTCATTGACCCGGCTCGGCAGCGCGGTTTCGCGTTGACGGCCCTCGCTCGGCCAGCCGGTTTCACCAATCATCACGTCCTTGGGTGCGAATTTGTTGCCGAACACTTGACGCACTTCGCGAACATGTTGCAGCGCGGCGTCGATGTTCGACGGATCGTCTTCCCAATACGGCAGCAGGTGAATGGTCAGGAAGTCCACCGCCGGGGCAATTTCCGGGTGTTTGAGCCAGAACTCCCAGACGTCGGCATAAGTGACAGGCTGCTTGACCTGGCTTTTGACCTTGTTGATCAGCCTGGCCAATTGCGCACCGGTGACTTCCTTGCGCAACAGGGCTTCGTTGCCGACGATCACCGACGTGACCACATCCGGGTTGGCGTTGGCCGAGGCGATCAGCAGGTCGACTTCTTTCTCGGTGTCCACCGGGTTGCTGTTCACCCACGCACCGATCATCAACTTCAGACCATGTTTGCGCGCCAGGTCGGGCAAGGCTTCAAGGCCGGTCATGGAATAGGTGCGAATGCATTCGAAGCGGGTGGCCAACAGCGCGAGGTCGGCGTCCATGCGCTCGGGGCGCAACTTGAACGGCTGATCGAACGGCGATTGGTCCTTGTCGAACGGGGTGTAGGAGGCGCATTGCAGTTTGTGCGTCGCGCTGGCCACGTCCGGCAGAATCACCGGTTTGCCGAGGCCGTACCAAAAACCGCCGAGAGCAAAGAGCCCCAGCAGGCAGGCGAAAAGGTAAGCGAAAAAAGGAAAGCGTGATGTCGCGGGCATGGTCAGGCCGTCTGGGAGCAAAGCCGCGCATGTTACCCGCATTTGTCCCGCGCTTGGTGGCTCGCATAATTTTGACATGCAAAGTTCGGGCGGATCGCCCGAGGCCTTTCAGGTGCTCGTAATTAATGGCGTTCTGATGTCGTTTCTCGATGCCTTGAGGTCGCTGACAGCACAGGTTCAGGTTGGCGTCAGGTTGATTATCGATGCGTCAGTGTTCTCATTAATAAAACGCGCTGATGATCGTACGAGTTTGCGGTGAGGCGTGATGGGCGCGCAGTGCACCATAACAATACGTTGACGCGACTCGGCATCCGTCGAGCGCAGCACTTTCGGGGAAGTAACGATGAAGATGCGACGACTTTTAGGCGCGGGTGCCGCACTGGTACTTGCGATTGGCTCCACGATGGCCAATGCCGAGAGCAAAACCCTGAGCATCGGTTACGTTGACGGCTGGTCCGACAGCGTCGCGACCACCCACGTGGCGGCCGAAGTGATCAAGCAGAAACTGGGTTATGACGTGAAGCTGCAAGCCGTCGCCACCGGGATCATGTGGCAGGGTGTGGCCACAGGCAAACTCGACGCCATGCTGTCCGCCTGGCTGCCGGTGACTCACGGCGAATACTGGACCAAGAACAAGGATCAGGTCGTCGACTACGGCCCGAACTTCAAGGATGCAAAAATCGGCTTGATCGTGCCGGAGTACGTGAAAGCTAAAACCCTCGATGACCTGAAAACCGACGACAGCTTCAAAAAACGTATTGTCGGCATCGACGCCGGTTCAGGTGTGATGCTCAAGACCGAGCAGGCAATCAAGGACTACGACCTGACCGGTTACCAACTCAAGGCCAGTTCCGGCGCCGGCATGATTGCCGAGCTGACCCGTGCCGAGAAGAAAAACGAATCCATTGCCGTCACCGGTTGGGTGCCGCACTGGATGTTCGCCAAGTGGAAACTGCGCTTCCTGGAAGACCCGAAAGGCGTTTATGGCGCGGCTGAAACCGTGAACAGCATCGGCAGCAAAGAACTGGCAACCAAAGCGCCGGAAGTGGCCAAGTTCCTGAAGAACTTCCAGTGGGCGTCGAAAGACGAAATCGGCGAAGTCATGCTGGCGATTCAGGACGGTGCCAAGCCTGAAGCCGCTGCGAAGGATTGGGTCGCCAAGCACCCGGAGCGCGTTGCAGACTGGACCAAATGATTTGAGCTGACGTTTCTGGTCAGCACTTCTCAAGGCCCCTTGGCATAACAGCCAAGGGGCTTTTTGCTTTCTGTAGGAGCCAGCTTGCTGGCGATGGCGTCAGAAAGATCGCCATCGCCAGCAAGCTGGCTCCTACAAATGGCGATTCTGTCATGTCGCTCTAATACTAAGGTCGTCTGGAACCTGCCCCGCAGCCGCATAGAGTGGATACCGTTCCAACAATAATCTGTGCTGCGAGGATAAAAACAATGAACGACAGCATTTACCTCTCGATTCAAAACAGCCCGCGCTTCAAGGAGCTGGTTAGTAAGCGAGAAAGGTTCGCCTGGATTCTTTCGGCGATCATGCTTGGTCTCTACTCCGGATTCATCCTGTTGATCGCTTACGGGCCGCATATTCTGGGCGCGAAAATCAGCCCTGAGTCATCGATAACCTGGGGCATACCGATCGGTGTCGGGCTGATTGTCTCGGCCTTCATCCTGACCGGGATCTACGTTCGACGCGCCAATGGCGAATTCGACGACCTGAACAATGCGATTCTCAAGGAGGCTCAGCAATGATCCGGCGTCTAATGGCTCTATTGAGCATCGCAGCTTTCGCACCTGGCGCCTGGGCGGCTGACGCCCTGACCGGCGCCGTACAGAAACAACCCCTGAACATGGCCGCGATTCTGATGTTCGTGGCGTTCGTCGGCGCAACGTTGTACATCACTTACTGGGCCTCCAAGAAAAACAACTCGGCGGCCGACTACTATGCGGCGGGCGGCAAGATCACCGGTTTCCAGAACGGTCTGGCGATTGCCGGCGACTACATGTCCGCGGCGTCCTTCCTGGGTATTTCCGCGCTGGTGTTCACCTCCGGCTACGACGGCCTGATCTACTCGATCGGCTTCCTGGTGGGCTGGCCGATCATTCTGTTCCTGATCGCCGAGCGTCTGCGTAACCTGGGTAAATACACCTTTGCCGACGTGGCGTCCTACCGCCTCGGGCAAACCCAGATCCGTTCGCTGTCCGCTTGCGGTTCGCTGGTGGTAGTGGCGTTCTACCTGATCGCGCAAATGGTTGGTGCCGGCAAGCTGATCCAGCTGCTGTTCGGTCTCGACTATCACGTTGCGGTGATCCTGGTCGGTATCCTGATGTGCATGTACGTGCTGTTCGGCGGCATGCTGGCGACCACTTGGGTGCAAATCATCAAGGCTGTGCTGTTGCTGTCCGGTGCCTCGTTCATGGCGCTGATGGTGATGAAGCACGTCAACTTCGACTTCAGTGCGCTGTTCTCCGAGGCGATCAAGGTTCACCCTAAAGGTGAGGCGATCATGAGCCCGGGCGGTCTGGTGAAAGACCCGATCTCCGCGTTTTCCCTGGGTCTGGCTCTGATGTTCGGTACCGCTGGCCTGCCACACATCCTGATGCGCTTCTTCACCGTGAGTGACGCAAAAGAAGCCCGCAAGAGCGTGCTGTATGCAACCGGCTTCATTGGTTACTTCTACATCCTGACCTTCATCATCGGCTTCGGCGCGATCCTGCTGGTCAGCACCAACCCGGCCTTCAAAGATGCGGCTGGCGCGCTGTTGGGCGGCAACAACATGGCGGCGGTGCACCTGGCCAACGCGGTCGGTGGCAGTATCTTCCTGGGCTTCATCTCGGCGGTAGCGTTCGCGACCATTCTGGCAGTGGTTGCCGGTCTGACCCTGGCCGGTGCTTCGGCGGTGTCTCACGACCTGTATGCCAGCGTGATCAAGAAAGGCAAGGCCAACGAGAAGGACGAGATTCGCGTCTCGAAAATCACCACCATCGCCCTGGCGGTGCTGGCGATCGGTCTGGGTATTCTGTTCGAGAAGCAGAACATTGCGTTCATGGTGGGCCTGGCGTTCTCCATCGCGGCGAGCTGTAACTTCCCGGTGCTGCTGCTTTCGATGTACTGGAAGAAGCTGACCACGCGCGGTGCGATGATCGGCGGCTGGCTGGGTCTGGTCAGTGCTGTTGGTTTGATGGTGCTGGGGCCAACCATCTGGGTGCAGATCCTGGGTCACGAGAAGGCGGTCTTCCCGTATGAATACCCGGCGCTGTTCTCCATGGCCATTGCGTTTGTGGGGATCTGGTTCTTCTCGATTACTGACAAGTCGACTGCTGCGGATAATGAGCGGGCGCTGTTCTTCCCGCAGTTTGTTCGTTCGCAGACTGGGCTGGGGGCGAGTGGGGCGGTTTCGCACTAAGGCTTTGAGTTTGTCTGTGTAATTTGTGTTGAACAGAAATGCCCTGGTCGAGAGATCGGGGCATTTTTTATTGGGCGGTTATCGGTCGGTCGGCCTGTTTTTTGTTGGTCGAGTACATATCCATTGCTGCGGTAACGGCTGCTGGCGGTTTCGCCCTTACGGCGACTCACTTTTTTTCAAACGCCAAAAAAAGTAAGCAAAAAAGGCTCGCCCCGAGCGTCCGGCCCCTCGCTAAGGCTCGGCGTTCCTTCGCTCCGGCATTCATCCGGGGGCATCGCCCTCCGGTTGGCTTCGCTGGCACCTACATGCGATGAGTTCGACTGCGTCGAACGGCGCTGCGCGCCAATCCCCGGATGAACACCTCTACTCAGCCTCCCGAAGGGGCGGGTGGATCAAGGTCAGAAGCCAAAGCAACAGCAAAATCAAAATCAACGACCGGAGTGAGTTCCCTCTGTAGGAGCGAGCTTGCTCGCGAAAAACGCCCGGACAGCGCGCTCATCCAGACAATCCGCGCCATCGTTGACGTCCATCGCTGGCAAGCCAGCTCCTACAATTTTGACCGTGTGAACCCCATCTCGTGTAGGAGCTGGCTTGCTGGCGATGGCGGTGTGTCATCCAACATATTTATTGGCTGAGCGGACGCTATCGCCAGCAAGCTGGCTCCTACAGGGGATCGGTGTACAGGTCCGGAATGAGTGAACGCAGCCAAGAAGGACCGCGCGGGCATCCAAAGAGCCAGGTCGGCTACCAGGCCGCCTCGGTGGCTTTGGCGGTACACGCCCCCTCGAGAGGCTGAGTGGAGGTTCTGCGCAGTGGGCAACCCGGCATGGATGCCGGGTTAGCCGCCCCCGGCCATGGATGGCCGATGGCGGCGGGCCCACGGAGCAGGGCCGGAGCGAGGGGATGCCGAGCCACAGCGAGGCACCGAACGAAAGGGGCAAGAGCCTTTGGTTACTTGGGGCTCTTCCAAGTGACTCGCTGTAAGAGCGAAACCGCCAGCGGCCGTTACCGCAGAAACGGATATGTACACAGCCAAAGAGTCAGTCGGCCCTAAGGCCGCTGAGGCACCACAAACAAAAACGGCCTCTATATAAATAGAGGCCGTTCCCGGTACAACTCAACACGCTATCGCAAGAAAGATCTTACTTGCGGTCTTCCAGCTTGGTGATGTCACGCGACTCGTAGCCGGTGTACAACTGGCGCGGACGGCCAATTTTGTACGGGCTGGAGAGCATTTCTTTCCAGTGGGAGATCCAGCCGACAGTCCGCGCCAGAGCGAAGATCACGGTGAACATGCTGGTTGGAATGCCGATCGCCTTGAGGATGATCCCCGAGTAGAAGTCGACGTTCGGGTACAGCGAGCGCTCGATGAAGTACGGGTCGGTCAGGGCGATCTCTTCCAGGCGCATGGCCAGTTCGAGTTGCGGATCGTTCTGGATGCCCAGTTCCTTCAGCACTTCGTCGCAAGTCTTCTTCATCACGGTGGCGCGTGGGTCGCGGTTTTTGTAAACCCGGTGACCGAAGCCCATCAACTTGAACGGATCGTTCTTGTCCTTGGCCTTGGCGATGAACTTGTCGATGTTCGACACATCGCCAATCTCGTCAAGCATGGTCAGAACAGCCTCGTTCGCGCCGCCGTGGGCAGGGCCCCACAGTGCAGCGATGCCGGCGGCGATACAGGCGAACGGGTTGGCACCCGAAGAGCCGGCCAGGCGTACGGTTGAGGTCGATGCGTTCTGCTCGTGGTCGGCATGGAGGATGAAAATCCGGTCCATGGCCTTGGCGAGTACCGGGCTGATCGGTTTGATCTCGCACGGGGTGTTGAACATCATGTGCAGGAAGTTTTCCGCGTACGTCAGGTCGTTGCGCGGGTACATCATGGGTTGGCCCATGGAGTACTTGTAAACCATCGCTGCCAGGGTCGGCATCTTGGCAACCAGGCGGATCGCGGAAATTTCGCGATGCTGCGGGTTATTGATGTCCAGGGAGTCGTGGTAGAAGGCCGAGAGAGCGCCGACTACGCCGCACATGACGGCCATCGGGTGGGCGTCGCGACGGAAGCCGTTGAAGAAGGTCTTCAACTGCTCGTGAACCATGGTGTGGTTCTTCACGGTGCTGACGAACTGGGCCTTCTGTTCTGCGGTCGGCAGTTCGCCGTTGAGCAGCAGATAGCAGGTTTCCAGGTAGTCCGACTTTTCAGCCAGCTGTTCGATCGGGTAGCCGCGGTGCAGCAGAATGCCGTTGTCGCCGTCGATATAGGTGATCTTCGACTCGCAGGAAGCGGTCGACATGAAACCAGGGTCAAAGGTGAAACGGCCCGTGGCCGTCAGGCCCCGAACATCGATAACATCGGGACCAACGGTGCCGGTTAAAATGGGCAGCTCGACGGGGGCTGCGCCCTCGATGATCAACTGCGCTTTTTTGTCAGCCATGTGGCCTCCTATTTATGCTTGAAATCATCAGACAGACCCCCCACGCAGGGCCCGCACCACTATAGTGAGATAAATTCGAATGTCAATTTGCCTAAAGTCTTGCTCCAGAAGGCTTTAACCGGACTTTTTCCTCGAAATTGACTGCCATTTACGCCTTTTATCCAACTTGTGCAATGCGCTATTAGGGGAAGGTGAACGCGTTGTCATTAGTAGCCTAACTGTCTATACTCGGCCACCGACCGCCAAGGGCTTTTGGGCTTGCTTTCATTGGGGGTCGCATCCCTGGGTGGTGGTTACCTGACCAGTGCACTCCCCAACAACTTTGCCCTGATTGTTAGGGGCTCTTCAGTGTGAAAAAAAAGCCGTGAAAAGCCAACGACCTGTAAACCTAGACCTAAGGACCATCAAACTCCCAGTCACTGCTTACACGTCCATTCTTCACCGTATCTCCGGTGTCATCCTCTTTGTCAGCCTGGCCATCATGCTTTACGCATTGGACAAGTCGCTGAGCTCCGAGGAAGGCTTCGGTCAGGTGAAAGCGTGTCTGACCAGTCCGCTAGCCAAGCTAGTGATTTGGGGCATCCTGTCCGCTCTGCTGTATCACTTGGTAGCCGGTGTGCGCCATTTGATCATGGACATGGGCATCGGTGAGACGCTGGAAGGCGGCAAGCTGGGCTCGAAAATCGTTATCGCCGTTTCCGTGGTGGTAATCGTTCTGGCAGGAGTTTGGATATGGTAACTAACGTCACGAACCTGTCGCGTTCGGGCCTCTATGACTGGATGGCGCAACGTGTGTCTGCGGTCGTTCTCGCGGCTTACTTCATCTTCCTGATCGGATACGTCGTTGCCAACCCAGGCATCGGCTACGCCCAATGGCATGAACTGTTCGCCAATAACTGGATGCGTATCTTCAGTCTCCTGGCCCTCGTTGCCCTCGGCGCTCACGCCTGGGTCGGCATGTGGACCATCGCGACCGACTACCTGACGCCAATGGCGTTCGGCAAGTCCGCGACCACTGTACGTTTCCTCTTCCAGGCAGTATGCGGCGTTGCGATGTTCGCTTACTTCGTCTGGGGTGTGCAGATTCTTTGGGGTATCTGATTCATGTCTACTACAGTTAATACGCTTTCGTTCGACGCCATCATCATTGGCGGCGGCGGTGCTGGCATGCGCGCTGCTCTGCAGCTGGCACAGGGCGGTCACAAGACTGCCGTTGTCACCAAGGTTTTCCCGACTCGTTCGCACACCGTATCCGCCCAGGGTGGCATCACCTGCGCCATCGCGTCTGCTGATCCGAACGATGACTGGCGCTGGCACATGTACGATACCGTCAAGGGTTCCGACTACATCGGTGACCAGGACGCTATCGAATACATGTGTTCCGTAGGTCCGGAAGCGGTCTTCGAGCTCGAGCACATGGGCTTGCCGTTCTCCCGCACCGAACAAGGCCGCATCTACCAGCGTCCGTTCGGCGGTCAGTCGAAAGACTTCGGTAAAGGTGGCCAGGCTGCACGTACGTGCGCCGCTGCCGACCGTACCGGTCACGCACTGCTGCACACCCTGTACCAGGCCAACCTGAAGGCCGGCACCGTATTCCTCAACGAATACTACGGCGTCGACCTGGTCAAGAACGAAGACGGTGCCTTTGTCGGCATGATCGTCATCTGCATCGAAACCGGTGAAACCTCCTACGTTCGCGCTAACGCGACCGTATTGGCGACTGGCGGTGCAGGCCGTATCTACTCGTCCACCACCAATGCCCTGATCAACACCGGTGACGGCGTCGGCATGGCTCTGCGTGCTGGCGTGCCGGTACAAGACATTGAAATGTGGCAGTTCCACCCGACCGGCATCGCCGGCGCCGGTGTACTGGTTACAGAAGGTTGCCGCGGTGAAGGCGGTTACCTGATCAACAAGCACGGCGAGCGTTTCATGGAGCGTTATGCTCCGAACGCCAAAGACCTTGCTGGTCGTGACGTTGTTGCTCGTTCGATGGTTAAAGAAATCATCGCCGGCAACGGTTGCGGTCCGGATGGCGACCACGTAATGCTGAAACTCGATCACCTCGGTGAAGAAGTTCTGCACAGCCGTCTGCCAGGCATCATGGAACTGTCCAAGACCTTCGCCCACGTCGATCCAGCCGTGGCGCCGATTCCGGTCGTTCCAACCTGCCACTATATGATGGGCGGCGTTGCCACCAACATTCATGGCCAGGCAATCACTCAGGACGCTGACGGCGTTGACCAGATCATTCCTGGTCTGTTCGCAGTAGGCGAAGTGGCGTGCGTATCGGTTCACGGTGCCAACCGTCTGGGCGGCAACTCGCTGCTCGACCTGGTGGTATTCGGCCGTGCGGCCGGTCTGTTCCTGGAGCAGACCCTGAAAGAAGGCGTTGATTACGCCCGTCCACGCCAGTCCGACATCGACGCTGCCCTGGCACGTCTCGATGGCCTGAACTCGCGTACCGAAGGCGAAGACGTCGCTACCCTGCGTAAAGAACTGCAAAGCTGCATGCAGAACTACTTCGGTGTATTCCGTACCGGCGAATACATGCAGAAGGGTATTGCTCAGCTGGCTGATCTGCGTGGCCGTATCGCCAACGTCAAGATCAACGACAAGAGCCAGGCGTTCAACACTGCTCGAATCGAAGCCCTGGAACTGCAGAACCTGCTGGAAGTGGCCGAAGCCACCGCCATCGCTGCAGAGATCCGCAAAGAGTCCCGCGGCGCTCACGCCCGTGAAGACTACGAAGATCGCGACGACGAAAACTGGCTGTGCCACACCCTGTACTTCCCGGGTGACAAGCGCGTGACCAAGCGTGCTGTGAACTTCTCGCCGAAGACTGTTCCGACTTTTGAACCTAAGATTCGGACTTATTAAGGGTGGCCGCCATGTTGCAAGTCAGTGTTTATCGCTACAACCCTGATCAGGACGCCGCGCCGTTCATGCAGGAATTCCAGGTCGATACCGGTGGTAAAGACCTGATGGTCCTGGACGTGCTGGCCCTGATCAAAGAGCAGGACGAAGGTTTCTCCTATCGTCGCTCTTGCCGTGAAGGCGTTTGCGGTTCCGACGGCATGAACATCAACGGCAAAAACGCTCTGGCATGCGTCACGCCGCTGTCTTCTGTCGTAAAAGGTAACAAGCTGATCGTTCGTCCGCTGCCAGGTTTGCCGGTTATCCGTGACCTGGTCGTCGATATGAGCATCTTCTACAAGCAATACGAAAAGGTTAAGCCATACCTGCAGAACGACACGCCGGCTCCGGCCATCGAGCGTCTGCAGTCCCCTGAAGAGCGTGAAAAGCTCGACGGTCTGTACGAGTGCATCCTGTGCGCTTGCTGCTCGACCTCTTGCCCGTCCTTCTGGTGGAACCCGGACAAGTTCCTGGGTCCAGCTGCTCTGCTGCAAGCGTATCGCTTCCTGGCAGACAGCCGCGACACCAAGACATCCGAGCGTCTGGCTGCGCTGGATGACCCGTTCAGCGTATTCCGCTGCCGCGGGATCATGAACTGTGTAAACGTTTGTCCGAAAGGCCTGAACCCGACTAAGGCCATCGGTCACGTACGTCACATGTTGCTGCAAAGCGGCGTGTGATTCAGCAGTACCCGTAGGACCGCTGTACCCGTAGATGCTACGGCGCAGGCTTCAACCGGCGCCGTAGTTTTAACCTGAGCAGCAGCTCACAAAGCTGCCGCTCTTATTTTGAAGAAATGAGACAAGCAGGGGCATCCGGGCTGGTACCCGGACTATCAGCGTGATCCTAAGTGGCTTGTTTTGGTCGCTGCATTCGGACTTCTGCAAGTTTGCTCGGTGTCGACGCCGATGGTGTTCCCCTAACCGAGGGTGACCAAGCATGCAAGAAAGCGTGATGCAGCGCATGTGGAACAGCGCCTACCTTTCCGGAGGTAACGCTGCCTATGTGGAAGAGCTTTATGAGCTCTACCTGCACGACCCTAACGCTGTGCCAGAAGAGTGGCGCACCTACTTTCAGAAGTTGCCGACCGAAGGCAACTCTGCCACCGATGTTTCGCACTCCACAATTCGCGATCATTTCGTCTTGCTGGCAAAGAACCAGCGCCGCGCCCAACCGGTTTCCGCCGGCAGCGTGAGCAGTGAGCACGAGAAGAAGCAAGTTGAAGTGCTGCGATTGATCCAGGCCTACCGTATGCGTGGCCACCAGGCAGCTCAGCTTGACCCGCTGGGACTGTGGCAGCGTCCTGCACCTGCAGACCTGTCAATCAATCATTACGGCTTGACCAATGCCGATCTTGATACGACCTTCCGTGCCGGCGACCTGTTCATCGGCAAAGAGGAGGCGAGCCTACGCGAAATTCACGAAGCGTTGCAGCAGACATATTGCCGCACCATCGGCGCTGAATTCACGCATATCACCGATTCCGAGCAGCGCCAGTGGTTCCAGCAGCGTCTGGAAAGCGTGCGTGGTCGTCCGACGTACTCCGCCGACATCAAGAGCCACCTGCTCGAGCGCGTCACTGCCGGTGAAGGCCTGGAAAAATACCTGGGCACCAAATACCCTGGCACCAAGCGTTTCGGTCTGGAAGGCGGCGAAAGCCTGATTCCGATGCTCGACGAGTTGATCCAGCGTTCCGGTTCCTACGGCACCAAGGAAATCGTGATCGGCATGGCCCACCGTGGTCGTCTGAACGTGCTGGTCAACACCTTCGGCAAGAACCCGCGTGAGCTGTTCGACGAGTTCGAAGGCAAGAAGAAGGTCGAGCTGGGTTCCGGTGACGTTAAATACCACCAGGGCTTCTCGTCCAACGTGATGACCGCCGGCGGTGAAGTTCACCTGGCCATGGCGTTCAACCCGTCCCACCTGGAAATCGTATCTCCAGTGGTCGAAGGCTCGGTTCGCGCCCGTCAGGATCGTCGTAACGACCCTACCGGTGAGAAGGTTCTGCCGATCTCCATCCACGGTGACGCGGCATTCGCCGGTCAAGGCGTGGTGATGGAAACCTTCCAGATGTCGCAGACCCGCGGTTTCAAGACCGGCGGTACCGTGCACATCGTGATCAACAACCAGGTCGGTTTCACCATCAGCAACCCGCTGGACTCGCGTTCCACCGAGTACGCGACCGACGTTGCGAAGATGATCCAGGCGCCGATCCTCCATGTGAATGGTGATGATCCGGAAGCCGTGTTGTTCGTGACCCAGCTGGCCATCGACTACCGCATGCAATTCAAGCGTGACGTGGTGATCGACCTGGTCTGCTACCGTCGTCGCGGCCACAACGAGGCCGACGAGCCTAGCGGCACCCAGCCTCTGATGTACCAGCAGATCACCAAACAGCGCACCACCCGTGAACTGTATGCCGATCGCCTGACTCAGAGCGGTGTGCTGGACGTTGAGCGTGTTCAGTCGAAAGTCGACGAATACCGCAACGCGCTGGACAACGGTCTGCATGTTGTAAAAAGCCTGGTCAAAGAGCCGAACAAAGAGTTGTTCGTGGACTGGCGTCCGTACCTGGGCCACGCCTGGACTGCACGTCACGACACGCGTTTCGATCTGAAGACCTTGCAGGAACTGTCCGCCAAGCTGCTGGAAATTCCAGAAGGCTTCGTGGTTCAGCGCCAGGTTTCGAAAATCTACGAAGACCGTCAGAAGATGCAAGCCGGCGGCCTGCCGATCAACTGGGGTTACGCCGAAACCATGGCGTACGCGACCCTGGCGTTCGAAGGTCACCCGATTCGCATGACGGGTCAGGACATCGGTCGCGGTACGTTCTCGCACCGTCACGCTGTCTTGCACAACCAGAAAGACGCGGGTACCTACATCCCGTTGCAGAACCTGTACAACGGCCAGCCACGTTTCGACCTGTACGATTCGTTCCTGTCCGAAGAAGCGGTTCTGGCGTTCGAGTACGGTTATTCGACCACCACGCCTGAAGCGCTGGTGATCTGGGAAGCCCAGTTCGGCGACTTCGCCAACGGTGCCCAGGTGGTTATCGACCAGTTCATCACCAGTGGCGAGCACAAGTGGGGCCGTCTCTGCGGTCTGACCATGCTGCTGCCGCACGGTTATGAAGGTCAGGGTCCGGAGCACTCGTCGGCTCGTCTGGAGCGTTACCTGCAACTGTGCGCCGAGCACAACATTCAGGTAGCCGTACCGACTACGCCGGCTCAGATCTACCACTTGCTGCGTCGTCAGGTGATTCGCCCGCTGCGCAAGCCATTGATCGTTCTGACTCCGAAGTCGCTGCTGCGTCACAAGCTGGCCATCTCGACTCTGGAAGATCTGGCCGAAGGTTCGTTCCAGACCGTTATCCCGGAAATCGATGCACTGGACCCGAAAAAGGTCGAGCGCGTTGTTCTGTGTAGCGGCAAGGTCTACTACGACCTGCTGGAAAAACGCCGTGCCGAAGGTCGTGATGACATCGCCATCGTGCGTATCGAGCAACTGTACCCATTCCCTGAGGACGACTTGAAAGAAGTCCTGGCTCCTTACTCCAACGTCAAAAATGCCGTGTGGTGCCAGGAAGAGCCGATGAACCAGGGTGCGTGGTACTGCAGCCAACACCACATGCGTCGTAGCATCAGCAATCTCAACAAGTCTCTCGTACTTGAGTACGCGGGCCGTGAGGCTTCTGCTGCACCTGCATGCGGTTACGCATCGATGCACGCTGAGCAGCAGGAAAAACTGCTGCAAGACGCCTTTACTGTTTAACGCCTTCGCGCACCTGAAACCGAATTTAAGGACTCACAGATAATGGCTATCGAAATCAAAGCCCCCACTTTCCCGGAATCGGTTGCCGATGGCACCGTTGCCACCTGGCACAAGCAACCGGGCGACGCTGTAAAGCGTGACGATCTGATCGTCGATATCGAAACCGACAAGGTTGTGCTGGAAGTGTTGGCCACTGCTGATGGCGTGCTGGGCGCTATCGTCAAGAACGAAGGCGACACCGTTCTGTCCGACGAAGTCCTGGGCTCCATCGAAGCGGGCGGCGCTGCTGCTGCTCCGGCTGCCGCTGCTGCTCCGGCCGCTGCGCAGGCTGCTGCTCCAGCTGCCGAAGGCGAAGACGATCCTGTTGCTGCACCGGCTGCTCGCAAGCTGGCTGAAGAAAACGGTATCAACATCGCTTCCGTTGCCGGCACCGGCAAAGGCGGTCGTGTGACCAAGGAAGACGTGGTTGCAGCCGTTGCTGCCAAGAAAGCCGCTCCGGCTGCCGCGCCTGCCAAGGCTGCTGCTCCTGCTGGTGCTGCTCCTGTGTTCGCCGCTGGCGACCGCATCGAGAAGCGCGTACCGATGACCCGCGTTCGCGCTACCGTGGCCAAGCGCCTGGTAGAAGCTCAGTCGAACATGGCGATGCTGACCACCTTCAACGAAGTCGACATGACCGAAGTCATGGCCCTGCGTTCGAAGTACAAGGACCTGTTCGAGAAGTCCCACAACGGCGTACGCCTGGGCTTCATGTCGTTCTTCGTCAAGGCTGCCACCGAAGCGCTGAAACGCTTCCCGGCTGTCAACGCATCGATCGACGGTGGCGACATCGTTTACCACGGCTACGCTGACGTCGGCGTTGCTGTTTCCAGCGACCGCGGCCTGGTTGTACCGGTTCTGCGTAACGCCGAACTGATGAGCCTGGCTGAAATCGAAGGCGGCATCGCCACCTTCGGCAAGAAGGCTCGCGACGGCAAGCTGTCGATGGACGAAATGACCGGCGGTACGTTCACCATCACCAACGGTGGTACCTTCGGTTCGATGATGTCGACTCCGATCGTCAACCCGCCGCAAGCGGCCATCCTGGGCATGCACAACATTCTGCAGCGTCCTATGGCGATCAACGGTCAGGTCGTAATCCGTCCGATGATGTACCTGGCTCTGTCCTACGATCACCGTCTGATCGATGGCAAAGAAGCTGTGACCTTCCTGGTTACCATCAAGAACCTGCTGGAAGACCCGGCTCGTTTGCTGCTGGATATCTGATTTCGTTGCATGGGCCGTGCAGGATGGCGGCCCGTCTGTAATGACCAGCTTCGTCCCACGACGGTCCCCATAAGGGGCCGTCCGGTTTGATTCGAGAAGGAATGACACATGACTCAGAAATTCGACGTGGTAGTGATTGGCGCGGGCCCTGGCGGTTACGTGGCTGCCATTAAAGCAGCGCAACTGGGCCTCACCACTGCCTGCATCGAGAAATACACCGACAAGGAAGGCAAACTGGCCCTCGGCGGTACTTGCCTGAACGTCGGTTGCATTCCATCCAAGGCGCTGCTGGACAGCTCCTGGAAATACAAGGAAGCCAAAGAAGGCTTCGCGATCCACGGTATCAATCACGCTGGCGTGACCATGGACGTGTCGGCAATGGTTGGCCGTAAAGCCAACATCGTCAAAGGCCTGACCTCTGGCGTTGCCACCCTGTTCAAGGCGAACGGCGTCACTTCCCTGCAAGGCCACGGCAAACTGCTGGCCGGCAAGAAAGTCGAACTGACCAAGCCAGACGGCAGCGTTGAAATCATCGAAGCCGAGAACGTGATTCTGGCTTCGGGTTCGCGTCCGATCGACATTCCACCGGCTCCGGTTGACCAGAAAGTGATCGTCGATTCGACCGGCGCACTGGAATTCCAATCCGTACCCAAGCGTCTGGGCGTTATCGGCGCTGGCGTAATCGGTCTGGAACTGGGTTCGGTATGGTCGCGCCTGGGCGCTGAAGTGGTTGTTCTGGAAGCGCTGGAGAAGTTCCTGCCGGCTGCTGACGACGCCGTTTCCAAAGAAGCCTACAAAACCCTGACCAAACAAGGTCTGGACATCAAGCTGGGCGCTCGCGTCACCGGTTCCAAAGTGAACGGCGACGAAGTCGTTGTGAACTACACCGACGCCAACGGCGAACAGAGCATCACCTTTGACAAGCTGATCGTTGCCGTTGGTCGCCGTCCAGTGACCACCGAACTGTTGGCTGCCGACAGCGGTGTGACCATCGACGAGCGCGGTTTCGTATTCGTTGACGACCAGTGCGCTACCAGCGTACCGGGCGTTTACGCGATCGGTGACGTGGTTCGCGGCATGATGCTGGCGCACAAGGCGTCCGAAGAAGGCATCATGGTGGTTGAGCGCATCAAGGGCCACAAAGCGCAAATCAACTATGACCTGATCCCTTCGGTTATTTATACTCACCCGGAAATCGCATGGGTCGGCAAAACCGAGCAGACCTTGAAGGCTGAAGGCGTTGAAGTTAACGTTGGCACCTTCCCGTTCGCAGCCAGTGGCCGTGCCATGGCAGCCAACGACACCGGCGGTTTCGTGAAAGTCATTGCCGATGCCAAGACTGACCGCGTATTGGGCGTCCACGTGATTGGCCCGAGCGCTGCAGAACTGGTTCAGCAGGGCGCGATCGGCATGGAATTCGGCACCAGCGCTGAAGACCTGGGCATGATGGTTTTCTCCCATCCGACCCTGTCTGAAGCCTTGCACGAAGCAGCTTTGGCTGTGAATGGCGGCGCCATCCACATCGCCAACCGCAAGAAGCGTTAAGACAATAAGAAACCACGGCGGTATGGCCCGTCGTGAGCCTTGCATGCAAGACTCACCGCGGAATATCCGCTGGACGCAGTCTTGCGTGGCTGCACCGGGTATCCGGAAAGGCTACGCAAGCAGCAGTCACAGGTGGTGCGGCACTTGAACAAGTGCAGCACCGAATGCGCAGTACCTAACGAAGACGGTAATAAGCATGAATCTTCACGAGTATCAGGGTAAGCAGCTGTTCGCTGAATACGGCCTGCCAGTTTCCACCGGTTATGCGGTAGACACCCCGGAAGCAGCAGCAGAAGCTTGCGACAAAATCGGCGGCACCGAGTGGGTTGTCAAAGCCCAGGTCCACGCTGGTGGTCGCGGTAAAGCGGGCGGCGTTAAGCTGGTTCGCAGCAAAGAAGACGCCAAAGCCTTCGCACAGCAGTGGCTGGGCAAGCGTCTGGTGACTTACCAGACTGACGCCAATGGTCAGCCAGTCACCAAGATCCTGGTTGAATCGTGCACTGATATCGCTAAAGAGCTGTACCTGGGCGCTGTCGTTGACCGTTCGAGCCGTCGCATCGTGTTCATGGCTTCCACCGAAGGTGGCGTGGACATCGAGAAAATCGCTCACGACACTCCAGAAAAAATTCTGAAAGCCACTATCGATCCACTGGTTGGCGCTCAGCCATTCCAGGGTCGCGAGCTGGCATTCCAGCTGGGTCTGGAAGGCAAGCAGGTTGCTCAGTTCGCCAAGATCTTCGTAGGTCTGGCCAAGCTGTTCAAGGATCACGACCTGGCTCTGCTGGAAGTGAACCCGCTGGTGATCAAGGCTGACGGCGATCTGCATTGCCTCGACGCCAAGATCAACATCGACGCCAACGCCATGTACCGTCAGCCTAAGCTGAAGACTTTCCACGATCCGTCGCAAGACGATCCGCGCGAAGCGCACGCTGCCAAGTTCGAACTGAACTACGTAGCGCTGGAAGGCAACATCGGTTGCATGGTCAACGGTGCTGGCCTGGCCATGGGTACCATGGACATCGTCAACCTGCATGGCGGCAAACCAGCCAACTTCCTCGACGTGGGCGGCGGTGCTACCAAAGAACGCGTTACCGAAGCGTTCAAGATCATCCTGTCCGACACTAACGTCGCTGCAGTACTGGTCAACATCTTCGGCGGCATCGTTCGTTGCGACATGATTGCCGAAGGCATCATCGGCGCTGTGAAAGAAGTCGGCGTGAAAATCCCGGTTGTTGTTCGCCTTGAAGGCAACAACGCTGAGCTGGGCGCTAAAGTACTGGCAGAAAGCGGTTTGAACATCATCGCTGCTACCAGCCTGACCGACGCTGCTCAACAAGTCGTTAAAGCTGCGGAGGGCAAATAATGAGCGTCCTGATCAATAAAGACACCAAAGTTATCTGCCAGGGTATTACCGGTTCGCAAGGTAGTTTCCACACCCAGCAAGCCATCGAGTACGGCACCAAGATGGTTGGTGGTGTAACTCCTGGTAAAGGCGGCACCGAGCACCTGGGTCTGCCAGTGTTCAACACCGTGAAAGACGCTGTAGCTGCCACTGGCGCCACCGCCAGCGTGATCTACGTTCCAGCTCCTTTCTGCAAGGACTCCATCCTGGAAGCAGCATTCGGCGGCATCAAGCTGATCGTTTGCATCACCGAAGGCATTCCTACCCTGGACATGCTGGACGCTAAAGTTAAGTGCGACGAGCTGGGTATCACCCTGATCGGCCCTAACTGCCCAGGCGTGATCACTCCAGGCGAATGCAAGATCGGCATCATGCCAGGTCACATTCACTTGCCAGGCAAGGTCGGTATCGTTTCCCGTTCCGGCACCCTGACCTACGAAGCTGTGAAGCAAACTACTGACGCCGGTTTCGGTCAGTCGACTTGCGTCGGCATCGGCGGTGACCCGATCCCGGGTTCGAACTTCATCGACATCCTGAAGCTGTTCCAGGAAGACCCGAAGACCGAAGCGATCGTGATGATCGGTGAGATCGGCGGTTCGGCTGAAGAAGAAGCGGCTGCCTACATCAAGGCACACGTGACCAAGCCGGTTGTTTCCTACATCGCTGGTGTGACTGCTCCTCCGGGCAAGCGCATGGGCCATGCTGGCGCAATCATCTCTGGCGGCAAAGGCACTGCAGACGAGAAGTTCGCTGCACTGCAAGACGCGGGCGTTAAAACCGTGCGTTCGCTGGCAGACATCGGCAAGGCCCTGGCCGAGCTGACTGGTTGGGCTGTCAAGTAAGCCTCGCGCTTAGCTGACGCTTCACCAAACAAAGGCCACCTTCGGGTGGCCTTTGTCGTTTCCGGGGTTTGTATCGTTGGTGCCGACCCCTTCGCGGGCAAGCCTCGCTCCTACAGGTTTTTCGTCGTTTGCCGTACTTGTGATCGACGAAGAACCTGTAGGAGCGAGGCTTGCCCGCGAAGGCGTACTTACAGGCATCTACCATTAACATGCAAAAACGCGACACGGAAATGTCGCAGATCGGATAGTTCGCCCTCTAACAGTGCGTTTGTCGCTCAAATTCGTTAGGCTAGCCGCCATTTTTGCGTCCGCATCCCACAAGGAAGCTTCGCGCTAAAGGGTCGGTCCTATACGGGTCGACAGCATTTCCCTCACCCATAAGGGAAATCCCTCTCTAAATTCCGATTCAGTAGTGTGGTATTTCCTTAATGAAAGTGTTGAAAGGCCAGGACATCCTGGCACTTGGTTTTATGACGTTTGCCCTGTTCGTCGGGGCTGGCAACATCATCTTCCCGCCTATCGTCGGTTTGCAGTCCGGGCCTCATGTCTGGATGGCGGCGCTGGGCTTTCTGATCACCGCGGTCGGTCTGCCGGTGATCACCGTTGTTGCCCTGGCCAAGGTCGGTGGCGCGATGGATGCCTTGAGCAGCCCGATCGGCAAAGTCGCCGGTGGCTTGCTGGCCGCTGCGTGCTACCTCGCCGTTGGCCCGCTGTTTGCGACGCCGCGCACCGCGACCGTATCGTTCGAAGTGGGCCTGGCGCCGCTGACCGGCGAAAGCCCGCTGGCGCTGTTCCTCTATAGCTCGGTGTACTTCCTGCTGGTGTTCTTCATCTCGCTCTACCCGGGTCGTTTGCTGGACACCGTAGGACGTTTCCTCGCACCGCTGAAGATTATCGCTCTGGCCGCCCTCGGCATCGCCGCGTTCGCGTTGCCGGCCGGTGATATCGGTGTGGCGACGCCCGAGTATGTCGCGGCGCCATTCTCCCAGGGCTTCATCAATGGTTACCTGACCATGGATACCCTGGGCGCGCTGGTATTCGGCATCGTTATCGTCAACGCCATCCGCTCCCGTGGCGTGGATTCTCCGGCGCTGATCACCCGTTACGCGATCATTGCCGGGCTGATTGCCGGCGTCGGTCTGGCGCTGGTGTACGTCAGCCTGTTTCGCCTCGGTTCGGGCAGCCATGAAGTGGCCGCCGGTGCGACCAACGGCGCGGCGGTGTTGCACGCCTACGTTCAACACACATTCGGTTCCTTGGGCAGTGGTTTCCTCGCCGTGCTGATTTCGTTGGCCTGCCTGGTCACAGCGGTCGGTCTGACGTGCGCCTGTGCCGAATACTTCAGTCGTGTGCTGCCACTGTCCTACAAGACCTTGGTCATCATCCTCGCCGCGTTCTCCCTGCTGGTGTCCAACCTGGGCCTCACCAAGCTGATTGCGTTCTCGATCCCGGTCCTCACCGCGATCTACCCGCCGTGCATCGCGCTGGTCGCCCTGAGCTTCTGCAAGGACTTCTGGCATGAGCAGGGCCGCATCGTCGGTCCGGTGATGTTGGTGTCGTTCATCTTCGGCCTGATCGACGCGCTCAAGGGCGCGGGTCTGGCGGACTGGATGCCGATGCAATTGGCGCATTTGCCGCTGAGTGAGCAGGGCCTGGCGTGGCTGGTGCCGTCGGTCATGACCCTGGTGGTTGCGGTGGTTTGCGATCGCATGCTGGGCAAGCGCGAAGAAGCGCTGGCTTAAGGCGTATCACGGCCTGCCATACGCGGGTCTTGAGCGAACATGGAAATGCCCCGTATCAATCGATACGGGGCATTTTTTATGCGCGTGAGGCAGTGTCTTTTTTTGTCAGCTAACGTCGAAGCACTACCTGTAGGAGCGAGGCTTGCCCGCGAAGAGGGGGTAACATTCGACCTAATCTTCGACAGGTACACCGCCTTCGCGGGCAAGCTACGCTCCTACAGATTCAACCAACGTCTCACAAGGACCTGCATGTCGTTCATCCACGCCAACCTGATCCACATCCTCGCCGCCATCTGGTTTGTCATCTGCTGGGGCGGCTACACCCGTTATGCGACGTGGAAGGGCCGCGACACCGCGTGCCTGGCCAGTGTGTTGCACCTGTACCGCGAAGACTGGATGCGGCGCATGCTGATGCGTGACAACCGCATCGCCGATGCCAGTGTGATCGGTAATCTGGAGCGCAACGCTTCGTTCTTCGCCTCCAGCACACTGATTATCCTGGCCGGTATTCTCACCGTGCTCGGTGCGTCGGAAAGGGCGGTGTCGTTGCTGGCGGACATCCCGATGGTGCAACAGGCCTCCCAGGGCATGTCGGAGATCAAGTTGCTGTGCCTGGCGCTGGTGTTTGTGTATGCGTTCTTCACGTTCAGCTGGTGCATGCGCCAGTACAACTTCGCTGCGATTCTGGTGGGGTCGGCCCCCATGGTCGGCGAGCGGCATGTTTCCGAACTGGAGCGTAAAGCCTTTGCCGCACGGGCGGCGCGTGTCATCTCCATGGCCGCCAACCAGTTCAACTTCGGCCTGCGTTCCTATTACTTCGGCATGACCATGCTGGCGTGGTTCGTCAGCCCCTGGTTGTTCATGCTGATGAGCGCTGGCGTGGTGCTGGTGCTGTATCGCCGGGAGTTTCATTCCGACGTTCTCGACGTGATGGTCTATACCCCTACAGAGGCGCCATTGCCCGAGGCGAACCGAGAGGCCGCTTGATGAGTATTCCGTTCTGGTGTGTGTTTATCAGTGCCTTGCTGATCTATGTGGCCCGCATGCCGGTGGCCAGGGCCATGAAAGAGCAGGGCGGTTACGACAATCATCTGCCGCGCCAGCAACAGGCTCAACTCACAGGGTTTGGCGCCCGCGCAGTGGCAGCTCATCAGAACTGTTTTGAGGCGTTTATATTGTTTGCCGTGGGGGTGTTGATGGCGCACACCACGCAAACGGCGGGGTGGCTGATAGATACGCTGGCAATCATCTTTGTGATTACGCGGGTCATTTACTTAGTGTGCTATTGGAGCGATCTGGCCTGGCAGCGGAGTCTGGTGTGGTTTGTCGGGTTAGTGTGTTCGCTGCTATTGATGATTAGTCCGACTTTTAGAACTATTTTGCTCTAACAAGGAAAATGACAGACAAAAGAAAACCCGCACTTGGCGGGTTTTCTTTATCACGCTAAAAACTGTTTTAGTTTTTAGGTGCTTCTTTTGCTGCAGCTGCATCCGATTCAGCCTGAGCTTTGGCAGCTTCGGCGTTTTCTTTCGCAGCGTCGTTCACTTTATCCTGAGCTTTGCTCATGTCTTGCTGAGCTTGCTCAGCATGTTTCTCGGCTTCTTGAGCTTTGTCCTCGGATTTTTTATCGCAGGCAGCGAGACCGAGGGAAGCGGTCAACATCAAGGCAATAGCTAAAGTCTTACGCATGGGGTGTTTCTCCTTATGGAAAATATCTATCTGGCCTTTCGAGCGTGGACATCAGGGTTAAGTTCCTCAATTCGTTCAGATATATAAGATTATTCCTGCGGGAACTTTTACGAATACACCTAATACAATCTCCGAGTACTAAGAAGAGTGTTTACCACATGGCCGAAAACCCCGTTTTTGAGCGCGCGACGCGATTCCTTTCGGCGCTCAGGCATTGCCAGGTACTTGGTTTGCGCGTTCACAGCGCCAGCAGCGATGGACTGACGGTCATCCTGCCGTACAGCCCGCAAATTGTCGGCAATCCGCAAACCGGCGTGATCCATGGCGGGGCATTGACCTCCCTGATGGACACCGCGTGCGGCATGGCCACACTCTGCGTGTTGCCCGAATTCGAAGTCTGCCCGACCCTCGACCTGCGCATCGACTATATGCATGCCGCCGAACCGCATAAGGACGTCTATGGTTTTGCCCAGTGCTACCGGGTCACCACCGACGTGATCTTCGCCCGTGGCTTTGCTTATCAGGACGATCCCGAGCAGCCCATCGCCCATGTCGTCGGTACGTTCATGCGCATGGGCAAGGGCGTCAAAGGCACCAAAGGGTTTGGTGGCGCCATCGCCGGAGGTGCGAAATGACCGACAACTTCAAGGAACAACTGCAACAGGCCCATGAGCAGGGCGACTATGCCTCGCTGCTGCATCTGATTCCCTACGCCAAACTGATCGGTGTCGAGTGTTCGCGGGTGGGGGATGACCTGCTGTTTCGTCTGCCGGCGAACAAGGACAACATTGGTAACCCTTTACTGCCAGCGATTCACGGCGGCGTCATTGCTGGCTTCATGGAGCTGTCCGCGGCCTTGCACCTGCTGATTTTTACCGGCTCGCCGGGTGTGCCGAAGATCATCGATTTTTCCCTCGACTACCTGCGCGCCGGACAGTTTCGCGATACGTGGGCGCGCTGCCAGGTGTGCCGTCAGGGGCGGCGTGTCGCAAACGTGGCAGTGACCGCCTGGCAAAGCACCGAATCCGAGCCCATCGCCACGGCCCGCGCCCACTTCAAAATCGATGAGCCCTTGAAATCCTGATCCGAGCCCCCAACTTTGATGACAACCCGCCGCCGACCCTCTAGGTCGCGGCCACTGCCATCTGATTGGAGTTTGATGACCATGAGTGTGGAAACTCAAAAGGAAACCCTGGGCTTCCAGACCGAGGTGAAGCAGCTGCTGCACCTCATGATCCATTCGCTGTATTCCAACAAGGAAATCTTCCTTCGTGAATTGATCTCGAACGCCTCTGACGCTGTCGACAAATTACGTTTCGAAGCCCTGTCCAAGCCTGAGTTGCTGGAAGGTGGCGCCGAACTGAAAATCCGTGTGAGCTTCGACAAGGACGCTAAAACCGTCACCCTCGAAGACAACGGCATCGGCATGAGCCGTGAAGATGCGATCACCCACCTGGGCACCATCGCCAAATCCGGCACCGCCGATTTCATGAAACACCTGACGGGCGATCAGAAAAAGGATTCGCACCTGATCGGTCAGTTCGGCGTGGGTTTCTACTCTGCCTTCATCGTCGCCGACAAAGTCGACGTGTTCAGCCGTCGTGCCGGTGCTGCTGCCAGCGAAGGCGTGCACTGGTCGTCGAAGGGCGAAGGTAATTTCGAAGTTGCCACCGTCGAGAAAGCCGATCGTGGTACTCGCATCGTCCTGCACCTGAAGTCCGGTGAAGGCGAGTTCGCCGATGGCTGGCGTCTGCGCAACATCATCAAGAAGTACTCCGACCACATCGCTTTGCCGATCGAGTTGCCGAAAGAAGTGGCAGCGGCTGAAGGCGAAGAGAAGTCAGCTGTTGAATGGGAAACTGTCAACCGCGCCAGCGCCCTGTGGACCCGTCCTCGTACCGAGATCAAGGACGAGGAATACCAGGAGTTCTACAAGCACATCGCTCACGACTTCGAAAACCCGCTGAGCTGGAGCCACAACAAGGTCGAAGGCAAGCTCGAATACAGCTCGCTGCTCTACGTGCCGACCCGCGCTCCGTTCGACCTGTACCAGCGTGAAGCGCCGAAAGGCCTGAAGCTGTACGTGCAGCGTGTGTTCGTCATGGACCAGGCCGAGTCGTTCCTGCCGTTGTACCTGCGCTTCATCAAGGGCGTGGTCGATTCCAATGACCTGTCGCTGAACGTGTCGCGGGAAATCCTGCAGAAAGACCCGATCATCGACTCCATGAAATCGGCGCTGACCAAGCGCGTGCTGGACATGCTGGAAAAACTGGCGAAGAACGAGCCTGAGCAATACAAAGGCTTCTGGAAAAACTTCGGTCAGGTCATGAAAGAAGGCCCGGCAGAAGACTTCGCCAACAAAGAGAAAATCGCCGGCCTGCTGCGTTTTGCGTCCACTCAGGGCGAAGAAGGCGAGCAGGTTGTGGGTCTGGCCGAATACCTGGCTCGCGCCAAGGAAGGTCAGGACAAGATTTACTACCTGACCGGCGAAACCTACGCGCAAGTCAAAAACAGCCCGCACCTGGAAGTCTTCCGCAAGAAAGGCATCGAAGTGCTGCTGCTGACCGACCGCATCGACGAGTGGCTGATGAGCTACCTCAACGACTTCGACGGCAAGAGCTTTGTCGACGTGGCGCGCGGTGACCTCGACCTGGGCAACCTGGATTCGGAAGAAGACAAGAAAGCCGCGGAAGAAGTCGCCAAGTCCAAAGAAGGTCTGGTTGAGCGTCTGAAAACTGCGCTTGGCGAATCCGTGGCTGAAGTGCGGGTTTCCCATCGTCTGACCGACTCCCCGGCGATTCTGGCCATCGGCGAGCAGGACCTGGGCATGCAGATGCGTCAGATTCTGGAAGCCAGCGGTCAGAAGGTTCCGGACTCGAAGCCGATCTTCGAATTCAACCCGGCGCACCCGCTGATCGAGAAGCTCGACAACGAGCAGAGCGACGAGCGCTTCGGCGATCTGTCGCACATTCTCTTCGATCAGGCGGCCCTGGCGGCCGGCGACAGCTTGAAAGACCCGGCCGCGTATGTGCGCCGTCTCAACAAGCTGCTGGTTGAACTGTCGGTTTAACGACGTTGTAAAAAAACCCGCTTCGGCGGGTTTTTTTATGACCTGAAATTTTTTGGCTGTGAACCCGATCCTGTAGGAGCCTGCTCGCGATGGCGGCGGCAATAACGCCACAAATCTCAAGGCAGCTCAATACGCTCGCTTTCCCCCGGCACCGTCGGCCAATCCCCGGCCGCCCAGCGTCGCCGCGCTTCGTCGATAGCCGCCGGATCGCTCGACACAAAATTCCAGTTGATCCGTCGCGGTCCATCCAGCGGCGCGCCGCCAAATAGCACCGCATGACAGTCGCTCTCGGCGAACAGCGTCATTTCTTCTCCGGCGGGCAGCACCACTAGCGAATACGGCTCTATCGGCTCGCCATCGAGCTGCGCCTCACCGCTCAACACATACAACGCCCGTTCTTCATGCTCGGTGGGAATCAGCAGCGTGGTTGCTGTTTGCAGGTTCAATTCCGCGTACAGCGTAGGAGAAAGCACCGGTACCGGCGATTCCAGGCAAAAGCCTGACCCGGCGATCATCCGGATCTTTACGCCAAGGTTATCGCTGACCGGCAACGTGGCTGCCGGGTGATGGCTGTAGTGCCCTGGGCCTTGCTCATGATCCTTGGGCGATGCCAGCCAGATCTGCAAACCGTGCATCGTGAAACCGCTGGCCTTCAGGGCTTCGGGCGTGCGCTCGACATGGGCAATGGCACTGCCAGCGGTCATCCAGCTGACGTCGCCGGCCTCCACCACCTGATCGGAACCGAGGCTGTCCTTGTGCTGGATTTTTCCTTCGAACAAGTAGGTAAGGGTCGACAGGCCGATGTGCGGGTGCTGACGGATGTTCATGCCTTTGCCCGCTGGATAACGGGTTTCCAGCATGTGGTCGAAAAACACAAAAGGCCCGACGCTGCGGCATTTGGCTGACGGCAACGGGCGAAGAATCGGTTGGCCTTCGACATCTTCGGCGCGGGGGCGAATCACGAGCGGAGTGTTCATGGTGCATTCCAGGCTGAGCGGGTGACGCGTGGAGCATAACCCGCTTGCCCAAGCCTTGCCGCTATTGGCTGAACGCGCCTTCGCAGAGGTGGGTTTCGATGCTGACTTCGCTGGTGGTCATCAGCTTGTGCACTGGGCAGCGGTCGGCCACGCGATGCAGTTCGTCGCGCTGGGCGTCGGTGAGCACGCCCTTGAGGGTCAGTTTGACGTGCAGGGCGTATTTGCCTTTTTGCTCCTGGCTGTTGTCGCGCTTGACCTCTACGCCAACGCCGGTCAGCGGGATGCCTTTCTTCTTCGCGTAGAGCTTCAGGGTCAGGGCCTTGCATGCGCCGAGCGCTGCATCGAAATAGTCGTGCGGCTCAGGCGCCGAGCCTTCGCCACCGGACGATGTCGGGACATCGGCGAAGAGTTCGTGGTCATCGATTTGTACGCTGTGGCGAAAACCTTCGGCGGAAACGGTATTGACGGTGACTGTCATGGGGAAGCCCGGGCAAAAGGAAAGGACTTGGAAAAAAAAAAACCCTGTAGGGAAAAAGGATTCCCTTTTGGATTCCTTCCAAACTCTTGGCGGGGGGGGGGGGGTAACTGTCATTTATGACAGTAGTCGGGCTTCGTTGAGCGTGTTTGAATCAACTCGACGGGACGCAATCCTTTCTGCATGGGGCGGAGCTCAATGGGTGTTATGCACGCTCTTGCCCAAGGCAAGATGTTCCCTTTTTCAAGTTCAAGGAGAGAAGCAATGGTGACGCATAACGATACACCCGGTGTGGCGGCGAGCGGTGAGCTCGACCCTTCTTTTGCCACAGGCGGAAAATTTCAGGCACCGGCGGGCACAGGCAGAGTGGTGTCACTCTTGGACGAAGGCGAGTCGATGACGCTGGCGATGACAGCGCCAGCATTAACGCGCGGCGACTTCTTTCTATGCCGCGTGAGTAAAAACGGTGTGTTGGACCAAACCTTTGGCACCGGAGGAGTGCTGAAATGGCGTTTTGAAGATGCGGGTTCTTCTATCCTGGGAGCGGCATTGCTACAACCTGACAGGAAAATCCTGTTGATTGGTAACTCCGACCAAGGGGGTAAATCACGGCTGGCCCTGACTCGCGTTAATTCCAGTGGAAGTCCGGATCTTGTCTTCGGGCGAAAAATACACAGCTTGTATCCTGACTCGCACACTCTCTTGAATGGTATCCGTGGATGCTTGCAACCGGACGGCAAGATAATTGTGACCTGCCATTATTCGGTAGGCGGCAAGTATAGTCCGGTGCTGGTCAGGCTGTTGGCCAATGGAGAGCTGGATTCGTCGTTTGGCGTCGACGGTAAAGTCGAAATCCCCTCTGCTGCCTCCGCCATGTTCTCGAGGGCGGTTTCGGTCCAGAGCAGTGGCCGGATTATTGTCGCAGGGTATATGACAGGCCAAAGCTTTGTGGCGGGGTTTAAAGCAGACGGCGCCTTGGACACCACTTTTGGAGTCGAGGGGTTTTCGTTTTTTGCGGCAGAGGGGGTAGAGTTTGCCTTTTTTAACATGCTGCTCTTGCAGGATGATCGCATCCGTTGCGTGGGTGGCAATGCTCAAAATGCGGGTATCGGGGCATTGCTGGTGGGGTTGGATAAGAACGGCAAACTAGAGCAGGGTTTTAATGGTGGGCAGCCAGTAATAACTCAGCGGTTGCTTGGCAGATGGCACTCAATTAGCGAGCAAAGTGATGGTAAATTGCTTGTCATTGGTGAGTCTGGAGGAGCTGAACTCGTGTGTTCTCGATTCTTGCCCAGCGGACCAATCGATACCGATTTTGGATGGTCGGGCTTCAGATATTATCCCGGACATCCGGTTGATTGTGTGGTCCAGCCCTGCGGTCGTTGGGTGACGGCTGTGCATGATTCTGGTGGTAGGTCGTCCTGGCTTTACGGGCTGACCACCTGAGATACCTGGTTAACCCTCCCTTTATATGTCAAAAAAAAGCCCCGCAATTGCGGGGCTTTTTCGTATCACTGCGGATCAGCTGCCTTTGACAGCCTTGCCGTTGACCTTGCCGTCGAGGAGCATGATGTTGTACTCCTTGCCGTCGGTTTCGACCTGTTGCAGGCGAACCAGCAGGTAATCCCAATCCTTGGCGAACCACAGCACGGTGATGCGCTTGCTTTGTGTCGGGTCGCGCACGCGCTCGACCTTGATCGCGTCGATCTGGCCAGCCTTGGTGTCGACTTTTTCCGAGCCCAGCACGCGGAAGTCATAAGTATCGACTTCACCATCATCGACCACCTGATAGCTCATGCTTTTCTTGCCGGCGGCCACGTCATGCTGCAGGGCCAACTGGTAAGTGGATTTGTCGACCATGCCGCGGTTGAGCGGGATCTTGACCGCGTCGCCGCGATCGGTGCCGGTGACCATTTTGGTGGTCCAGTCGAAATCCAGGTCAGCCTTCTTGGCTTTGCCCAGGCCACCGCGCTCAAAGTGGTAGGACTGTGGCAGCAGGGTGTCCTTGTCCAGGGTCAGGGTGCTTTCTTCGGTCAGGCTGGCAATCATCATCGATGCCTTGAAGCTGAGCTTCCAGACGCCGTTGGCTTCCTTGGTCAGGCTGCGCTCGGCGGTGCCGCTCATGGGCAGCTGCTTCCAGTCGGCGGTGTAGCTGGCGGAGAAGGGTTGAAGTTCTGCAGCCTGCGCGAAAGGCAGGGCAAGCAGAGCGCAAGCGAAGAGCAGGGCGCGACGCATAAAATCTCCTAGGTTCGAATCAAGTGGCCACTGGCCGCGAGTAACTTGCCATCCAGTAAAGCACCTTGTTCACCGAGTGATAAGCGACCTTCTGCAAACCAGCGTACGGCCATCGGGTAGATCAGGTGTTCCTGGGTATGAACTCGCTGCGCCAGACTCTGCGGCGAATCGTGCAACTCTACCGGTATTACTGCCTGTACGACCAGTGGTCCGCCATCGAGTTCCTCGGTGACAAAGTGCACGGAACAGCCGTGTTCAGTATCGCCGGCCTCCAGCGCGCGCTGATGAGTGTGTAACCCTTTGTATTTGGGTAGCAGCGAGGGATGGATGTTGAGCAGGCGACCCGCGTAGTGGCGCACGAAATCAGCGCTGAGGATGCGCATGAAACCGGCCAGGACCACGAGTTTGGGATTGAAAGCGTCGATCAGTTCGATCAGCGCGGCATCGAAGGCTTCGCGGCCTTCGAAAGCCTTGTGATCCAGGGAGCGGGTGTCGATACCCGCGTCCCTGGCGCGTTGCAGGCCGTAGGCGTCGGCACGGTTGGAAATCACCGCAGCGATGCGGACCGGGCTGTCGCCGGTCCGCGTGCTGTCGATCAAGGCCTGCAAGTTACTGCCGGTGCCGGACAGCAGCACCACCACATCACAGGTGACGGACATTAATGAGCCTTGAGGTTCTTCAGTTCAACCTGGGTTGCGCCTTCGGCAGCAGTAGCGATCTGACCAATGACCCAAGGCTGCTCGCCAGCTTCACGCAGAACGTTCAGCGCGGTTTCAACGTGCTCTTGAGCCACGCAGATCACCATGCCGACGCCGCAGTTCAGTACGCGGTGCATTTCGTTTTCGTCGACGTTGCCTTTCTCTTGCAGCCAGTCGAACACGGCAGGGCGGTTCCAGCTTGCCACGTCAACTACCGCTTGAGCGCCTTTTGGCAGTACACGCGGGATGTTGTCCAGCAGGCCGCCACCGGTGATGTGGGCCATGGCTTTGACCGCGCCGGTTTCCTTGATCAGCTTCAACAGCGGCTTCACGTAGATGCGGGTCGGGGCCATCAGCAGGTCGGTCAGCGGTTTGCCGTCGAGCTGGATGTTTTCGATGTCGGCACCGGAGACTTCGATGATCTTGCGGATCAGCGAGTAGCCGTTGGAGTGCGGGCCGGAAGACGGCAGGGCGAGCAGGGCATCGCCGGCAGCGACTTTCGAACCGTCGATGATTTCGGACTTCTCTACGACGCCGACGCAGAAACCGGCCAGGTCGTAGTCTTCGCCTTCGTACATGCCAGGCATTTCAGCGGTTTCGCCGCCGACCAGGGAGCAGCCGGACAGTTCGCAGCCTGCGCCGATACCGGTCACGACCTGGGTCGCGGTTTCGACGTTGAGTTTGCCGGTGGCGTAGTAGTCGAGGAAGAACAACGGCTCGGCGCCGCAGACCACCAGGTCGTTCACGCACATGGCGACCAGGTCGATGCCGATGCTGTCGTGTTTGTTCAGGTTCAGCGCCAGGCGCAGCTTGGTGCCGACGCCGTCGGTGCCGGAAACCAGCACAGGCTGCTTGTAGCCGGCCGGGATTTCGCAGAGGGCGCCGAAACCGCCCAGGCCGCCCATGACTTCCGGGCGCGCAGTGCGCTTGGCGACGCTCTTGATGCGTTCGACCAATGCTTCACCGGCGTCGATGTCTACACCGGCGTCCTTGTAGCTCAGGGAGGGTTGCTTGCTCATGATCCAGGCCTTTAGGGGGGATTCAGGGGTAACGACCGGGTCCAGTGGGACCGCCGAAACAAACGAAGGGCATGTGCCTTGCGCGAATTTCAGGGTGCCCGGCTGTTGCCGGTCTGCGAAGGCGCGCGATTTTATCAGGCTTGAGGGGCAGCGGCCATCCTCAGGCCGACAGCAGGGGCATATCGATACAAAAAAACCGTAATTGCCCGTGTTGGTCGTCTCCCGCTTGGCTGTATAAGGTATCGCGATTAACCGTCTATCGTTATGGCAGTGCGAAAAACTTAACCGGGACGTGTGAATGTTTTGCGTCGGGCGATGGTCACAGCCTTGCTCGATTGTCTTCATGCGGTCAGTTCCAGCCGCTCTTGTCGTCAGGAATCCTCCATGCGTTTTTTCAGATCATTGTTTGTGGGTTGTTTGTCCCTGGTCAGCCTGGCGAGTCATGCTGAAACCGTAAAAGGCCTTTATCAGGTGCGCGAGCCAGTCACCAGTCAGGCGCCTGAAGAGCGCGATCAAGCCACCCAGCGCGCGCTCGACACGCTGGTGTTGCGCCTGACCGGCGATCCCAAGGCGGCGCAAAGTCCGGGGTTGGCGGCCGTCCGCAAGGATCCGCAGCAGATCATCAGTCAGTACGGCTTCGACGCCGGCCCGCCGGAAGTGCTGAAAGTCGATTTCGACCCGGCCTCGACCGAACAGGCGTTGCGCCGTGCAGGGCTGTCGCTGTGGGGGGCAAACCGGCCGTCGATCCTCGGTTGGTGGTTGAATGATTCCGCCGAAGGTTCGAGCCTGGTCGGTGATGGTCAGGCCGCTGCTGCGCCGCTGCGTCGTGCCGCACAACATCGTGGTCTGCCGCTGCGTCTGCCATTGGCGGACTTGAGTGAACAATTGGTCGCCACTGCACCGAATCTGGAAGGTACGGATGCAGCGCCACTGCGCGGTGCATCGGAGCGTTACAACGCCGATGCCTTGCTGGCGGTGCATGCCCGGGAAGAGGGCGGTCAGTGGCAGGCCAAATGGCATTTGTGGCTGGGCGATCAGAAGGAGGCGGGCAGCGTGCAGGGCGCGGATCAGGCCGCTGTGGCTGACGCGGTGCTGCTGGCGGTCAGTCAGCGTCTGGCGCCACGGTTTGTGGTCAAGCCAGGTGCTTCGGGTGAGCAATTGCTGGAAGTGCAGGGCATGAACCTGGAGCACTATGCAACGCTCGGGCGTTTGCTTGAGCCGTTTGGCGCGCGTCTGCAAAGTGTTGACGGGAACCGTATTCTCTACCGGGTCAATGGCAGCGCCGAGCAGTTGCGCTCGCAGTTGTCGCTGGCGAAGTTGCAGGAGGTCCCGGCGGGTGAGGCACCGGCTCCGACGGCGCCTGTCCAGCCGGTGGTCCAGGGTTCGGCGCCCGCTGTTGCGCCAACGCCTGCACCGGTGCCGCAACTGCGTTTCCGTTGGTAAGGTTTTCTTTCTTTATATAGATGCATATGGAGTGGTACATGGCCGATACGCGGCGTTGGTTCTGGTTGGGTGGAGTGGTTCTGCTCTGCGCGTTTATCTGGCTGTTGCATCCGATTCTGACGCCGTTCCTGGTGGCGCTGTTGTTGGCCTACTTGTTCGACCCGCTGGTGGATCGCCTGGAAAAGGCCGGGCTCTCGCGGACCTGGGGCGTGGTGGCGGTGTTCGCGTTGTTCTCTTTGATTTTCACCACGTTGCTGCTGGTGCTGGTGCCGATGCTCGCCAAGCAGTTGTTCCGCTTGTATGAGCTGGCGCCACAGATGCTCGACTGGTTGCAGCACACTGCATTGCCGTGGGCGCAATCGAAGTTCGGGTTATCGGATGGCTTCTGGAAATTCGACAAACTCAAGGCGGCAATCAGCGAACACGTGGGCCAGACCACCGACATTGTCGGCATGGTGTTGAGTCAGGCGACCGCTTCCGGCCTTGCGTTGATCGGTTGGCTGGCCAATCTGGTGCTGATCCCGGTGGTGAGCTTTTACCTGCTGCGGGACTGGGACGTGATGATGGCCAGGATCCGCAGCCTGTTGCCCCGCGCTCGTGAAGAGCGCGTCGTGATTCTGGCCGGCGAATGCCATGAAGTGCTGGGGGCGTTCGTACGCGGGCAACTGCTGGTCATGGTGGCGCTGGGTGTGATCTATTCGGCGGGCCTGATGCTGGTAGGGCTCGAGCTGGGGTTGCTGATCGGGATGATCGCCGGTCTGGCGGCGATTGTGCCGTACATGGGGTTTGTCATCGGGATTGGCGCGGCGTTGATTGCCGGCCTGTTCCAGTTTGGTGGCGACCTGTACCCGATGATTGGCATCGTTGCGGTGTTCATGGTCGGCCAGGCGCTGGAAGGCATGGTGCTGACGCCGTTGCTGGTGGGCGACCGGATCGGCCTGCATCCGGTGGCGGTGATCTTTGCGATTTTGGCAGGCGGTGAACTGTTCGGTTTTACCGGCGTGCTGCTGGCGCTCCCGGTGGCGGCGGTGATCATGGTGCTGGTGCGCCATGTGCATGATTTGTATAAAGATTCTGATATCTACAGTGGCGTAGATGAACCTGAGCTGTAAGGTTCGTTGATAGCCCGTCGCGGGCGGCCTGGTTCAGTGCCAGGCTGGCCCGTATCCCTTGCGTGGCTGTCACATGCGCCGCCAAAGAAACAGTCATAAAACCGGTGCGATAACGCAAACCTTTGATTTTGCTTATGGTCTGTCGCATTGTGCGGTCAGCGTCACGGGTATAAACTTCGCAAACTTTACACAGAGGCCACTAACGGTTCCTTTGGAACTGTTCAGTCAGCATGAAACCGATTCAGCTGCCCCTAGGTGTGCGTCTGCGTGATGACGCTACCTTTATCAATTACTACCCAGGCGCCAATGCCGCTGCACTCGGCTATGTCGAGCGGCTTTGCGAAGCCGACGCCGGCTGGACCGAAAGCCTGATTTATCTCTGGGGCAAGGACGGGGTAGGGCGTACGCATCTGCTGCAGGCGGCCTGTCTGCGCTTTGAACAGTTGGGGGAGCCAGCGGTGTACTTGCCGTTGGCCGAGCTGCTGGATCGCGGTATCGAAATCCTCGACAACCTCGAACAATACGAACTGGTCTGCCTCGACGACTTGCAAGCGGTTGCCGGGCGCGCGGATTGGGAAGAGGCGTTGTTCCATCTGTTCAATCGCCTGCGTGACAGCGGTCGGCGTTTGCTGATTGCAGCATCGACCTCGCCGCGCGAATTGCCGGTGAAGCTGGCGGACCTGAAATCCCGTCTGACCCTGGCGCTGATCTTCCAGATGCGTCCGCTGTCCGACGAAGACAAATTGCGTGCCTTGCAACTGCGCGCATCCCGTCGCGGCCTGCACCTGACCGACGAAGTCGGGCATTTTATTTTGACTCGCGGTACTCGCAGCATGAGCGCGCTGTTCGAGCTGCTTGAGCGTCTCGATCAGGCCTCCCTTCAAGCTCAACGCAAGCTGACCATTCCGTTCCTGAAAGAAACGTTGGGCTGGTAAGGCCCAGGTTTTTCAGGGGTTGCGGCATATTTCAGGCGCCACAAAATCCGCTTTCCTGCATGGGGCAGGCTGCGCGAGCGTCTAAATGGGGCTTAAGCGCTTAGATGTAAACGCGAAACCAAGAAGTCACATAAAGTTCGATTGAATTTGCAAATGAGGTTGATAGCGGGCATAGTCTCGGCTTCTTTACAACTATCAGCCACGGTCGTGCCCATGCTAAATCGCTTCGCACCCCTCGTGCCTCTCGCACTCGTCACCCTGTTGTTCGGTTGCGCTGCTCACTCTCCAGTGTCCCAGCAAGAGCAACAACAGCAGGTTAAAAATTCAGTTACCGCGCAATCTTCTTCCGTTCTTTTCCAGGAAGAACTGGCCACCGATAAAGAACTGGCAGACTTCGCCGACGGCAAGTCCTACCAGCTTCCGGTTCTGGCCGACAGCATCCTCGAGCGTGGCATGTCCCTGATCGGTACCCGTTACCGTTTCGGCGGCACCTCCGAGGCTGGCTTCGATTGCAGCGGCTTCATCGGTTACCTGTTTCGTGAAGAGGCCGGCATGAACCTGCCGCGTTCCACTCGCGAAATGATCAACGTTGACGCGCCACTGGTTTCCCGTAGCGCGCTCAAGCCGGGCGATCTGCTGTTCTTCGCCACCAATGGTCGCCGCGGTCGTGTCAGTCACGCCGGGATCTACCTGGGTGACAACCAGTTCATCCACTCCAGCAGCCGCAAAAGCGGTGGTGTCCGGGTCGATAGCCTGGGCGACAGCTACTGGAGCAAAACCTTCATCGAAGCCAAGCGCGCACTCGCGATGGCCCCGACCGTGGTCACGGCACGCAAGTAATTGTCCAGCCTGTCGCCACATCAGTGGCGGCAACGGCCTCTCTGCAACAGAGTAGGCGGACAGTTTGTAAGGCGAACTTAAAGTCTTACTTGAAGTTTGCCGCGTACCCGCTAGAATCCTGATCTATTATTGATGGCAAACCGCCTGCGTCCTGCGCAGGCGGTTTTCTTTTCTGCCTTTGCGGTGGAAAAAGCCGCAGCCAGATCAGGATGTTCTGCTTATGACGATGTCGGCCCGCCTCGCACTCATGTTCTTCGCAGCGCTGCTCAGTGCCTGCGCCAGCCGCACACCGCCACCTGCGCCGGTGGTTCGCGCACCCATTGTCTTCGGCTCCGCACAACCTTTTTCGCCTGAGGCGGAAGACGTGTTGTTTCGCGCCTTGGGCCTCGTGGGCACGCCTTATCGCTGGGGCGGCAATACGCCAGATTCCGGGTTCGATTGCAGTGGCCTGATCGGTTATGTCTACCGTGACGTGACGGGCATTTCCCTGCCACGCACCACGCGCGAGATGATCAGCATGCAGGCAGCCAATGTCGGCAAGGAAGGCTTGCAAACCGGCGACCTGGTTTTCTTCGCCACCAATGGCGGCTCCCAGGTCAGCCATGCCGGGATCTACGTTGGCGAAGGCCGTTTCGTCCATGCACCAGCCACTGGCGGCACGGTGAAGCTCGACAGCTTGTCCAAAGCGTATTGGCAGAAAGCTTACCTGAGCGCCAAGCGTGTTCTGCAACCCGAGCATTTGGCGCGTAACCCCTAGTTCGCAGAGGTCGTCATGACCGCCCGCACACTCAATCTCGACGATTCCTTGTATCAATACCTGCTCGACGTTTCCCTGAGGGAAACGCCGCTGCTCAAGCGTTTGCGCGATGAAACCCAGGCGCTGCCGATGGCGCGCTGGCAGGTGGCGCCGGAGCAGGGGCAGTTTCTCGCATTGCTGGTGAAACTCACCGGCGCGAGGCGTTTGCTGGAAGTCGGCACCTTCACCGGTTACAGCGCGTTGTGCATGGCGGCGGCATTGCCGGATGACGGTTCGCTGATTTGCTGTGATATCCCCGGCGACTACAACGCCACGGCGCTCCGTTACTGGAAGGAAGCGGGCGTTGCCGAACGAATTGACCTGCGCCTGGCGCCCGCGCTGGAAACCCTGGCTCGGCTGGATCAACCCGGTCAATTCGATTTGATTTTCATTGATGCCGACAAGGCCAACTATCCGGCCTACCTGGAGCACGCATTGCGTCTGCTGCGCGTCGGTGGTCTGGCGGTGTTCGATAACACCCTGTGGAGCGGGCGGGTGTTGGAGCCGAATCCCGAAAGCGCAGACACTCGTGCTATCCAGGCGCTCAACCGCGCCTTGAAGGATGACTCGCGTGTGGATCTGTCGTTGTTGCCGCTGGGCGATGGTTTAACCCTCTGCCGCAAACTGTAGGAGCGAGGCTTGCCCGCGAAGCGGTGTGTCAGGCAAAACGCCTTCGCGGGCAAGCCTCGCTCCTACAGATGGCGGGATTACTTCGCTATCGACACCCGCCACACCTTATTCCCCACATCATCCGCCACCAGCAAATCACCTTGCTGATCAATCACCACACCCACCGGCCGGCCCATGGCTTTTTCCTCGTCATTGAGGAAGCCCGTGAGCACATCAACCGGGCTTCCGTTCGGTTTGCCGGCACTGAACGGCACGAAAATCACTTTGTAACCACTGTGCGGCTTGCGGTTCCATGAACCATGCTGGCCAATGAACACGCCTTCCTTGAATTGCGCTGGCAGCCTGTTGCCTTCAGCGAACGTCAGGCCCAGTGAGGCGGTATGCGGGCCGACCGCGTAGTCCGGAGCAATGGCCTTGGCCACCAGGTCCGGGTTTTGCGGCTCGACGCGAATATCGACGTGCTGGCCGTAGTAGCTGTAAGGCCAGCCATAGAACCCGCCGTCCTTGACCGAGGTGATGTAGTCCGGCACCAGGTCGCTGCCGATTTCATCCCGCTCGTTGACCGCCGTCCACAACGCGCCGCTCCGCGGTTCCCAGGCCATGCCGTTGGGATTGCGCAGGCCCGAGGCGAAAATCCGATGCTTGCCGGTGGCGCGATCCACTTCCCAGATCGCCGCGCGACCTTCTTCCTGATCCATGCCGTTTTCGGCGACGTTGCTGTTGGAACCCACCGTGACGTACAGCTTGCTGCCGTCCTTGCTGGCGATCACGTTTTTGGTCCAGTGGTGATTCAGCGTGCCGCCCGGCAGATCAACCACTTTGATCGGCGGCGACTTGATGGTCGTGGCGCCGTCCTCGTAGTGAAATCGCAGCAAGCGGTCCGTGTCGGCGACATACAGGTCATTGTCGACCAGGGTCATGCCGAAGGGCGAATTAAGGTTTTCCAGAAACACCGTGCGAGTTTCGGCGATGCCGTCGTGGTCTTTGTCGCGCAGCAATGTGATGCGGTTCGGGCTTGGGACGCCGGCACCGGCGCGGCCCATGACTTTCTTCATGACCCAGCCTCTAACGCCTTTGCCATCATCGGGTTTGGGCGGCGCATTGGTTTCGGCGACGAGCACGTCACCGTTCGGCAGCACGTACAGCCAGCGCGGGTGATCGAGGTTTTCAGCAAATGCCGCCACTTGCGTTCCCGCTGCTGCCGTGGGTTTCGCGCCGTCCGGCCAGCCGATTGCCGGGGCGATGTTGACTGTCGGGATCAGGGTCTTGTTCGGTTCTGGCAGTCGAGGGGACGGGCCGGTGCCGTCGGAGACTTGCAGGGTGGAGGTCTCGCTGCAGGCAGCGAGCCCTCCTGTGAGGGCGATGACGAGAACGAGCAGGGGCTTGTGCATGCTGATCTTCCCTATAAATGCAGTGACCTGATCAATAGAGAAGTGCAAACCCGCGATGGTTCAACCGGTCAGCCGCGGGCTTCCTTGAACAGTACGGCGATGCCGGGATGATAGTTGCCCGCTTCGTTGCGCAACTTGCGGTAGGCGTAGGGGAAATACCAGGCGACCGCGCAGCTGTGTTCCTTTTGCAGGTCGTCGACCATGTCCTGGAGTTCTTCCGGCGTGGCGCCGTGCTGGGCCTTTTGCGGGGCGACGAACAGGCAGCCGAGTTTCAGGTCGCTGGCGTAGCTGATGCGCTTGGCGTCGCTGGTGATATCGGCCAGGGCCTGCGTCAGGTTCAAGCTGTTGACCCGTGGCCAGCGTTGCGTGGCCTGGAGGTAGGCGCGTTCTTCGCTGCTGGCGATGAACAGGTCGGCGCGGGCGTTGCGTTCGCCTTCCTCGTTTTGTTTGCGGGTGGGTGTGTTCTGCAGCGTGACCATTTCCGCCATCCACGCGGCAGCCGAGAGCAAGCCGAGGTTGGCTTTTTCGTCGTACCAGTAAGGCGTGTCGTTATCGCCGCGCACCGCGTTGTAGCGGTCGATACAGTCAAACCAGCGCTCCAGCACCGGGCGCAGGAATTCCAGCTTCGGATTGCTGATGGTCATGCCTTGCATGTGGCTCACCCTTGTTATTGTGTTGTCAGGTTGTGGCGCTTTGATATCACTGCTTGGAGTGTGGCACAAGATTGGCGTCATTTTATTGATCGACGGCAGTTATTCGCCCGGCGGTCTCCCGGCTTTAATTGACGCTCCACCCCCAACCCTCTAACCTTCGCGGCTTGTTTCAGGTGCTCTGTGGCGTCGGTCGACAGAGTGAAACAGGGAAGCCGGTGTGTGCGCTCGTTCAACTCATGAACAACCACGATCCCGGCGCTGCCCCCGCAACGGTAAATGAGTGAAGGCTGCGCCTTGAGCCACTGTGTCGAATGTCGATATGGGAAGGCGCGCAGTCAGGCGAAACGCCGCTCATGAGCCCGGAGACCGGCCTGATCCATTCAGCGGCATCACGGTGGGCGATGCCAGGCTTCTTGCCGTCTATTCTTGTGCCTGCCCGCCGTTATCCAGCCTCAACGGAGAGCTCCCCCATGACTGATACTCCCGATCGTGACGAACGCCATCTGGCGCGCATGCTGCGCAAAAAAGCCGTGATCGACGAACGCATCGCCAATTCCCCGAATGAATGCGGCCTGCTGCTGGTGCTGACCGGCAATGGCAAGGGCAAAAGCAGCTCGGCCTTCGGCATGCTCGCCCGCTCGATGGGCCACGGCATGCAGTGCGGCGTGGTGCAGTTCATCAAGGGGCGCAGCAGCACGGGCGAAGAGTTGTTCTTCCGACGCTTCCCGGAGCAGGTGCGTTTTCATGTGATGGGCGAGGGCTTTACCTGGGAAACCCAGGACCGCCAGCGTGACATCGCCGCCGCCGAAGCCGCGTGGGAAGTGTCCCGCGAACTGTTGCGCGATCCGTCGATCGGCCTGGTGGTGCTCGATGAACTGAACATCGCCCTCAAGCACGGCTACCTCGACCTCGATCAGGTGCTCAGCGACTTGCAGGCGCGTCCGCCGATGCAACACGTTGTCGTCACGGGTCGCGGCGCCAAGCCGGAAATGATCGAGCTGGCTGACACGGTCACTGAAATGGGTGTCATCAAGCACGCCTTTCAGGCCGGGATCAAAGCGCAAAAAGGCGTCGAGCTGTGAATCAACCACGTCATTGCCCGGCGGTCTTGATTGCCGCGCCGGCCTCCGGTCAGGGCAAGACCACCGTCACCGCCGCGCTGGCCCGTTTGCATCGCAATCAGGGTCGCAAGGTGCGCGTGTTCAAATGCGGCCCGGACTTTCTCGACCCGATGATTCTCGAGCGCGCCAGCGGTGCGCCGGTGTATCAGCTGGACATGTGGATGGTCGGCGAACAGGAAAGTCGTCGACTGTTGTGGGAAGCCGCCGGTGAAGCGGATCTGATCCTGATCGAAGGTGTCATGGGCCTGTTCGACGGCACGCCGTCCAGCGCCGATCTGGCGCGGCACTTTGGTGTGCCGGTGCTCGGGGTGATCGACGGCACGGCGATGGCGCAGACCTTTGGTGCGCTGGCGCTGGGGCTGGCGAAGTATCAGCCGGACTTGCCGTTCGCCGGCGTGCTGGCCAACCGCGTGGGCACCTTGCGCCATGCGCAATTGCTCGAAGGCAGCCTGACCGAAGGCTTGCGCTGGTACGGCGCGTTGTCCCGGGAAACCGGGATCGAGCTGCCGAGTCGGCATCTTGGTCTGGTGCAAGCCAGCGAGCTGAATGACCTCGACCTGCGCCTCGATGCGGCGGCCGAATCGCTGGCCAACAGCTGCGACGTTACGCTGCCGCCGCCTGTGGAATTCGCCGCTCCAGAAGTGATCGCCGCCGAGCCGTTGCTGGCCGGTGTCCGAATCGCCGTGGCCCGTGATGAGGCGTTCGCTTTCACCTACGGCGCGAGCCTGGATTTGCTCCGGGCCATGGGCGCCGAATTGTCATTCTTCTCGCCGATCCGCGACACGCAATTGCCGGAGGCTGACAGCCTCTATCTGCCGGGCGGCTACCCGGAATTGCACCATGTGGCGCTGTCTCGGAATACTCAAATGCTCAACGCCATCCGCGCTCATCACGCGGCGGGTAAACCCTTGCTGGCCGAGTGTGGCGGCATGTTGTATTTGCTCGATTCGCTGACCGATGTCGAAGGCACGCGGGCGGAGCTGGTTGGTTTGCTGAGCGGTGATGCGGTGATGCAGAAACGATTGGCGGCGCTGGCGTTGCAGGCGGTTGACTTGCCGGAAGGTTCGCTGCGCGGGCATACCTATCATCACTCGCTGACCAGCACCGAGCTTGAGCCGATTGCTCGTGGCCTGAGTCCGAATGGCGGGCGTGGGGCGGAGGCGGTTTATCGTGAGGGGCGGATGACCGCTTCTTATGTGCATTTTTATTTTCCGTCGAATCCGACCGCGATTGCCGCGTTGTTTGCGCCTGACCGGGAGGCCGCCATCGCTGGCAAGCCAGCTCCTACAGTTGATCACCTAACCCCTGTAGGAGCTGGCTTGCCAGCGATGAGGCCATGACCGACAACGCCTTTTCGGAAGCCGAACGCGAAGCGGTCTACCGAGCCATCGCCGAACGCCGCGACATGCGCCACTTCAGCGGCGGCACCGTCGAACCCGAGTTGCTCCGGCGCCTGCTCGACGCCGCGCACCAGGCGCCAAGCGTCGGCCTGATGCAGCCCTGGCGGTTCATCCGCATCAGTGACCGGGCCTTGCGCGGCAAGATCCAGTTGCTGGTGGAAGAGGAGCGCATGCGCACCGCCGAAGCCCTCGGCGAGCGCACCGATGAATTCATGAAGTTGAAAGTCGAAGGCATCAACGACTGCGCCGAAGTGCTGGTCGCTGCGCTGATGGACGATCGCGAGCGGCACATCTTTGGCCGTCGCACCTTGCCGGAAATGGACATGGCGTCGTTGTCCTGCGCGATCCAGAACCTGTGGCTGGCGTCCCGTGCAGAAGGACTCGGCATGGGCTGGGTCTCTTTGTTCGAGCCGCAAGCCCTGGCCGACCTGCTGGGTTTGCCCGCCGGGGCCAAGCCTATGGCTGTTCTTTGCCTGGGCCCGGTCAAGGAATTCTATCCGGCGCCGATGCTGGTACTCGAAGGCTGGGCGCAAGCGCGCCCGCTCAGTGAAATGCTGTACGAAAATTATTGGGGAGTGAGTCAATGAGTGTGGCGTTGTTGAGTGTCGCCGCGGTTGCGCTGGATGCGCTGCTGGGTGAACCCAAGCGCTGGCATCCGCTGGTGGCGTTCGGCCGTTTTGCCGACCGCATCGAGCAACGTTTCAATGGTGGCGGGCGCGGCTGGCGCAGTCACGGCGTCACGGCATGGGTGATTGCGGTGTTGCCGCTGACCTTGCTGGCCACGGCGCTTTCCTGGGCGCCTTACGTTGGCTGGATCGTTGAAATTCTCGCGCTCTATTGCGCCCTCGGCCTGCGCAGTCTCGGTGAACACGTCGAGCCGGTCGCCAAGGCGCTGCGCAGTGATGATCTGGAGGAGGCGCGCACACGCGTTGGCTATCTGGTCAGTCGCCAGACCAGCGAACTGGATCAAACCGAAGTGGCCCGCGCCGCTACCGAATCGGTGTTGGAGAACGGCAGCGACGCGGTGTTTGCTGCGCTGTTCTGGTTTGCCGTGGCCGGTGCGCCGGGCGTGGTGCTCTACCGATTGAGCAATACGCTGGACGCGATGTGGGGCTATCGCAACGAACGCTTCGAACGGTTTGGCTGGGCGGCGGCGAAAATCGACGACGTGCTCAACTACATTCCGGCGCGGCTGGCGGCATTGACCTACGCGCTGCTGGGCAAAACCCGACTCGCACTGAAATGCTGGCGCACCCAGGGCCCGACCTGGGACAGCCCGAACGCCGGGCCGGTGATGGCTGCGGGAGCCGGTGCGCTGGGTGTCGAGTTGGGCGGGGCGGCGATTTATCACGGCGAGTTGCATCAGCGTCCGCAGCTGGGCGAAGGCGTGCCGGCGGACGCCGACTCCATTGACCGTGGCTGGCAATTGGTCCAGCGCGGGGTATGGTTATGGCTGCTGATTCTCTGCGTGGGAGCTGAATTCTATGCTTGAACACGGTGGACGGTTACGCAAGGCTGCGCTCGAATACGGTATCGCCGAAGCTGATTGGCTTGACCTGTCCAGCGGCCTCGCGCCCTGGCCGTTTCCTGTCCCGGACATTCCGTTGCGCGCCTGGGCGCGGTTACCGGAAAACGATGACGGTCTGGAGCAGGCCGCCTGTGATTATTACGGCACCGCGCAGGTGTTGCCGGTGGCCGGTTCGCAAATGGCGATCCAGTTGCTGCCGCGTTTGCGGCGGGACGGCAAGGTTGGCGTGCTGTCGCCGTGTTACGCCGAGCACGCCGAAGCTTGGCGTCGCAACGGTTATATAGTGCGAGAAGTGCTGGAGCAGGAAGTCGACTTCTTCATCGACAGTCTCGATGTGCTGGTGGTGGTCAATCCGAACAATCCGACGGGCTTGAGCCTGACCCCGAGTCGTCTGCTCGACTGGCATTCCAGGCTGGCGCAGCGCGGCGGCTGGCTGGTGGTCGACGAAGCGTTCATGGACAACACGCCGCAACTGAGTCTGGCGCCATGTGCCCATATGGTGGGCTTGATCGTGCTGCGTTCCTTCGGCAAGTTTTTTGGTCTGGCCGGGGTGCGCTTGGGCTTCGTACTGGCGGAGCGCAAGTTGCTCAAGTTGCTCGCCGAACAAGTCGGCCCCTGGGCCGTCAGCGGACCGACCCGTGTGTTGGGGCAAGCCTGCCTGAAGGATGCCGAAGGCCACGCCAGACAACGTCTGCGTACCGAAGAAGCCAGCAAACGGCTGGCGCTGTTGCTTGAAGAACACGGCTTCAAACCTCAGGGCGGTTGCGCGTTGTTTCAATGGCTGGTGACCGAGTGCGCCGAAGAGCTGCATGAGTTCATGGCCCGGCGCGGCATTCTGCTGCGGTTGTTCACCCACAACAGCAGCCTGCGTTTCGGCCTGCCCGGCGAAGAAGCCGACTGGACCCGTCTCGCGCAAGCGTTTACAGATTACGCCAAGGAAAGCCGATGACTACGCTGATGGTGCAAGGCACTACATCGGACGCCGGTAAAAGCACGCTGGTGACGGCGTTGTGTCGCTGGGTCACGCGGCAGGGCGTGCGCGTGGTGCCGTTCAAGCCGCAGAACATGGCGCTCAACAGCGCCGTGACTGCTGACGGTGGCGAGATCGGCCGCGCGCAAGCCGTGCAGGCTCAAGCCGCCAACCTCGAACCGCATACCGACATGAACCCGGTATTGCTCAAACCCAACAGCGACACCGGTGCTCAGGTGATCATCCATGGGCGCGCCGTCACGACCATGAACGCGGTCGCCTATCACGACTACAAAGCCATCGCCATGCAAGCGGTGCTGGCCTCCCATGCGCGACTGAGCGCGGCGTATCCAGTGGTCATGGTCGAAGGAGCAGGCTCACCGGCCGAGATCAATCTGCGCGCCGGCGACATCGCCAACATGGGGTTCGCCGAGGCAGTGGATTGCCCAGTTGTATTGATCGCCGACATCAATCGCGGCGGGGTGTTCGCGCATCTGGTAGGCACCCTGGAACTGCTGTCGCCAAGCGAGCAGGCACGGGTCAAAGGCTTCATCATCAACCGTTTTCGCGGCGACATTGCGCTGCTGCAGCCGGGCCTCGACTGGCTGGAAGCACGCACCGGCAAACCGGTGATTGGCGTTCTGCCGTACGTGATGGACCTGCACCTGGAAGCCGAGGACGGCATCGATCAGCGCCAGACCGACAAGGCCGATCAAGTGCTCAAAGTGGTGGTGCCGGTGTTACCGCGCATCAGCAACCACACCGACTTCGATCCGCTGCGCCTGCACCCGCAAGTCGACCTGCAATTCATCGGCCCCGGCCAGGCGATTCCGCCCGCCGACCTGATCATTCTTCCTGGCTCGAAAAGCGTGCGCAGCGACCTTGCGTATCTGCGCGCCAACGGCTGGGAAACCGCCATCGCCCGCCATCTGCGCTACGGCGGAAAAGTCCTGGGTATTTGCGGCGGCCTGCAAATGCTCGGCGAGCAGGTGCACGATCCGTTGGGCCTTGAAGGTGCGCCGGGCTCCAGCGCCGGTTTGGGGTTGTTGGCGTTCGAAACGCAACTGGAAGAAGAAAAGCAGTTGCGCAATGTGCGCGGGCGTCTGGCGCTGGAAGATGCGCCGGTCAGCGGCTACGAAATTCATGCCGGCGTCACCACCGGCCCGGCATTGGAAAATGCCGCCGTGCAGCTGGACGATGGCCGTTGCGATGGCGCGCAAAGTGGCGACGGGCAGATTTTCGGCACCTACCTGCATGGCCTGTTTGAATCGCCGGCGGCGTGCAGTGCGCTGTTGCGCTGGGCGGGTTTGCAGGATGTGCAGGAAGTGGATTACCACGGGTTGCGTGAGCGAGATATCGAGCGGTTGGCGGATTTGGTGGAGAAGCATCTGGATACCCGACTGTTGCGTGAGCTCTGCGGGATTTGAGGTGGCTGTTCTGGCCCCTTCGCGGGCAAGCCTCGCTCCTACAAGATCGAGAGTCGCGCAAACCCGTAGGAGCGAGGCTTGCCCGCGAAGAGGCCATTGACCGCACCGCCTATTTGAAGGAATGAACCATGCTGCAACTGATCCTCGGCGGCGCCCGTTCCGGCAAAAGTCGCCTGGCCGAAAAACTGGCAGCAGACAGCCAGCTCCCGGTGACCTACATCGCCACCAGCCAACCCCTGGACGGTGAAATGAGCGAGCGGGTCGCCCACCACCGCGCCCGTCGTCCAGCCGAATGGGCGCTGATCGAAGAACCGGTTGAGCTGGCCCGCGTCCTGCGTGAAACCGCCTGTGCCAAGCGTTGCCTGTTGGTGGATTGCCTGACCCTGTGGATGACCAATCTGCTGATGCTCGACGACGCCGAGCGCCTGACAGCCGAACGCGAAGCCCTGCTGGACTGCCTGGCCGAACTGCCGGGTGAAATCATTTTTGTCAGCAACGAGACCGGAATGGGTGTCGTACCGCTGGGCGAATTGACTCGCCGCTACGTCGATGAAGCCGGTTGGCTGCATCAAGCTTTGGCCGAGCGCTGTCAGCGAGTCGTCCTGACCGTCGCCGGCCTGCCCCTGACTCTGAAAGGAACTGCGTTATGACTCAATCCTGGTGGCTGAACCCCTGCAAGCCGATCGATGCCCAAGCCGTCGAGCAGGCTGAAGCCCGGCAACAGCAACTGACCAAACCGGCCGGTTCCCTTGGGCGGCTGGAGTCGGTGGCGGTGCAGTTGGCGGGATTGCAGGGGCAGGTCAAGCCGAGCCTGGATCAGCTGTGGATCGCGATTTTTGCCGGCGACCATGGCGTGGTCGCCGAAGGTGTGTCGGCGTTTCCCCAGGAAGTCACCGGGCAGATGCTGCACAACTTCGTCAACGGTGGGGCGGCGATCAGTGTGTTGGCGCGCCAACTCGGCGCGTCGCTCGAAGTGGTCGACCTCGGCACGGTCACGCCGTCGCTGAATCTGCCGGGTGTGCGCCACTTGAACATCGGTGCCGGCACCGCGAATTTTGTCGACGGCCCGGCCATGACTCAAGCCCAGGGTGAACTCGCCTTGCAGGCCGGTCGCGACAGCGTGCAGCGCGCCATTGCGGCGGGCGCGCAGTTGTTCATCGGCGGGGAGATGGGCATCGGCAACACCACGGCGGCCAGTGCATTGGCCTGCGCCTTGCTGGATTGTCCGGTGGTGCACTTGACCGGGCCGGGCACCGGCCTCAACGCGGCGGGTGTCAGCCATAAGGCTCAGGTCATCGAGCGCGCTTTGGCCTTGCACAGCGCTCAGCGTGGCGATGCACTGCAAACCCTGTTCAACCTCGGTGGTTTTGAAATCGCCGCACTGGTCGGCGCATATCTGGCCTGTGCCCAGGAAGGCGTCGCGGTGCTGGTGGACGGGTTCATTTGCAGCGTCGCCGCATTGGTGGCGGTGCGCTTGAATCCGCAATGCCGCGAGTGGCTGTTGTTCGGGCATCGCGGTGCCGAGCCGGGTCATCGCCATGTGCTGGAAACCCTGAACGCCGAACCCTTGCTGGACCTCGGTCTGCGCTTGGGCGAGGGCAGCGGCGCGGCGTTGGCCGTGCCGTTGCTGCGCCTGGCGTGTGACCTCCACGGGCAAATGGCGACCTTCGCCGAAGCCGCCGTGGCGGACCGTCCGGCATGACCTTGCGCCTGGACCTGTTGCGTCACGGCGAAACCGAACTGGGCGGCGGTTTGCGCGGCAGCCTCGACGATGCACTGACCGCCACAGGCTGGGCGCAGATGCGCGCAGCGGTGGTCGCGCAGGGGCCATGGGATCGTCTGGTCAGTTCGCCATTGCAACGCTGTGCGCGGTTCGCCGAAGAACTCGGGGCGCAACTGGGTTTGCCAGTGCAGCTGGAAAAAGATCTGCAAGAACTGCATTTCGGTGCCTGGGAAGGGCAGAGCGCAGCGGCGCTGATGGAAACGGATGCCGAGGCGTTGGGTTTGTTCTGGGCCGATCCCTATTCGTTTACGCCGCCGCAGGGTGAGCGGGTCGAGGATTTTTCAACGCGAGTGCTGACCGCGGTCGGGCGTTTGCAGGTTGCCTGCGCGGGCGAGCGTGTGTTGCTGATCAGTCATGGCGGCGTCATGCGTTTGTTGCTGGCGCAGGCGCGGGGATTGCCGCGCGAGCAGTTGCTCAACGTTGAAGTGGGCCATGGTTCGCTGTTTTCGTTGAACGTCGAACCCGGCGTCATTCTCAAGGAAGCGATCTGATCATGTTGCCGTTCTGGATCGCCCTGCAATTTCTGAGCAGCCTGCCGATTCGTCTGCCGGGCATGCCGGCGCCGCAGGAACTGGGGCGCTCGCTGCTGTTTTATCCGCTGGTGGGGCTGTTGTTCGGCGGGATCTTGTGGGCGTTGAACTGGGCGTTGTCGGGCGCGCCGTTGTTGCTGCACGCGGCGTTGCTGTTGACGGCTTGGGTGTTGCTCAGCGGTGCGTTGCACCTCGACGGCCTGGCTGATAGCGCTGATGCGTGGCTCGGTGGTTTCGGCGATCGCGAGCGAACGCTGACGATCATGAAGGACCCGCGCAGCGGTCCGATAGCGGTGGTCACGCTGGTATTGGTGTTGCTGCTGAAGTTCGCGGCGTTGCTGGCATTGATTGAGCAGCAGCAAAGCGTTTTCCTGATCATCGTTCCGTTGATTGGCCGTGCTGCGTTGCTCGGGCTGTTCCTGACTACGCCGTATGTGCGGGCAGGTGGCTTGGGGCAGGCGCTGGCCGATCATCTGCCGCGTCTGGCTGGCAAGCAGGTGCTGGCGCTCAGTGCATTGGCTTGTGTGCTGATGGCAGGGCTCGGCGGTGTCGTGGCGTTGGTGTTGGCGGCGCTGGTGTTTGTCTGGTTGCGGCAGGTGATGCTGCGGCGATTGGGCGGGACCACGGGCGATACGGCGGGGGCGTTGCTGGAATTGCTGGAGATGGTTTTACTGATTGGCCTTGCACTGTTCCTGTAGGAGCGAGCGGTGCGGCGATCCGACTTGCCCGCGAAGAGTGCCCCGCGGTCTAACAGAAAAACCGAGTTATCGTTCTTCGCGGGCAAGCCTCGCTCCTACAGGGTTTTGTATCAAAAATTTGCATTCATTCAACCGCGGGTATATACACGCACCATGCTCGACTCTCAATGTTTATGCATCAACCTGCGTCGCGCCGCCCGTGGCGTCAGCAGGCACTACGACGGCGCTCTCGACGGCTTCGGAATCAACGTTGCCCAGTATTCTTTGTTGTGCAATCTGCAGCGTCTGAATGAACCGAGTATTTCCACCCTGGCGGAAGCCATGGGCCTGGACCGCAGCACCCTCGGGCGCAATCTGCGGGTATTGGAAGGTGACGGCCTGGTCATGCTGGTCGAGGGCGAAGACATGCGTAATCGCATCGTCCGGTTGACCGAGGCCGGCGCTGAACGCCTGAAAGCGGCCTTGCCGGCCTGGGAGGCGGCGCAGCAGCGACTGGTTGATCGTCTGGGCGCCGAAAAACGCGAAATTTTGCTGAAGCTGCTGGACGAACTGGCCTGACGCCAGTTTTTCCGATCTTAAGCGGGTATATACCCGCTACCGGAGAATAAGAATGACATCGATGTGGCGTACTTGCGGTTGGGTTTTAGTGGGGAGTGCGCTGATCCTTGCGTTGTCTCTGGGCGTGCGACACGGCTTCGGGCTGTTTCTGGCGCCGATGAGTGCCGAGTTCGGTTGGGGGCGTGAGACGTTTGCCTTTGCCATCGCCTTGCAGAACCTGATCTGGGGCTTGGCGCAGCCCTTTACCGGCGCGTTGGCCGACCGCTTCGGCGCGGCGAAAGTGGTGCTGATCGGCGGCGTGCTCTACGCGATGGGCCTGCTGTTCATGGGCTTGTCCGATTCGGCGGTAACCCTGTCGCTGAGCGCGGGACTATTGATCGGTATCGGGCTGTCGGGCACCTCATTTTCGGTGATCCTGGGCGTGGTTGGCCGCGTGGTACCCCCGGAGAAACGTAGCATGGGCATGGGCATCGCCAGCGCTGCCGGCTCTTTTGGCCAGTTCGCGATGGTACCGGGCACGCTGGGTTTGATCGGTTGGCTCGGCTGGTCGGCGGCATTGCTGGCGCTGGGCCTGTTGGTCGCGCTGATCGTGCCGCTGGTGAGCATGCTCAAGGACAAGCCGTTGCCGGTTCTCGGTCACGAGCAGACCCTGTCCGAAGCCTTGCGCGAAGCCTGTTCCCATTCGGGATTCTGGCTGCTGTCGTTCGGCTTTTTTGTCTGCGGTTTCCAGGTGGTGTTCATCGGCGTGCACTTGCCGGCGTATCTGGTGGATCAGCATTTGCCCGCCACGGTCGGTACGACGGTGCTGGCGCTGATCGGGTTGTTCAACATCTTCGGTACTTACACAGCGGGCTGGCTCGGCGGGCGGATGTCCAAGCCGCGTTTGCTCACCGGTCTGTATGTGCTGCGGGCTGTGGTGATTGTCCTGTTTCTGTGGGCGCCGGTGACGACAACCACGGCGTATCTGTTTGGCATGGCCATGGGCTTCCTGTGGCTGTCGACGGTGCCGTTGACCAACGGCACTGTGGCGACCTTGTTCGGCGTAAGAAATCTGTCCATGCTCGGTGGGATCGTTTTCCTGTTCCACCAGCTCGGATCGTTCCTGGGGGGCTGGTTGGGCGGGGTGGTGTATGACCGAACCGGGAGTTATGACTTGATCTGGCAAGTAGCGATTCTTTTGAGCCTGTTGGCGGCTGCCTTGAATTGGCCAGTGCGTGAGCGGCCGGTGGCGCGCCTGCAAACCCGGATGAGCGCGACATGAACAGCCTCTGGCCACGAATCGCCGTGGCAGCGGGCGGCCTGTTGCTGCTGGCCCTGGCGTGGTGGGGCTGGCATCAGGGCGGGCTGGCGTTGATGCAATTGGGCATGGGCGCTTGCTAGCACGATGTGAGGGCGAGTAAGTTCAATGCAGACGACTTTTCAAGGATGCATGGACATGCTGATGCGCTGGTTTGCCGTTCCCGCGTTACTCATGGCGTTTACCGGATTGGCTCAAGCGGCCGACGAGTGCCCTGAGCTTTTGCAAGGCTCGTTGCCCAAGCTGCGGGCCAAGGAAACGATCGACCTGTGCCAGCGCTTCGCCGGCAAACCGCTGGTGGTGGTCAACACCGCGAGCTTTTGCGGTTTCGCCCCTCAGTTCAAAAGCCTGGAGGCGCTGAATCAGCGTTACAAGGGGCAGGGGCTGGAGGTGATCGGTGTGCCTTCCAATGACTTCAAGCAGGAATCCAAGGATGGTGCGGAAACCGCCAAGGTTTGCTACGTGAATTACGGCGTGACCTTCACTATGACCGAGACGCAGAAGGTTCGCGGTGATGATGCGATTCATCTGTTCCAGGTGCTTGCCGCCCAAAGCGATGCGCCGAAGTGGAATTTCTACAAGTATGTGGTCGATCGCAAAGGCAAGGTGATCGCCAACTTCTCCAGCCTCACCACGCCTGACGATCCAGAATTCATCGCCGCCGTGGAAAAAGCCCTGGCTTCACAACCCTGATCGACATCCACTAAAAAGCCCCGCCTCTGTAAAGAGCGCGGGGCTTTTTTGATTCAGGCGGCGAGGGGTTCAGGCTCGCCGTGAATCACATCAGAAGCGGTAGGTCGCACCAATGCCGAAACCGTTCGCCCAGTTTTCATACTTGGCGTTGTAGGTCTGGTTGCGAGGAGCACCGTTGCTGTTGTTGACCTTGACCGACTCTTCGCGCAGGTACGAATACGCTACGTCGATGGTCAGGTCGTCGGTCGGGCTCCAGCCAGCGCCCAGGCTGAAGATCTTGCGATCGCCAGTCGGAATGCGCGGGGAACGGTTTTCGTTGTTGGTCGGCGCCTGGTCGACGGACAGACCGGTACGCAGCACCCATTGCTTGTTCAGCTGATAGGAAGCACCGATGGCGTGAGCCCAGGTGTCGTGCCAGTTCTGCTCTTCAGTGATCGTGCGAAGGCCGCGCGCTGCCAGAGCGGCAGGAACGCCTTCGTTCTCGACGGTGATTTCTTTCAGGCGGCTCCAGCGAGTCCAGGTGCTGCCTGCGTAGAGGGTCCACTTATCGTCCAGCTGATGAGTGACCGAGAAGTCCACGGACTCAGGCGTGGTGATGTCCAGCGAAGCGTCGAACTTCTGGTTCGGGTTCTGGCCCAGCGCCGCGAGTACGCCGTAGTTGACCTTGGTGTCACCGTCCAGCTTGTACTTCACTTTCGAGTGATAGGTCAGGCCGAGGCGAGTGCTTTCGAGGGCTTGAACCATGATGCCGATGTTGTAGCCGATAGCGGTGTCGTCACCCTTGATCTTGACGGTACCGTCCGCTGCCTGCGGGTTCAGCGACAGGTTCGATTCCAGCTTGCCGTCGATGCGGTTGATGGTCGGACCGAAACCGATGGACACCTTGTCGTTGAAGGCGTAGCTGACAGTTGGCTGCAGGGTGACGATCGTGACTTCGCTCTTGCTGCCGAAGTATTTGCCGGCGAAGCCGTTCTCGTAGTCGGTCACCAGGCCGAATGGTGCGTAGACGCCGAAACCGACAGCCCACTGGTCATCGATTGGCTTTACGTAGTAGCCCATGGGTACGCCCATGAAAGGGACCATGTCACCTTTGTTGGTACCACTATTCGGGCGGGAGCTTGCATCGCTGATGTCAGCGTGCGCGTCGATAAATGCAACCCCACCGGTCACTTGTTCGCGCTTGAGGCGAGACATACCGGCAGGGTTGCCAAAAACGGTGGATGCGTCGTCGGCAGCAGAAGATCGCCCGGCAAAACCAGTGCCCATCCCACTGATGCTTTGTTCGTTGAGGGCAAAACCACTTGCGAAGATTTGGGTGGATGCCAAGGCAACGGCGAGGCTAAGGGTGGTTTTGAGCATTACTTTTTTCATTATTAGAACTCCTGGTGATCACCGGGGCGAAAATTACCAACATTTTCGTCCCAGCGCTATAGGCTGTATTGCTTGATTTAGAGCGGTTTTGTAGGACAATCCGACCAAAATCGCGACCTGTTGGGCGATCTTGTTAAGCGAGGGGGTCAGCAGGCGACTTGATTCAACGGTGATACACAGGTTTGCCAGGCGTAGGTGAAATCTCTCAGGCGTCCTTGGGGCTGGAAGGTCTGGCGCCAGATTCGGGCCATTCCCAGCAAGTCGTCTGCTTCGGGGAGGGGGGTGTTCTGTTCTTCGACCAGCAGCCAGGCGATGGCTGTGGCGTAACGCAGGTTTACGGTCAATTCGAGGTGTGGGCCGCTGAGGAACGCATGCTGGCTGGCCAGTCCGCGCACCAGGCTCGCGCGTTCCGGATCAAGTGCCAGGTAATGGTCCCAGAGTGCCTGGTGGCGGGGTTCGGCGATTCGGTACAAGCCGTGTCCACGGCGGTCATGCAGGGCGGAACCAAGGGCTGACTGACTGGCGGCGATGCCCAGCAGCAGGGATTCGGCGGTCGCGCTATGGCGTCCCAGGTAGATCAGTGTCGGACGGATCACATAACGGCACAGTTCGCTGGCAGCGATACCCATAAAACCCTCGAACAAGAAGTGGTCGGCGAGTCCTGAACTTAGCGTTGGCAGCGGGTGGATCGACTCAGGCTCGCCGTAAGCGGTTCAAGCCGCTTGAGTTGAAGTGTAGTGTCATATTCGCGCTGTAAAGGTCTGTTTTTAAAATATTTCTGGCGGACAGTTATAACCGTTATATCGGTTAGTGCTTACGCGGGGACTGCGAAAAGGGAAATATCGGGCAATAAAAAGATTCGTTTTTTAGGGGGGCTGGTGTGCTTTTGTTTGGGTGCATATCCATTCTTGGGGTAACGGCTGCTATTGGTTTCGCCCTTACGGCGAGTCACTTTGGAAAAGCCCCAAAGTAACCAAAGCGCTTTTGCCCCTTTCGTTCGGTGGCTCGCTAATGCTCGCCATGCCCTCGCTCCGGTCCTGCTCCGTGGGCCCGCCGCGATCGGCCATCCTTGGCCGTGCGCGGCTAACCCGGCATCCATGCCGGGTTGCCCACTGCGCAGAACCTCCACTCGGCCTCTCGAGGGGGCGAC
>NZ_JAGYGF010000040.1:0-57324 GCF_019947305.1 Pseudomonas sp. BF-RE-21 | reverse complement strand
CTTGTTTGTTGACTGGACGGACGCTATCGCCAGCAAGCCGGCTCCTACAGGGATTGCGTACAACAGGGTGATCAGGGCGTCTTCCGCCACCGGATCCACCGGGACACCGATATTGGCCATTTCGATCTCCTTTTGGCCGACCTCGCACTATGAACTCACTCGTTCGTCAGCAAGAATCGAAGCAGCATTGCTGTTTCAGCACGCTTGCGAATCCACAACTGAAATCCTGTTTTCCTTGCCCTGGGCAATTTTTAAGGCCTGCCGTGTACAGAACATAAAAACCAACGAGCGACACATTTGGGGAATTCATTCATGGTCATGATGAAACGCATACTGGGCGCCACTGTTTGTGGGCTGACGCTGTTGGCGAGTGCCGTGCACGCCGAACAGCGGGAATTGCGGGTGTACAACTGGGCGGACTACATCCTGCCGTCCGTGCCCAAGGACTTCGCCCAGAAAAGCGGAATCAAAGTGACCTGGGACACCTTCGACACCAACGAATCGCTGGAAGCCAAGCTGCTGACGGGTAACTCGGGGTACGACCTGGTGGTGCCGTCGAACCAGTTCATCGAAACCCAGATCAAGGCAGGTGTATTCCAGAAACTCGACAAGTCCAAGCTGCCGAACTGGAAACACCAGGACCCGGCACTGCTCGCATTGCTGGACAAGAACGATCCGGGCAACCAATACGGCGTGCCCTACATGTACGGCACCGTGCTGATCGGTTTCAACCCGGCCAAGGTCAAGGCCGCGCTGGGTGAGAATGCGCCGGTGGACAGTTGGGATCTGGTGTTCAACCCGCAGAACATGCAGAAGCTGAAATCCTGTGGCGTCGCCATGCTCGACTCACCTTCGGAAATCCTGCCGCTGGCGCTGCACTATCTGGGGCTGGACCCGAACAGCCAGAACCCGGACGACTACGAAAAAGCCAAGGCATTGATGCTGAAGATTCGCCCTTACGTCACCTACTTCAACTCCGCCAAGTACATGACCGACATCGCCAACGGCGACATCTGCGTCGCCATCGGCTATTCCGGCAGCTTCTATCAGTTCGGCAATCGCGCCAAGGAAGCGGGCAACGGCGTAGTGGTCGACTGGCGCTTGCCGAAGGAGGGCGCGCCGATCTGGTTTGATACCTTTGCCATCCCTAAAAGCGCGAAGAACGTGGAGGAAGCCCACGAGTTTCTCAACACCTTGCTGGACCCGAAAGTCATCGCCCCGATCAGTGATTTCCTCGGCTACCCCAACGCCAACAAGGACTCGCTTGCGCTGATCAACAAAGAGATCACCGGCAACCCGAACCTGACGCCGACCAGCGAAGCGTTGAAAACCCTGTATGTGGTGCAACCGCTGCCGCAAAAGCTTGAGCGGGTGCGCACGCGGGTCTGGACCAGCATCAAGTCCGGCGAATAACACCCAAGGCGGAGCGCAATCGGCCGGCCTTACGCATTCCCCTGTAGGAGCCGGCTTGCCGGCGATAGCGGTAGATCAATCAGCATTAATGTTGGCTGGCACACCGCCATCGCCGGCAAGCCGGCTCCTACAGGGGGCATGCCACAGCCCTTTGTTTTTCAGATCCGCGTCAGCGCCTGCGCCAGGTCGGCACGCAGATCCTCGACATCTTCAACTCCCACGGACAACCGCACCAGCCCGTCGCCAATCCCCAGCTGTGCACGGGTTTCTGCGGGGATGGTGGCGTGGGTCATGATCGCCGGGTGCTCGATCAGGCTTTCCACGCCGCCCAGACTCTCGGCCAGGGCGAATATCCGTACGCTCTCAAGGAAGCGCGTGGCACCCGCCAGATCACTCTTCAGATCGACAGAAATCATCCCGCCGAAACCGCGCATCTGCCGCTTTGCCAATTCATGCTGCGGGTGCGACGGCAGGCCCGGGTAGTAGACGCGCGCCACTTGCGGCTGGCGTTCCAGCCATTGCGCCAACTCAAGCGCGTTACTGCAGTGGCGCTCCATGCGCAGCGCCAGGGTTTTCACGCCGCGCAGGGTCAGAAATGCGTCGAACGGTCCGGCGATCGCGCCCACCGAGTTCTGCAGGAAACCCAGGCGTTGCGCCAGTTCCGGGTTCTGCCCGACCACGGCGATGCCGCCGATCACGTCGGAGTGGCCGTTCAGGTATTTGGTGGTCGAGTGCAGCACGATGTCGAAACCCAGCTCCAGCGGGCGCTGGATCCACGGGCTGGCAAAGGTGTTATCGGCGACGCAGATGATGTCGCGGTCGCGGCAGATACGTGCGACGGCGGCGAGGTCGGTCAGGCTCAGCAATGGATTGCTCGGCGTCTCGACCCAGACCATTTTGGTGTCGTCCTGCAACGACGCTTCGAACGCCCCGAGGTCCGTCAGGTCGACGAAGCTGAAGCGATGCCCGGCGCTGCGTTTACGCACCTTGTCGAACAGTCGGAACGTCCCGCCGTACAGGTCATTGCCGGACACGATGTGCGACCCTGCGTCGAGCAGTTCCAGCACCGTGGAAATCGCCGCCAGCCCGGAGGCGAACGCGAAGGCCTGGGTGCCGCTTTCCAGGTCGGCGACGCAGCGTTCCAGGGCGAAGCGCGTCGGGTTGTGCGAGCGCCCGTAATCGAAACCTTTGTGCACGCCGGGGCTTTGTTGCAAATAGGTGGAGTTGGCATAAATCGGTGGCATCAATGCGCCGGTGGTCGGGTCCGGCGTTTGCCCGGCGTGGATCACCCGAGTGGCAAAGGCGCGTGCCGCGGCGTTTTCATCGTGTTGACTCATGCAAGGGATCTCCGCAAATGATTGAGCAGGTCGACGCGAGTAATCAGGCCGTGGAAGCCCGAGGCGTCGGCGATGATCGCGACCAGCCCGCGATCGAGTTCTGCCTGCAGCTTTTCCAGGCTGGCGCTGGGCGGCAGGGTTTCTACTTTGTCGGTCATTGCGCTGGCCACGGTCAAGCGGAAGTGTGAAGGATCTTCCTGCATGCCCAGCAGAATGTCGGATTCGTCGATCACGCCGACCAGTTGCTTGCCGTCCGCCAGCACCGGCAATTGCGACACATCCGCCAGGCGCATGCGCTGGAACGCCGTCAGCAGCGTGTCGTCCGGCCCGACGCTGATCACCCGGCCATCCTCGAAGCGCCGTGCGATCACATCGCGCAGGTCGCCATAAGGTTTGCGCTTGAGCAAGCCCTGATCGTTCATCCACTGGTCGTTGTAGACCTTCGACAGGTAGCGTGTGCCAGTGTCGCAGACGAAGCTGACCACGCGTTTTGGCGTGGTTTGCTCGCGGCAGTAACGCAGCGCCGCCGCCAGCAGGGTGCCGGTCGAAGAACCGCCGAGAATGCCTTCGGCGCGCAGCAGTTGGCGGGCGTGATCGAAGCTTTCCTCGTCGCTGATCGAATAGGCGTGGCGCACGCTGGACAGGTCGGCAATCGAGGGGATGAAGTCTTCGCCGATGCCTTCCACCGCCCACGAACCGGGCGTCTGCATGGTGCCGCTGCGGCTGTATTCGGCCATCACCGAACCGATGGGGTCGGCCAGCACCATTTCCAGATTGGGCTGTACGCGCTTGAAGAAACGGGTCAGCCCGGTCAGCGTGCCGGCCGAGCCGACGCCGACGACAATCGCATCCACGTCATGCTGGGTTTGCGCCCAGATCTCCGGTGCGGTGCTGCACTCATGGGCGAGCGGGTTGGCCGGGTTGTTGAACTGATCGGCGAAGAATGCGTCGGGAATTTCCAGCGCCAGCCGTGCGGCGACGTCCTGGTAATAATCGGGATGGCCCTTGCCCACGTCGGAGCGGGTGATGTGCACCTCGGCGCCCATGGCCTTGAGGTGCAAGACTTTCTCGGTGGACATCTTGTCCGGCACCACCAGCACCACCCGATAGCCCTTGGCACGGCCGACCAAGGCCAGACCGAGGCCGGTGTTGCCGGCGGTGGCCTCGACGATGGTGCCGCCGGACTTCAGCCGGCCGTCGCGCTCGGCTTCGTCGATCATCGCCAGGCCGATGCGGTCCTTGATCGAGCCGCCGGGGTTCTGTGATTCGAGCTTCAGAAACAGGGTGCACGGGCCCGTGTCAAAGCGGCTGACGCGCACCAGCGGCGTATTGCCGATCAGTTCAAGCACGGCAGGGCGGGAGTCGTTCGGCATGTTGTCACCTCTTTGCGAAAATTCGCACGGGAAGGACAGCAACCGGCGGCGAGCCATCGCACGCCGGTCGCCAGCAATGCATCGTTTGGACCATAGGCCGCGAATGCGCCTCTCGCAACTTTGTGCGACCAGCCGGTCACCTGATTGCTGGAGAGAATCCCCGAGTCGGCAATACTCAAGCGACCACCATCAGTCGAGGGCGAGCACCATGACGAAGGAAAGCAGCGGGGGCGAATCGGCCTCTGCGCTGATCGACGCACGAATCAGGGAATTGAATGACTGGCGGGGCGAGACGCTCGCGCGCGTCAGGGCGATCATCCGACAGGCAGACCCCGACGTGGTCGAGGAGTGGAAGTGGAGGGGCGTGCCGGTGTGGTCGCATGCCGGGATCATCTGCACGGGCGAGACGTACAAAGCGGCGGTGAAAATGACCTTCGCCAAAGGCGCTGCGCTGGACGATCCTGCCCATCTCTTCAACGCCAGCCTGGAAGGCAATACCCGTCGGGCGATTGATGTTCATGAAGGCGAGACGCTTGATGAAACAGCATTGAAGGCGCTGATCCGGGCGGCGGTGGTGCTCAACACCTCCAAATGAGTCGGCCGGTTTGTATTCCTGTGTATCCCTCGGGGCCGCAGCTATCTTGGCTTACAAAACCATGGCATCCGCGACACGTCCCCGATACACGACGGCCGCCTAATGGGGCACCACAACGGTATCACCCGGAGAAATGCCATGTTCCGTATCAACGCTCGTCACACCGCCAGAATGCTTGGCGTCGCTGTTGTCACCACTGCCGCACTCGCGGCGTTCTCCGGGATGTCTCAGGCCGAGGAAGTGAAGGCCCCCGCAAAAAGCTGGCAGACAGGGATTCATCGCACCGATCTCCTGAAAAAGGACCTCGATGTCGACGGTCGTGAAGTGATCCAGGTACGGGTTGATATCGATCCGGGCGTCTCGTCGCCCAACCACTCCCATCCCGGCGTGGAGGTGGCTTATGTCATCGACGGCACGTTCGAATATCAACTGGAAGGGCAGCCACCGGTGACGTTGAAGGCCGGTGACTCGCTGTATATCCCGGCTGGCGTCGCGCATATCGCGAAGAACATCGGGACCAAAACCAGCTCCGAACTGGCGACGTACATCGTCAAGAAAGGCGAACCGCTGGTTGTGATCAAACAGTAAGCCAAAGGCACGCAAATCCCCTGTAGGAGCCGGCTTGCTGGCGATAGCGGTGTGTCAGCCAACATCAATAGTGATTGATAAGCCGCCATCGCCGGCAAGCCGGCTCCTACAGGATTTACGTTAACCGAACATTCCCCGTCCATACGCGCACTTGTAGGAGCCGGCTTGCCGGCGATAGCGGTGTGTCAGCCAACATCAATGGTGATTGATACGCCGCCATCGCCAGCAAGCCGGCTCCTACAAAGGTTTCAGCGTTCGGCGGGCTAGCACGACGCCGAGCGCAACAACGATCAGCCCCAACGCTACCGCGAAGGTGACCCGCATGCCGTGGGCCACGGCTTCGGGTGGCGTCAGGGTGATGTCGGCCGCCTGCGAGGCGAGGGCAAATACAGCGCCCAATGCCGAGGCACCGGTGATCAATCCCAGATTTCGCGACAGATTGAGCATGCCCGAGACAACGCCGCGCTGATCGGGCTGTACATCGCTCATGACCGTGGTGTTGTTGGCCGTCTGGAATACGGCATAGCCGAGCGTGATCACCACCATCGGTGCAACGTACCCGCCGATGCCAACTGTCAGCGGCAACACCGATAACACCAGGCACCCGACGGCCATGGCGATCAGCCCGGCGACAGTCATCCGTTGGGCGCCGAATCGGTCGGCGATCCGGCCGGCGGGCACACCTGTCAGGGCCGCGACACAGGGCCCGACCGCGAGCACTATGCCCACCACAACCGCCTTCAGCCCAAGCCCGTGGGCCAGATAAAACGGCCCGACCACCAGCGTTGCCATCATCACCGTCGCGACCAGTGTGCTCATGGCCAGGCTCGCGCTCAGCACCGGGTTGCGAAACATCGCCAGCCGTATCAGCGGCGAAGCGACTTTCATTTCAACCAAAACGAAGAGCCCCACGCCGAACCCCGCCGCCAACAGCAAGCCGATATTAAGCAGCCCGAAATGGCCACGGCCCAGCGTCATGGCCAGCGCATACGCCGCCAACGTCAACGCCAACACCAGCGTGCCCCACGCGTCGAAATGGACGCTCCCGGTGGTTGCCTTCTGCCGATCCGCCGGCAGGTAGCGATGCGCAAGCAGCAGCGTCATCAGGCCCAATGGCACGGTGACCAGGAACATCGCCTGCCAACCGAACCCACTGATCAACAGACCGCCCAGCGATGGCCCCAGTGCGGTGCCAATCGCCGACATCGTCCCGAGCAACCCCATGGCGCTGCCGGTTTTGGCTTTCGCCACTGTCTCACCGACGAAGGCCATGGTCAGCGCCATCATGATCGCCGCACCGAGGCCTTGCAGGGCTCGGGCGCCGATCAACGTGCCCAATGTCGGTGCCCACGCGCACAGCGCCGAGGCGAGGGTGAACAGGCCAATGCCGCCGAGCAGCAACCGGCGGCGGCCGATCAGGTCACCGAGCCTTCCGACGCTGACGATCAGCGTGGTGATCGCCAGCAGATACGCGATGACGACCCATTGCACGTCCTGAAAGGTCGCACCGAACACCTGGGCCAGCGTCGGCAAGCCGACGTTGGCGACGCTGGTGCCGAGTGACGACAGCAGCATCGACAGCGAAAGGCTGACCAGCGCCCAGCGCACGGCGGGTGTCTGTGTTGTGTTGTCGACGATGGCGATAGTCGGCTTCATGCTGTCCCTCTGGATCTGACCGCTCCCGAAGTGGAGCTATCAGAAATCTACGCTGGCGCCTAACATGGCGGAAGGCGCACGGGTTGCACTCTACTCGTGCGTCAAACGCCATCTCACCCGGCCGTGGGGCAACGCATGTCGACTCCCGATTTCAATTTGCTGATCACCCTTGATGTGCTGCTCGCTGAAGGCAGCGTGGCGCGTGCCGCTAAACGCTTGCGCCTGAGCCCGTCGGCGATGAGCCGGGCGTTGGCGCGGTTGCGCGAAACCACCGGTGACCCGTTGCTGGTCCGGGCCGGGCGCGGACTGGTCGCCACGCCTCGGGCGCTGGAATTGCGCGAGCGGGTCAGCCAGTTGGTGCAGGACGCCGAAGCGGTGCTGCGCCCGGCGCAACAGCCTGACCTGACACAATTGGTCCGCACGTTCACGCTGCGTACCAGCGAGGGCTTTGTGGAGACCTTTGGCGCGCCGCTCATCGCCCGCGTCGCCGAGCAAGCGCCGGGCGTGCTGCTGCGCTTCATGCACAAACCTGACAAGGACAGCACGTCGCTGCGGGACGGGACCGTTGATCTGGAAACCGGTGTGGTGGGGAAGGCTGCCGGGCCTGAGTTAAGGACCCAGGGTTTGTTTCGTGACCGATTCATCGGCGTGGTGCGTGTGGGTCATCCGTTGAGCCAGGGCGAGATCACTCCGGAACGTTATGCGGCGGGTGGTCACATCAGCGTCTCGCGGCGCGGGCTCGACAAGGGGCCTGTCGATGAAGCGCTGGCGGCGCTGCAACTGGAACGGCAGGTCGCGACCATCGTTGCCGGTTTCTCGACCGCGTTGGCGCTTGCCCGAGCCACCGATTTGATCGCTGCCGTTCCTGAACGCCACACCGAAAACCTGCGGGCGGGCATGCACAGTTTTGCGCTGCCGGTTGCCTTGCCGGAATTCACCGTCGCGATGCTCTGGCATCCGCGTCTGGACGCCGATCCGGTGCATCGCTGGTTACGCGGGTGTGTTCGTGAGGTCTGTGCGCAATAGCCAGTGACGGTCAGTCTCAAAAACTGAACGACCGCGAAGTGTGTTGGGCCAGCTCGGCATCCAGCAGATGTTCGGCCAGCACATCATTCAAAAAGCGGAATTGATCGTTGAGGCCGACCACTTCGTTGCTGAAGTGGTTGCCGGCGGCGGGCATCAGCAGCGCTTCGAAGTTCTTGTCGAACACCAGCGACAGCACTTTGCGCGAGACGGCCTGCTGCGAGTAGTAGTTGTTGCCGAACACCGGAAAGCTCACGGCGAGGGTGACGGTGTGGATCATGATGTGCGCTCCTCGGTCAGGACGTACCACGAAAAAACGGTCAGCGTGAAGGCTGTCAGGGCCAGGCAGGTCAGCAGATGGATCAACATGATTTGCCCCTCCGGTTCGGGGTTGTGTGTCGGGTTGAAGTTGATCCTACGCTGACGGTTCATGAGCGGAAGGCATTCGCGGCGATGGTGAATATCGATGTGAGTGATGGTCGGGTTTTTGTGGTGTTCTTGAGGGACCCTTCGCGGGCAAGCCTCGCTCCTACAGGGGCCGGTATTGAGATGTTATTTTGTGAACGACGCTGATCCCTTGTGGGAGCGAGCCTGCTCGCGATGCTCTTGCGGGCAAACACCTATACTCAGGTAGAAACCCTTAATCTGATTTCAACCCTAGAGAACCGCGATCTTGAACCTGCGTTCGCTGATCGTCGCCGTGCTGCTGGTGTTGGCGGGATGCGTCACGCCTGCGCGTGCCCCGGCGCCTGCGCCGCCCGTGGTCATTTCCCAGAGCACCTGGCAGCAGGTGGATCGGGACATCGTCGCGGCATCCCAGTCCGCCACCGAACAGGCAAAAATCTATTCGCGCGGCGCCATGGATTACTGGCGAACCCGGGTCTATCAACTGACCGAAGAAAAATTCATTCCCTGGTTCAGCAGTTACTGGACCCAGGAATGGCTGTCGATGAAAGTCAGCTGGTACAGCCTCAGCGCCCAGGGTGAGCAGGATGCCTCGTCGAAACGCCTGGCGGCCTATCTGCTGGAGCAATACCAGAAACGCGTGCTGGCCCCGGTCGCGGTTGAGATTGATCCCGACCAGATCCTCGGTCTGGCCACGGCGTTCTACGTGGATATTCTTCAGGAAGAACTGCAAAAAATCTCCCAGCGCCACGGCGTGCCCATGGCCCAGCTCAATGGCCGTATCCAGAAAATCCCGGCCATTGCCCTCGGACCGCCGCCCGCGCGAGACGCTTCGCTGTACCAGGTCGTGCACACCCAGCCGCTCAACACCCTGCCGGCGTACGCGGCGCTGATCGACAAAATCCACAAGGCCGGCGGTAGCAAGGGTGTTGATTCCACCGACCAAGCCATGGCGCCGGTGGCCAAGCGCGCCAGCCAGCGGATGGAAGCCGAAATGGCCCCGCGCGGTGCCGCCAGCGCGGTGTCCGCAGCGGCGGGAAAAATCGCCGGAGGCTTGATTACCTTGGGCGTGGCGGGAATTCGCGCACTGATTCAGGCCAACGACCGACCGGACAGCGAGGCGCTGATTCGCAGCAGCCTGGGCAACACGTTCGATAAGGCCTGGATAAAAATGGTGCAGAACCCGACCTCTGGTGTGATGGCGGGGACGTTGTACATGGCAGGGCAGATCGAGGGCAACCTGGCGGGGAGTGCCGACGTACCGTCGGTCAGTTCGGGCAGCGGCGCTGTCGATTGGAGCCCGTCCGAACCGACTAAACCGCAGATCGACCCTCAACCCCCGGCAGGAGAATGACCATGTCTTACGTCGATGGCTGTGTCTTTGCGGTGCCCAGTGCCAACCGCGAAAAATTCAAGAAACACGCGGAATCCGCCGCTGTGATTTTCAAGGAAAACGGCGCCCTGAGTATTGTCGAATGCTGGGGCGATGACGTGCCCGATGGCAAAGTGACTTCGTTTCCGCTGGCCGTGAAACTTAAGGATGACGAAACCGTGGTGTTTTCCTGGATCGTCTGGCCGGACAAGCCCACCCGCGATGCCGGCATGCAGAAATTGATGGCCGACCCGCGTATGCAGCAGGACGTCAACCCGATGCCGTTCGATGGTCAGCGGATGATCTTCGGTGGCTTCAACATCCTCTTGCAGGTCTGAGCGTGTGGCAGGATCACTCCGGCGTCGGGGTGATCCTGCAACTCTTGCGATTGCGGATCTCGCTGTCCGTCGGTCGCTCTTTGACAAACTCGAAACGCGGTTCACCTTCGCTATAGTGAACCAGCCAGCCCCATTCCAGCTCTGACTCATCCTGACCCGGTTGCGGTGGCACGGCCCACCATGGCTCTTTGCTGATGATCTCTCGCATGGCCCCGTCCCGTTTATTCGGTTGGTTCAACTATAACGTGCATGTCAGGAGGTGCCAGGCGTGAGCGACGAAACCCCGGAGCCGGTCAAACGGCTGTTTTTTGCATTGGATTGCCCACCCGAACAGCGCAAGGCGATTGCCCAATGGCGCAGCGCGCTGCTATTGCGCATCGGGCGTCCGGTGCCGGTGGAAAATTTCCATCTGACGTTGCTGTTTTTGGGCGCTGTGGAGGTGGCGCAGATTGCCGAAATTTGCACGGCGGCAGCAAAGGTGCGCGTGCCGGGTGCGGCGTTGCGGTTGGCGCTGGATCGCCTGGATGTGTGGCGCAGGGCCGGGGTGTTGGTGCTCGCGCCGGAACAGGCGCCGCCGGAGTTGCTGCGGCTGGTGTATGCACTGGAGCAGGCGATGTTGCCGTTCGGGTTTGAAGAGGCACACAAGGAATTCAGGCCGCATCTGACGTTGATGCGTGACTATCGGGCGCCGGTGCCTGAGTCGACGACGCCGCCGGAGTTTTTTCTGCGGGCGGATCGATTTGTGTTGTTTGAATCCCACAAGGGCCGCTATCGGGCGCTGGCCGAATGGCCGCTGGTGCCGGCATAAAAAAAGGCGCCCGAGGAGGGCGCCGAACTCACCTTAACCGAGGAAGCCAGGTGAGGCCGTTCGTCAGAGAGGAGTGCAGCGGTGGTAAGGCGCTGCGTGAACGGAAACAGTTGGATTTTGTGTTGCCAGTGATGGCCTCATCGCCGGCAAGCCGGCTCCTACAATGATCTGCGGTGCGACGCGTACCCTGTAGGAGCTGGCTTGCCAGCGATAGCAATCTTGGGTCCGACGATTATTTCCCGAGCTTCACCCGCGTCCAGCCGCGCGTCATCACCCGCTGAACCCCGATCGGCATGTCCGGAATCGCGTACAACGTCGCCATCACGGCCAAGGGCGGATACGAGCCCGGATCATCGCGAATCGCTTCATCCACCAAGGGCGTCGCCGCCGCGTTGGCGTTGCTGTAGCCGATGTTGTTGGTGATCTCGGCGATGATGTCCGGGCGCATCAGGAAGTTCATGAACAGATAGGCGTTGTCGACGTTCGCCGCATCCCGTGGGATTGCGACCATGTCGTAGAAACTGCCGGCGCCTTCCTTCGGAATGCTGTATTCGATTTTCACCTTGTCGCCCGCTTCCTGTGCGCGGGCCTTGGCTTGCAGCACGTCGCCGGAATAACCGACAGCGACGCAGATGTTGCCGTTGGCCAGGTCGGAGATGTACTTCGACGAATGGAAGTACGCCACCGACGGCCGGATCTTCATGAACAGCGCTTCAGCTTCGGCGATCTGCGCCTTGTCCTGCGAGTTCACCGGGTAGCCCAGGTAGTGCAGGGCGGCGGGCAGCATTTCGGTCGGTGAGTCGAGGAAGCTGATGCCGCAGGCTTTCAGCTTCTCGGCGTTTTCCGGTTTGAACAGCAAGTCCCAGGAGTTGGTCGGCGCATTGGCACCGAGCACTTCCTTGACCTTGGCCGGGTTGAACCCGATGCCGATCGAGCCCCACATATACGGGAAGGCGTGACCGTTTTCCGGGTCGCTGGCCGAAGCGTTTTTCAGCAACACCGGGTTGAGGTTTTTCCAGTTCGGCAGCTTCGACTTGTCCAGTTCCTGGTAGACGCCAGCCTTGATCTGCTTGGCCAGGAAGCTGTTGGACGGCACGACAATGTCGTAGCCGGATTTGCCTGCGAGCAGGCGTGCCTCAAGGGTTTCGTTGCTGTCGAACACATCGTAGGTCACGCGGATACCGGTCTCGTCTTCGAACTTCTTGACGGTGTCCGGGGCGATGTAATCCGACCAGTTGTAGACGCGCAGTACCTTGTCATTGGCCTGGGCGCCGGTAGCCATCGCGCCCAATAAGGACAGTGTCAGCAGAGTCCTGCCAAACATTTTCATCGGTACAACTCCATTTCTCTTTTTATTCAAAATCACACAGCAAGCGCTTGCGCGCTCCTTTGTAGGAGCGAGCCTGCTCGCGAAAAACCTGAGGACGCCGCGTTCAATCAGACAGCCCGCGTTATCGTTGAAGTCCATCGCGAGCGGGCTCGCTCCTACAGGGACGGGTATCAGGCCGTCGCTCCTGCCATTTGCTTTTCAGGTTGCTGCCAGGATTCGCTGGCGGTCTGGTCCATCGCTTCCTGGATCGCCCGTTTGCGGCTGGCTTCGGCGCGGCGGCTGAAGTACCAGACCATGAAGGTCACAATCGAAACGGCGAGCAGTATCAGGCTGGCCACGGCGTTGATCTCAGGCTTCACGCCCAGACGCACCGCCGAGAACACTTCCATCGGCAGGGTCGTCGAGCCTGGGCCGGACACGAAGCTCGCCAACACCAGGTCATCCAGCGACAGGGCAAACGACATCATGCCGCCGGCCGCCAGTGACGGCGCGATCATCGGGATGGTGATCAGGAAAAACACCTTGAACGGCTTCGCCCCGAGGTCCATGGCCGCTTCTTCGATGGACAGGTCCAGCTCACGAAGGCGGGCAGAGACGACCACTGCCACATAGGCCGCACAAAACGTGGTGTGGGCGATCCAGATGGTCACGATGCCACGCTCCATCGGCCAGCCGATCAGCTGCGCCATGGCCACGAACAGCAGCAACAGCGACAGGCCGGTGATCACTTCTGGCATCACCAACGGCGCGGTGACCAGGCCACCAAACAGCGTACGGCCCTTGAAACGCGTGACACGAGTCAGCACGAACGCCGCCAAAGTCCCCAGCGCCACAGCCGCAATCGCGGTGTAGCAGGCGATTTCCAGCGAGCGCACCACCGAGCCCATCAGTTGCGAGTTGTCGAGCAAGCCGACGTACCACTTCACCGACCAGCCGCCCCACACCGTCACCAGTTTCGAGGCGTTGAACGAGTAGATCACCAGAATCAGCATCGGCAGGTAGATAAACGACAGGCCGAAAATCAGCATGAACTTTGAAAATCCGAAGCGTTTCATCCCCGACCCTCCATCTCTTTGGCCTGGCTACGGTTGAACAACAGGATCGGCACAATCAGGATCAACAGCATCACCACCGCCAGGGCAGACGCCACCGGCCAGTCGCGGTTATTGAAGAACTCTTGCCACAGCACACGGCCGATCATCAGGGTTTCCGGGCCGCCCAGCAGTTCCGGAATCACGAACTCACCGACCACCGGAATGAACACCAGCATGCAGCCGGCGATGATCCCGTTCTTGGCCAGCGGCACGGTGATCTTCCAGAAGTTGTTGAAGTTGCTCGACCCCAGGTCCGAACCCGCTTCCAGCAAGCTTTGATCGTGCTTGACCAGGTTGGCGTACAGCGGCAAGACCATGAACGGCAGGTAGGCGTAGACCACGCCGATGTACACGGCCGTGTTGGTATTGAGGATCTCGATCGGGTGATCGGTGAGCCCGGTCCACATCAAGAACGCGTTGAGCAAACCGTTGTTGCTGAGGATGCCCATCCACGCATACACGCGGATCAGGATCGCAGTCCAGGTCGGCATCATGATCAACAGCAGCAAGACGTTTTGCGCTTCCTTGCTTGCCTTGGTGATCGCGTAGGCCATCGGGAAACCGATCACCAGGCACATCAGCGTGCTGAAAAACGCGACCTTCAACGAGCCGAAGTAAGCCGAGATGTACAACTCATCCTCGGTCAGCAGCAGGTAATTGCCGACGTTGAGGAACAGCTGGAGTTTCTGTTCGGCGAAGGTGTAGATCTCGGAGTAAGGAGGAATGGCCAGCGCCGCTTCCGAGAAGCTGATCTTCATCACCAGGAAGAACGGCAACAGGAAAAACAGGCACAGCCACAGGAATGGAATCCCGATGACGAGCTTTCGACCACTCGGCATCAGCCGCATGAACCGCTGATTGAGTGTTTTCATGAGCGCAGTACCACGCCGCTGTCGTCTTCCCACCACACGTAGACCTTGTCGTCCCAGGTCGGACGCGCGCCACGGCGTTCGGCGTTGGCCATGAACGACTGCACGACTTTGCCGCCAGGCAATTCGACGTAGAACACCGAGTGACCGCCGAGGTAGGCGATGTCATGCACCTTGCCCTGGGACCAGTTGTAGCGGGACTCGGGTTGGGTGGTGCTGACCAGCAGTTTTTCCGGACGGATCGCGTAGGTGATGGACTTGTCCTCCACCGAAGTGCTGACGCCGTGGCCGACGTAGATCTTCTGTTCCAGATCCTTGCTGTGAATGATCGCGTGACCTTCAAGGTCCTCGACAACGGTGCCTTCGAAGGCGTTCACGTTGCCGATGAATTCGCAGACCATGCGGCTGACCGGGGCTTCGTAAATGTCCACCGGGCTGCCGATCTGGGCGATCCAGCCCAGGTGCATGATCGCGATACGCTGGGCCATGGTCATGGCCTCTTCCTGGTCGTGGGTCACCATCACGCAGGTCACGCCAACGCGTTCGATGATTTCCACCAGCTCAAGCTGCATCTGCGAACGCAGTTTTTTATCCAGCGCGCCCATCGGTTCGTCGAGCAGCAACAGCTTCGGACGTTTCGCCAGGGAGCGGGCGAGGGCGACACGCTGACGCTGACCGCCGGACAGTTGATGGGGTTTGCGTTTGGCGTATTGGGTCATGTGCACCAGGCGCAGCATCTCTTCCACGCGGGCGTCGATTTCACTGGCGGGCAAACGGTCCTGCTTGAGGCCGAAGGCAATGTTCTGTGCGACGGTCATGTGCGGGAACAGGGCGTACGACTGGAACATCATGTTGATCGGCCGTTCGTACGGCGGCATGTCGGTGATGTCCACGCCATCGAGCAGGATCCGCCCTTCGGTCGGGCGCTCGAAGCCGGCGAGCATGCGTAGCAGCGTCGATTTGCCGGAACCGGAACCGCCGAGCAAGGCGAAGATTTCCCCTTGATGAATCTCAAGCGAAACATCGTCCACTGCGGTGGTTTCGTCGAATTTCTTGGTGACGCGGTCGACTTTCACCAACACCTTTTTCGGTGCCTGGTGACCTTCAAGAGCCTTCCTGTAAATGCTGGAGGCGTTTGCCATGTGAAACTCCCAACAGGTTTCAGTCGTCGGGCCAACGCGGCCTGACTTAAGAGTGGATTGCAAGCCCGGGGCATTCGGTTGGCGCAACCCCCTGTAGGAGCGAGGCTTGCCCGCGAAGACGGTATGTCAGTCGATATCATCGTTGCCTGAAACACCGCCTTCGCGGGCAAGCCTCGCTCCTACAAAGGATTGCGCTCGCCTGATCCATACCGCTCGGGCTTATTCGGCGCCGCCGTCCTGGCTGCCTGGGTCGTACTTGTTGTTATTGCAGTGTGTTTTTTTCGCGAGCCACGGACGCGCAAAGGCACGCCCGCCAAACTCGCGGGGGCAGTAAATGGGTGTTTTGGGTCAGCGGGTTTTGCGCTGCGCGGCCCGTCGTCGGCATGCATCGCCGAACGCCTGGAAAATACTCAAATAAGGAGGATTCGAAAGCACCTGCCATTCCGGGTGCCATTGCACACCGACCGCGAAGGTCGGGCTGTGGTCCACCGAAATCGCTTCGATCAGACCGTCCGGCGCAATCGCCTCGGCACGCAGGCCGGGAGCGAGGCGGTCGATGCCCTGGCTGTGAATCGAATTGACCATGAACTCGGTCGGCAACTCCAGCGCTTCGAACACGCCACCCGGTTGCACCGTCACCGCATGCGCCGGGGCGTATTGCACCGCCAGCTCAGGGCTGTCCGCTTCGCGATGATCGAGCATGCCCGGCAGCTCATGCACCTTCTGATGCAGGCTGCCGCCGAACGCCACGTTCATTTCCTGGAAGCCACGGCAGATGCCGAGTACCGGAACGCCCACCGCAATGGCTGCACGCAATAAAGGAAGGGTAGTGGCGTCCCGCGCCGGATCGTGATCCGTGCCGGGAGCGCTGGCCGGGCCTTGATAGTGGAAGGGCTCCACATTCGATGGCGAACCGGTCAGCAACAGACCGTCGAGATGCGCGAGCACATCCTCGATTTCAGTCAGTTCGCCTAAGGAAGGAATGACCACGGGCAGCCCCAGAGCCGCGACGCTGACAGCACGCAAGTACTTGTCGCCGCTGATGTGGTAGGGGTGCAGGCCAATCTGTTTGACGCACGCTGTAACGCCGATCAATGGCTTGAATGCCATTTTTATCACCTCGACCTTGAACGAGTTTTTCAGGAGCTTAGCTTTGTTGATTTTAATTAACAACTCTCATGTAAAAAATTCTAAACGCCGCACGTCCGATTGCTAGTCTTTGTGCGGTGTTGAGGGCCTATATGGCACTCTCGTGCCCAGAAAAGTCCCAAAAATAAAGGATGAAAGGCCAAGTGTTCGCTATTGACTTCACTTTGCCGTTCGGGTTGACTGGGCTCCAGAAAGTGCGGTGAACATAATAATTAACAGCTAATAGGTGCATCATGTCGGTCCCTCTGCGTGCCGTTCAACTCAACGAAGCAAACGCATTCCTTAAGAAATATCCTGAGGTTTTGTACGTCGACCTTCTGATTGCGGATATGAACGGTGTGGTGCGCGGCAAGCGCATCGAGCGCACCAGTCTTCATAAGGTCTACGAAAAAGGCATCAACCTGCCGGCGTCCCTGTTTGCCCTGGACATCAATGGCTCCACGGTGGAAAGCACCGGCCTGGGTCTGGACATCGGCGACTCCGACCGGATCTGCTATCCAATCCCTGGCACCCTGAGCATCGAGCCTTGGCAGAAGCGCCCGACCGCGCAACTGTTGATGACCATGCACGAGCTCGAAGGCGAACCGTTCTTCGCCGACCCGCGTGAAGTGCTGGCCAATGTGGTGCGCAAGTTCGATGAACTTGGCCTGACCATTTGCGCTGCGTTCGAACTCGAGTTCTACCTGATCGACCAGGACAACGTGAACGGTCGTCCGCAATCGCCACGCTCGCCGGTCTCCGGCAAACGTCCGATGTCGACCCAGGTGTATTTGATCGACGACCTCGACGAATACGTCGATTGCCTGCAAGACATCCTCGAAGGTGCGAAAGAGCAGGGCATTCCGGCCGACGCCATCGTCAAGGAAAGCGCCCCGGCGCAGTTCGAAGTGAACCTGCATCACGTCAACGACCCGATCAAGGCCTGCGACTACGCGGTGTTGCTCAAGCGTCTGGTGAAGAACATCGCCTACGACCACGAGATGGACACCACGTTTATGGCCAAGCCGTATCCGGGCCAGGCGGGCAACGGTTTGCACGTGCACATTTCGATTCTCGACAAAGAAGGCAACAACATCTTTGCCAGCGAGGATCCCGAGCAGAACGCCGCGCTGCGACACGCGATCGGCGGTGTGCTCGAGACCCTGCCGGCGCAGATGGCTTTCCTGTGCCCGAACGTCAACTCGTACCGCCGTTTCGGCGCGCAGTTCTACGTACCGAACTCGCCGAGCTGGGGCATCGACAACCGTACTGTTGCGGTACGTGTGCCGACCGGTTCCTCCGATGCCGTGCGCATCGAACACCGCGTTGCCGGTGCGGATGCCAACCCGTACTTGTTGATGGCTTCGGTGCTGGCGGGCGTGCACCACGGCCTGACCAACAAGATCGAGCCGGGCGCACCCGTGGAAGGCAACAGCTACGAGCAAAACGAGCAAAGCCTGCCGAACAACCTGCGCGATGCATTGCGCGAGCTGGACGACAGCGAAGTCATGGCCAAATACATCGACCCGCTGTACATCGACGTGTTCGTGGCGTGCAAGGAAAGCGAGCTGGCCGAGTTCGAAAACTCCATTTCGGACCTTGAGTACAACTGGTACCTGCACACGGTTTGACGAGATCTGCGTCGACGACACAAAACCTTGTAGGAGCCAGCTTGCTGGCGATAGCGGTAGATCAATCAACATTGATCTCGCCTGACACACCGCCATCGCCCACGGCCCACCCAACATTCCTCTGCGTCGAGTCACAACCATGACAAACACTCGCAGCGACTGGGAACAACGCTTCCAGTCCCTAACCATCGAAAACCGCGCCTTCATCGACGGCCAATACCGCGCTGCACTCAGCGGTGAAACCTTCGAATGCATCAGCCCGGTCGACGGCCGCTTCCTGGCCAATGTCGCCAGCACCGACGAAGCCGACGCCAACGAAGCCGTTGCCGTCGCACGCCGCACCTTCGAATCCGGCGTCTGGGCCAATCTCGCCCCGGCCGAGCGCAAGCGCACTTTGATCCGCTTCGCCGACCTGATCCTGGCCAACCGGGAAGAACTCGCCCTGCTCGAAACCCTCGACATGGGCAAACCGATCAACGACTCGATGAACATCGACATCCCGGCGACCGCCAACGCGATCCGCTGGAGCGCCGAAGCCATCGACAAGATCTACGACGAAGTCGCTGCCACGCCGCACGATCAACTCGGCCTCATCACCCGCGAACCTGCCGGTGTTGTCGCCGCCATCGTGCCGTGGAATTTCCCGCTGATCATGGCCAGCTGGAAGTTCGCCCCGGCCCTCGCGGCGGGTAACTCGTTCATCCTCAAGCCTTCGGAAAAGTCGCCACTGACCGCGATCCGCATCGCGCAATTAGCGCTGGACGCCGGCATTCCGAAAGGCGTGTTCAACGTCCTGCCGGGCTACGGCCACACCGTCGGCAAGGCGCTGGCGTTGCACATGGACGTCGACGTGCTGGCCTTTACCGGTTCGACTGCGATTGCCAAGCAACTGCTGGTCTACGCCGGCCAAAGCAACATGAAACGCGTCTGGCTCGAAGCAGGGGGGAAGAGCCCGAACGTGGTGTTCGCCGATGCGCCGGATCTGCGCGCGGCAGCACAGGCAGCGGCCAGCGGCATCGCTTTCAACCAGGGCGAAGTCTGCACCGCCGGTTCGCGTTTGCTGGTCGAGCGTTCGATTCGCGAGCAGTTCATTCCGCTGCTGGTAGAAGCGCTGCAAGCCTGGAAACCGGGGCATGCTTTGGACCCGAAAACCACCGTCGGCGCGGTCGTCGATCAGCGTCAACTGGACAACGTGCTGCGCTACATCCAGGTCGGCAAAGACCAGGGCGCGCAACTGATCGCGGGCGGCAGCCGCACCCTGGAAGCCACTGGCGGCCTGTACGTGGAGCCGGCGATTTTCGACGGCGTGACCAACGCCATGACCATCGCCCGGGAAGAAATTTTTGGCCCGGTGCTGTCGCTGATCACCTTCGATACCGCTGAAGAAGCCTTGGCCATCGCCAACGACAGCATCTTCGGCCTGGCTGCCGGTGTCTGGACCAGCAACCTGAGCAAGGCCCACACCTTCGCTCGCGGCTTGCGCGCCGGCAGCGTCTGGGTCAACCAGTACGACGGTGGCGACATGACCGCGCCGTTCGGCGGGTACAAGCAGTCGGGTAACGGTCGGGACAAATCGCTGCACGCGTTCGACAAATACACCGAGCTCAAAGCGACCTGGATCAAGCTCTAATACTTCTACAACGGCGGCCGCCGGCACATGCCAGCGGCCATCGGAGAAACCTATGAAACAAGCACATGTAAACAGCTACTACGCCGCAACCCGCAACTTCACCGGCGACTTCCCGGTGCTGGAACAAGCGGTGGATTGCGACGTCTGCATCATCGGCGCCGGCTACACCGGTTTGTCCTCGGCGCTGTTCCTCGCCGAAGCCGGCTACAGCGTGACCGTACTCGAAGCCGCCAAAGTCGGTTTCGGCGCCAGCGGTCGCAATGGCGGCCAACTGGTCAACTCCTACAGCCGCGACGTCGATGTCATCGAAGAGCGCTATGGCGACAGAACCGCTGAAGTCCTCGGCAGCATGATCTTCGAAGGCGCCGACATCATCCGTCAGCGCATACAACACTACGACATCCAGTGCGACTACAAGCCGGGCGGCATCTTCGCAGCGCTGAACAAAAAGCAGCTCAAAGGCCTGGCCGAGCAGAAAAACAGCTGGGAGCGCTACGGCAACAAGAACCTGAAAATGCTCGACGCGGCGGACATCAAGCGCGAAGTCGGCAGCGACAACTACGTCGGCGGCCTGCTCGACATGCAGGGCGGCCACATCCACCCGCTGAACCTGGCCCTCGGCGAAGCCTCGGCGATCATCGGCCTGGGCGGCAAAATCTACGAACAATCGGCGGCGGTGGAAATCACCTACGGCGAACCGATCACCGTGCGCACCGCCAAAGGTGTGGTCCGCGCCAAATACCTGTTGATCGCCGGCAACGCCTACCTGCCGCAGGGCCTCGACAATCGCGTGACCGCTAAAAGCATGCCGTGCGGTTCGCAAATCGTCGTCACCGAACCGTTGTCGGAGAAGGTTGCGCGCAGCCTGATCAAAAACAACTACTGCGTCGAAGACTGCAACTACCTGCTCGACTACTACCGCCTCACCGCCGACAACCGCCTGCTGTACGGCGGCGGCGTGGTCTACGGCGCCCGTGAACCGGACGACATCGAGCAACTGATCAAGCCGAAAATCCTCAAGACCTTCCCGCAACTGAAGGACGTGAAGATCGACTACCGCTGGACCGGCAACTTCCTGCTGACCATGTCGCGCATGCCGCAATTCGGCCGCATCGAGAAAAACGCCTACTACATGCAGGGCTACAGTGGCCACGGCGTCACCTGCTCGCACCTGGCCGGCAAGCTGATCTCGGAAATGATCCGCGGCGACGCCGAACGCTTCGATGCCTTCGCATCCTTGCCGCACATGCCAATGATCGGCGGCCGCACCTTCCAGGCCCCGCTCACCGCCATGGGCGCTGCGTACTACGCGCTTCGCGACCGTTTCGGTATCTAACCCAACACAACCCTGTAGGAGCAGAGCTTGCTCGCGAAGACGGCGGCACATCCGACATCGGTGCTGTCTGACACACCGCCTTCGCGAGCAAGCTCTGCTCCTACATTGGATCCATGGCAGGCACAAAATGTACGTGCAGCAGAGGTCAAAAACTGTGGGAGCGAGCCTGCTCGCGATGGCGCCATCCGGTTCCCCATCAATGCCAACTGACCCACCACCATCACCAATAACCATGCGCCTACAGCAACACCCCCAAACGTGATTTAATACCCGCCTTTCACAATTACGGGACAGGGAAGCGGTACTTTCGCGGCCAAAAGTCGCCCGCCATCCACCCCCATAACCCTTAAGTTTTCCTCGCATAAGGCTGTCATGGACACGGGCTCACGACTCAAATTAGTACGCGAAAGCTACAAACTCTCCCAGCGCGAGCTGGCCCGGCGTAGCGGCGTCACCAATGCCACCATCTCCCTGATCGAACAGAATCGCGTCAGTCCCTCCGTCAGCTCCCTGAAAAAACTGCTCGAAGGCATCCCCATGTCTTTGGCAGACTTCTTTACCTTTGATCAGCCGCCACGTGAACATCAATACGTGTTCCGCGCCAACGAACAACCGGATCTTGGGCGTCATGGGCTGCGGTTGCTGCTGATTGGCGCTTCGGTGCCGAGCCGGCAGATGCGCTTGCTGCGCGAGCAATACGCGCCGGGGGCGAGTTCGGGGGAAGAGCCGATTGTGCACTCGGAAGGGGAAGAGTGTGGGTTGGTTACGCGGGGGACGGTTGAGTTGACGGTGGATGGGCAGATTAGTGTGCTCAACGCAGGTGACGGCTACTACTTCCCGACAACCTTACCGCACAAGTTCCGCAACATCGGCCAGGATGAAGCGGAAATCATCAGCGCCAACACCCCGGCTAACTTCTGATCTCAAAAACGGACGCCAACCTGTAGCAGCTGCCGAGGTTGCGTCCGCGACCAACACCCATGCCGAATGGGAGCAGCTGCTTCAGGAATTTTCAAAGTAAATGGACTTCACATCATGACCACCCCCCGCATCCGCCCCCTCGCACTCTGCATCTTCCATCACGATGGCAAGATACTGGTCAACGAAGCTCGCGACCCCATCACTGAAAAGCCATTCTTCCGCCCAATCGGTGGCGGAATCGAATTCGGTGAAACCAGTGCCCAAGCCGTTGTACGAGAAGTACAGGAAGAACTCGGTTTACCCATCACCGATGTTCGCTTGCTCGGTACGCTTGAAAGCCTATTTACGTATAACGGCACACCAGGGCACGAAATCGTGCAGGTGTACGACGCGAAGTTTGTGGATGCCAGCGTCTATGAGTTGTCGCACTTGAATGCTCAAGAAAGCGATGGTGCGGCCTTCGTTGCGAAGTGGCTCCCATGCGCAAGCTTTACTGCCGAAGCGCCGTTGGTTCCTGATGGTTTGCACGAACTACTTAAGAAATTAGCACTGCTAGACTGACGCCCGTGAGTGAAAAAGGTGACAGATCTATTTATTAAACAGGTCTGTCACCTTTTTGATTTTTTGCTGATTGAATGATTCGTTAACGCTTATGTATTTTCGACTTCATCGACGTAAGACTTGAAGAACCAGTCAGGGATGTCTTCAGTACGGTATTCAAGGCTGTCCCCATCAGTAATCTCCGCAAGAAAAACCGTACTGTCGCCGGAGTTATCGAAGATGTAAGCCCGATTGCTGACTGCAATGGCTTCTGGCAGTAGACCCAGCGATTTGTAGTACCTTTCGCGTACCTTGTCAGATGCCACGGGATGACCACCTTCGCGGACTCTGATTTTTACGCGGTCTATGTTGATTGCCGGATTTTCAGTCGAAACGAAGTAAAGATATATCCGATAACCGTGAGCCTGGGCTTCTTTCATGAAGTCGACCTTGCTGCGATGTGACATCACCGTTTCGAAGGTAAAACTCACACCTTTTTCCAGCAGGTGCTGGCGTATGAAGTCCGATATCACGGAAGCCAGATAGGAATTGACGTGTACGTTTCGGTAGTCAACTTTAGTGCCCAGCAAACCAATTTTTTTGGCTTGATCGCTGAGCTCTTTGTTTCTTACCAGATAGTGTTCGGCATGGAACGTGAGTAACTCAGGCAATGTAGTGGCGACTTCAAAGGTAGCCAAATCGATGAATCCGGTTGCTTTCGCTTCCTTCTCGAGATCATCGGCATTCACGTACATCTTGATAAGGGCGGGATCAATTTCTCCCTTGATGGTGCTTTTGCCTGATCCGTTCGGTCCCGCAAATACCCGAAACCTAGGCACGACCACCAGCCGTTTGATCTTCGATACGGCGCACGGTGATCACCTCACCTACTTTGACTTTGCGACGCGGCTCGGCTTTGGCTACAACTGTCTTGCTGCCATCAAGTGAAACCCGTACCAAATCGCCGGAATCGACACGAAGTACGCTATCACTCACCAACAGTGCGCGAGCATAAGCAGTCTTGGTGGCTATTTGAGCGAGATCAGGTATCTGGCGCTCGAGAGCGTCCATCTCCTTATCCGAAAGCTGTTTGGTTCTTGCAGTCATCGGGACTCTCCGCTTGAGCGAGCGCTCTGGTGCTTCTTGTCCGGATAATACCGCATTAACCGGGCTTTCGAACGTCATCAGTTCCATATCAATTTCCTCGGTAGTGTAAGCCTTGATCACTGTGTGAAGGACAGATTTTCCAGCATGAAATGCGGGGGCTTTTGCCAATAGCTCTCTGTAACGATCCCCTGAAACCGGCTCACTGAAAAGAAAGTGACCATTACAGCGTGTGTTCAAGCGACCAAAAAACCGCAGCGACGAGTGTTGCTGCGGTTCAAAGCGGGTCAGTGATCCTTGGGAGCCTCAAATCCACGCTGCTCTATGACTCGAAAAACATGACTCACGTCCTGCAGCAAAATCCGGGCGATGTTGGCGACGGTGTTGATGTCGTTTTCGGCGTAGTCGGGGAGGCTGGTGCAGCCCATGAGCTGGAGGTAGGGGAGGACGGCGTTCAGGCGTTCGCTGACGACGTTGTGCAGTTCACGGATTGGGGCGTGGCTGTCGATGACTAGTACGGGGTAGTCGGTGGCGAATTGGGACATCGGGGTGAAGCGGCGGGGCGGATGTTGGGTCGTCATGGATGTAGTCCTAAAAAGATGAATCACAATCGCCATTACTCGTTTACCGACGGAGGTCGGCTGCGTGGGTCTGGCGGTCTTCGGTGTCTTCTCTTTTGGGCTGCGAATCCCGGTCACCGACAATGGCAGCGACGGGGGAAACTATAAGCTGCGATTTTGGCGCTCACAACCGGGCTGTAGGACGCTTTGGCGTTTGTTGCGGCAAGGCTTAATGCCACTGTTTACGGGGCTTTCGCGGTAATCCGGGCGGTATGGAGTGCCTTGGGAAATCGGGGGCAGGTTTTGGGGCTGCTTCGCTGCTTGTTGGGAATAAATCCCCTCGTTACAAAAGGTGAATTCCTACACGTTTTTCGGATGTCAGGTTTGCGAGTCGAGTGGGCTGAAAGGTGTGACAGTGAATATTTCTGTTGAATTTGAGGGCCTCATCGCGAGCAGGCTCACTCCTACAGGGGGCGGGGTAGGCGGGCGCATTGTTGCGTCCGCCTGTGATTGCTTTATGCCGTGTGACCGATCACTTCGATGATGCGCTTCGCGATGTAGTCGACGTGGGTTTCCAGGGCGAAGTGTCCGGTGTCGAGTAGTTCGACAACGGCATTGGGGTTGTCGCGTTTGAACGCCTCTGCGCCAGGCGGGATGAAGAAGGGGTCGTTCTGGCCCCAGATGGCCAGTGTCGGCAGTTGGGTCTCGCGGAAGAAGTGCTGAAAGTCCGGGTAGCGTTTGAGGTTGTTCGCGTAGTCCAGGAACAGGTCGAGCTGGATGTCTTTGTTGCCCGGCCGCTCCAATAGCAGCGCGTCGAGGGTGTAGGACTCGGGAGCGATGAGTTCAGGCGTGCTGACGCCATGTTCGTATTGCCAGCGCGTGCCTTCCAGGTGCAGGACCGCGTCGGCAATGACCTGGCGATTCTCAGCCGACGGTTCTGCCCAGTAGGCTCTGATCGGTGCCCAGGCATCGCCCAATCCTTCCAGATACGCGTTGCCGTTTTGCGAGATCAGCGCGGTCATTCTTTCGGGGTATTTGACTGCCAGTCTCAGGCCGGTCGGTGCGCCGTAATCGAAGACGTACATCGCGTAGCGTTTCAGTCCCAGGGTCTCGACGAAATGCCCCAGCGTTTCTGCCAGTGCGTCGAAGGTGTACGCGTATTTGCGCTCGGCAGGCACTTCGGTGAATCCAAAGCCGGGCAGGTCCGGGGCGATGATGTGGAAGTGTGCCGACAGCAGCGGGATGAGTTGGCGGAACTGGTGGGATGAGCTGGGAAACCCATGGAGCAGAAGGAGGGTCGGCTTGGCCGGTTCTCCTGCTTCCCGGTAGAAGACGCGAACGCCGTCGACGTCGGCAAATGTGTAGCGGATGGGTGCAGTGGTGGTCATGATGATTGGCCTCGTAACCGCATGGATGAGATCAAGCCGGTTTTCGAGATTAAATCTGGCACGAACAAAGTAACCTGTCAAAATGATTTTGACAGGTTATTGTTTTTCGCCCTCAAGCATCGATGACTTTCTTTTGCCGTTCGCGGTGGGCCGCTGCTTTCGCTCGGTTGCCGCAGACCGCCATGCTGCACCAGCGGCGTTTTCTGCCTCGGGTGTGATCGACGAACATCAGGGTGCAGCTCGGTCCTTCGCAACATTTCACGTTGGTGAAATCTTCCTCGCTGACGAACTGTGCGAGCACTTCGCCCAGTGGCAACAGCAGGGAATCCGGACTGCGCCAGCGCCGTTTCAGTTCCCAGGCGAGCTTTGGTGTTTCGCCGTCCTGCAGCGTGATCTGGGTGTATTTTTCGTCGCGTTCGAGCAGGCGATTCAAGGCCTCTAACTCTGTCAGGGCCGAGGCTTCAAGCGGTTGGCCTTTGTATTTCAGGACAAAGCCGCGAAACCATTCGCGCAATGACCGTGCCTGCGCCGCGACGGTTTCCAGCTCGCCAGGCATCGCTTGTTCCTGAAGCCGTTGCAGGATCTCGTCTTCCACCCAGCCCGATTGTTTCAGCCATTCAAGCCAGCCGTTGCCGTCGTCGATCCAGTCGACGGGTTCATCGACCGGCGTTGCTATCGAGTTCAGAAAATCGAGAGCGGCGGCGTCGGCGACGAAGAGGGCCGGTCCACGGGGAGTGCTGTTCATGAGGATGTCCGCTAAAGCCTGGATTGATAAGGTTCAGCGTAACCACTCAAAGTGCGTCCGACAAGTTACTATTTTTTTGATAACCTCTTCGTCGTATTCGGTGGGGTTACTGGATGGGCTCAATTCTTGACCTGCTGGTTCCTCCCATAAACATCCTCCAACCGCTCAATATCATCCTCACCCAAATAACTCCCGGACTGCACCTCAATCACCTCCAGCGGAATTTTCCCGGGGTTGGCCAGCCGATGCACCGAAGCAATCGGAATGTAGGTGGACTGGTTTTCCGTCAGCAGGAAGACCTTTTCATTGCACGTCACCTGGGCCGTGCCGGAGACCACGATCCAGTGTTCGGCACGGTGGTGGTGCATTTGCAGGGACAGTTGCGCGCCCGGTTTGACGGTGATGTGTTTGACTTGGTGGCGGATGCCGTTGTCCACCGAGTGGTAGCTGCCCCAGGGACGATACACCGCGCAGTTGTTCTGGGTTTCCGAGCGATTTTGGGCGTCGAGCGCATTCACCAGTTTTTTCACGTCTTGCACGGTGTCGCGGTGCGCGACCATCAGTGCATCTTCGGTTTCTATCACGACGAGGTTTTCCACCCCGAGCAGGGTCACCAGTTTGCTGCTGCCATGGACGAAGCAATTGCGGCTGTTGTAGCTGACGACATCGCCCTTGAGCACATTGCCGTCGGTGTCCTTTTCGTGCACATCCCACAGCGACGACCAGCAACCGACGTCACTCCAGCCAGCGCTGAGCGGGACGACCCAGGCGCGGTGGGTGCGTTCCATCACTGCGTAGTCGATGGAGTTGTCCGGGCAGCATTCGAAGGTGACGCGATCGATGCTGGTCACGCCTTCGCTGCTGGGGCTGCGCTCCAGGGCCATCACGCAGGTGTCGTACATGTCCGGTTCGTGAGTGCGCAGCTCTTCGAGGTAGCGGCTGGCACGGAACAGGAACATGCCGCTGTTCCAGAAGTATTCGCCGGAGCGGACAAATTCGGCGGCGGTTTGCTGGTCGGGTTTTTCGATAAATTGCTCGACCTTGAAGGCATGGGCACCCGCATCGCTGCAGTCGGCCTTGATGTAGCCGAAGCCGGTTTCCGGACGCGTCGCCGGAATGCCGAACAGCACCAGATTGCCTTTGAGCGCCTCTTGCTCTGCGTGTTCCAGTGTGGCGCGCAAGGCGGGGACGTCGCTGATCACATGGTCGGCCGGAAGGACCAACATGAGCTCATCGCGGCCCTCGGCAATCAGCTTGAGGGCCGCCAGCGCCACCGCCGGTGCGGTGTTGCGGCCGAAGGGTTCGAGCAGGATCGCCTGCGGCGTGCAGCCGATGGCGGCAAGTTGTTCGTTGACGAGAAAGCGATGCTCCTGATTACACACCACGATCGGTTTGCCGATACCGTTGAACGCCAGGCGCTGAAGGGTTTGCTGAAAGAGTGATCCTTCACCGGCCAGGCTCAGGAATTGTTTGGGATACAACTTGCGTGACAATGGCCACAACCGGGAACCACTGCCCCCGGACAGAATGACTGGAATCATTTTTCTTTCCTCCCACACCTTCATCGTTCGATATGAAGGCGCTTCGAACAGCGAAGGACTGCCTTCCATTATTTGAAACACAAGCTCAATTCAAATCGGCCGCAATCAGGGGCGTGCCGGCTGTTGCACCTGGTCTTTCTGGTCTGCAAACAGCTGGGTGATGTCGCCGCCCAGGCGGTAGTTTTTCATCGGTTCGACCGATTGGCGCCAGCGGTTGGTTTCCGCCGAGCAGTCGTATAGGGCGCAGTACGGTTCCAGCCAGGCAAACTTGCCATCCTCGTTGAGGTCTTCGAGTGCTTGCTTGTGGCCGGTCTTGCGTTCGAACAAACCTGGATTCTTGATGCCTTCTTCCACGCGCGTCGCCAGACGCCGCATGGCGCCGTGGTTTTCTTCGCGCAGGTCGACGCCGTTGGCTTGGGCGAAGGAGGCGATCATCATCAGCGGCCCCATCGCGTAGTTATGGTAAGCCAGAGCACGGGTGTCGCGGCCCAATTCGTTGGGCAGGTACCCGTCGGCATCGACCTGGGACGCGCCGATGCGAAACTGTGCAACCGACCAGTCGAACAGGTCACGCCGGTCAACCACCACCGAGGCCGCCATGACGGACCATGCCGCCCAATACTGGTGATTGTTGAGGCGGTCCAGCGGTTGGTCGCGCCAGTCCCGCACTACCTGTTCGGCGAGTTTGCCGATCCAGGCTTCGATGGGACGGGTCTGCGCTTCACGGCCTTTCAATGGCTGTGAACGCGAAAACTTGAGCCGCAGGTACGCCGAAGAAATACTGCCCAGCGCCCATTTGCGCATCGACTTGCCGGTGTGGGTGTAGGTGGTGCTCAGCAGCGCCTGCGCCTTGGCCCAATCGCCCAGCCAGCTCAACGTGCAGTCCACATGACCGGGGCGGCCGAGCCGCAAGTAGGCGGCGACTTGTTTGTTGACGCCTTTTTCCAGTTCGTTGATATCGCCGGACATTTCCTTGTAGCGTTTGTTGGATTCTGCGTTGAGCTGATCCCGAGCCTTGCCCGAGCCTTCGTATTTGCTGGGGATCAACAGGTCGCCGGTATAGGGTTTGGGCGTCGCCGGACAGCTCTGCGCGTCGCCCTTTTTCTCTGTGGCCGGCGCGTAATAGCCCTGCGGCGGGCGAAGTTGTGCGGCCGCTTGCATGATCGGCCCCATCAGAATGAAGGCCACGCCAATGGCGGCCCAGTGTGCCGGGCGCATCAGTTTTCCTCCGTCTGCGCGGTGCGCAGGGTCGGTGCTGCCGTAATGGCGGGTTTGACGCACAGTCGGGTTGAAAGCCCTGTGGTGGTCATACCCGGCGGCGGTTGCACGTCCATGGAAAGAAGCGTCTGTTCGCCCCAATCCCCGTCGCCGCGCAGCTCGAAGGCGAAGCGGCCCTGGGTATTGACCGTCGGCGAACGGCTCAAGCTGAGGTTTTCCTGGCGACCGTTCAGGTAGGTCAGGGTCGCGTTCAACAGACGCACGCCGGGATCCGCGAACTTGAGGTCGACCTGATATCGATTGCCCTTGATCGGATACACGTTGCCGCCACTGCCGTTGAACAACACTTGATTGCGCCCGCTGTGCAGGGTCGCCTGGCTTTTGAGCAGCGGGGACTGGTTGTCGCAGCCGTCGCTCAGCGCCGCCATTGCCTGGCGGTAGAAGCTGGGTTTGCCAAGGCTGTCGAGGTTGTCGGTTTCCCACACCAGCACCGCCGGCGGGGCGTTCTGGAAGTCGTCGCCGAGCAGGTAGGCGATCAACGAATCATCGTAGCCACCGCCCGGTACGCTGAAGTTGCGGACCGGCGTCTCCAGGTATTGTTCAAGGAAACCGGGAAAGTTGAACAGCTCGCTGCTGGCGCTGGTGCCGATCAGTGCGACCTTGGCCGGACCCTTGGCATCGCCTTGGGCGCGGGTTTGATAACGGGTCACATACTGCGCCGCATAACCGTTGCCGCAGATCTGTGCGGCGGCTTTTTGCAGCGTGCCCGAGCGTCCCAACAGGCCGGCCGGTTGGCTGGCGAAGACCTGATGCGGCAACGCCTTGAGCACATCGCTGCCCTTGAGCGTCTGGGCCACCAATTGGGCACTGCGGTCGGCGCCATAGGGCGTCCAGTTGTGATCGCCCTTGAAGTAGAAGGGCTGCCCGGCGGGCTGTGGCGAACTCAGCAGGTTGGCAAAGTCGGGCGCCAGGATGCCCAGGCCGCGCACCCGGTCCAGGGTTTGCAGGTAGTTTTGCCGGGCCCTGGCCTGATCGAAGCTGGCCAGTTCCAGCGGCGTCAGGCGGTCGGCGTGCAGCAGGCCGCGACTGGGTGGCATCACCAACACCAGTTCGACGCCGCGCTGGGCGAGCCCGTCGCGCAGGCGCTTGAGGGCTTTGTAGCCGCTCTCGTCGAGGCCGAAGTCGGTGCGCAAATCGCTACGGGTGCGAAACAGCCACTGGTCCTTGGCCTCCACCAGCGTCGCGTAATTTTTCAGTTCTGGTGGCTCGTAATAGGTTGCCTGCGCCGCTTGCGGGCACAGCTGACAGCAGGCCTCGGCCGTGTACTGCGGCTGCGCTTGTGCCCCCATCGACATGGACAGCAGGCCAAGCGCGGCAAATCCATGAAAGGTGTTCATCGGCAGGCTCCTCACAGTGTCTCGGGCAGAATCAACGCGGCGGCGTGGCGGCGCAGGAGGATGTCCATCAAGTCGCCCTGGACGTCCCCCAGCAAACCGGTGAAGGCCAGGCCGTCCTGTTTCTGCGGCGCGAGAAAGGTCAAGTCATAGAGTTCCAGGCGCGAGGGTGAAAACACGGCGATGGGACTGGAACCGTTGCCGATCAGCTTGCCGCCGACCACGGTGAGCGACAGTTTGGCTTCGTAAGGGTCTTCCTTGAGATCGCGGTCGCTGCCACGCAAATCCTTGGTGTGGCCATAGATCCCGGTCAGGGCGTTGGCCATCAGCTCGTTTTCGTACAGCCGCACGCCGGTGCTGTTGCGCACCCGGATCCCGTGTCGGTCATTGTCGGCCGCGCGGTTGCGCCAGATCAGGTTGTTGCCGCTCTCGTACAAGGTGATGCCGTCGGAACGGTTTTTGTAGGTTTCGTTGTAGGCCAGCAGGTTATTGACGCTGGAACGGTCCAGGACGATGCCCGACAGATGATTGTTGTAGGTGCGGTTGTAGATGATCCAGCTGTCGTTGACCTCGCGCGAGAGGATGATGCCGTGCTTCTTGTGGGTATCGAAGACATCGTTATGGGCAATGATCAGCCGGCGCGAACGGTCGTGCGGGTCGATGCCATATACGATGTTTGCGCGATAGGTGTTGCGCAGAATCACCACGTCGTCGGCCTCGTAGCAATAGAAGCCGAAATAGTTGTCGATGAACTGCGAATTGATCAGCCAGCCGGTCGGTTTCTTGCGCTTCATCTTCGGCGCCATGCTCGGGCTGTACTGGGAAATACTCACCCCATAACTCTTGCTCTCGGTGTAGCCGAAGCTGGTGATGGTGCTGTTGACGATGTAGGTTTCGGTGCCGCCCCAGGAAATCAGGAACGGGCGAAACGTTTCCTCTTTTTTGAACCAGGCCGGGCTGTCGTCTTTCTCGCTCCAGGCGCTGACCTTGGTATCGGTAATGAACAGTTTGCCGTCGTTGACCAGGAACGAACCGCCGTCCTGGGACAAGCGCAATTCCTTCACCGATTTGTCGATATGCAGCGTCCCGCCGGGACGGATGACGATCGGCAAGCGCGCCAGAAACACCCCCGGTGCGGTCTCGCGCAGGGCTGTCTGCGGCAGGCTGCGTGCCAGTTGCGTCAGGCTCATGTAGCCACGGTCGATGAAGATCGCCACGGGCATTTGCTTCTGGCGCACCACCCATTCCTTGAAGCGGTCCTGGCCGCCGATGAACTCATCGAGCGCGTTCTCCTTGAGCATCGGCTGGATCAAGGCACGGCCGGCGGGCTTGTAGGCAATCTTCGCGGCGACTGCCTCGGCGGTATAGCCGGACAGGTCGGGCATTTTCGGTTCCTTGATCAGCAACGGTTTTCCCGGAGCCTCGCTGATGCTGTAGCGCGGTATCAGGAGGTCACCTGCCGCACTGGCACCTGCCGTCTGCACCAACAGCATTGCGGCGAGCATCAGTCCTATCTTGACGACACGGTCCATAAGTCTCACTCATCCAAAAGGCAGCCGGTTGTGATCAATGTGCCGTTGCCCGCGATGGCTTCAGCGCGGGCAGCCACCGGGTCCTAGATTTTCCAGACGAAATCGATGAACGCCCGGTGCATGCTCGAATCGGTGTCGTTGGCATAGGCGTCACCAGGGAAGAACACGCCCAGGCGCAGGCGGATCAGTGCCGAAGGTTCGTCGACCCAATCCACCATGCTCGCGGGCAACAGGCCTTGCTTGAAGTACTTGGTCATGACCAGATCGACTTCCTGGCCCAGGTCTTTCTCGCCGTCCACCAGCGCCGCATTGATGATCCCGTCGTCGCCGGTTTCCGTCTGGTCGTCGACCCGCCAGAAGCGGTGGTAGACGAGGCTGGCGTCGTAGTCCTCGCGATACGACCAGGCGCCGAACAGCGTCGCGGTCTGGAGGTTGCTCAGTTCACCGCGAAAGGCTTCGCCGAAGCGGTGTACCCGTGAGCGCGTGCCGGTGTAGTTCGAGCGGTTGCTTTGCAGGCCGGTTTGCTGAAACTGGTTCTCCTGGTCGTTGCCGCCGCCATCGCCACGGGCGGCGGCAGCACCGAGGCGCCAGGCGTCATCGATGTTCCAGCGCAAGCCCAGGTCCGCAGCCCAGGAATTGACGTCGCCGCTGGTGTGGCCTGTCGCGATTCGATCGCCGGAAGGGACGATCACGCTGTTAAGGTTGTCGCGATCGCCGGTCAGCCAGGTTGCGTTGACCCAGTAATTGAGCGGCATCGTCGAGCGATAGTTGTAGCCGTCACCGTTCGCTTCAAGGCCGACCCAGGTCAGGCTGCCGGTGGTGGTCTTGTCGAGTGTGTCGAGCCGGTCACCGGGATCCGGCAGATTACCGCTGTCTTCCGAGTGATGTACGCGCAGGCCAACCCAATTGTTGGGCGTCCATTGCGTAGAGATGTCGGCGAAGGCATGGGAGCGGTCTTTGTCTTCCGGCGCCAGGTCGTCCAGGTCGGTGCGGTAGTCGGAAAAGCGTTGAGCGGCGCCGACGTGGCTGCGCAGCAGCGTGGTTTCGAAGGTCCAGTTGAGCGCTTCGATGTTGGTGTCCATCCATTCGCCGCTGTCCTCGCGCAGACGCTGGCGCCCCAGGCGCAGATGCTCGCCCGGATAGGCCGTGATGCCCGAATAGTCGACCCAGAATTCGCGAAGCGCCAGGTAGCTGTCATCCGCTTCACGGGTGTTGCTGTCGTCGACGCCGTTGTTCACGGTGTCGGTGTCGATGGTGTCGGTCGCCGCTACCGCCTGGCCCATCACATAGGCGCTCCAGTTGCCCCATTGGCCAAAGGCCCAGGGACGCAGGTCGAGGCCAATATCGTTGAGGGTGCCACCGGGTGCAGTGCCCAGGTCCCGGTCGTCCTGCGACTCGCCGGTAATCTTCACATCCAGGCCGAAATTCTTCGGCGCCACTTCCGCCGCCAGCACCAGACCGGCGCTGCACATCAGCGAAACTCCCAGACCATAACCTGCCAACAGTGCTTGTTTCATAGTAAGTCCTGTCCATTTTCCGGAGTTTGCAGCCTGGCGAGAGCCGCGCCCGTCAGACGGGCCTGAGCTTCTTCCTCAAGTAAGGGCTGCGCGATTTTCCTCTCTGCCGGGGTCATCCCCGACTGCACGGCCGACAGCACTGGCCCCGCATTTACCACGCCCTGGCGTTGCGCGAGTTGCGCAAAGACAAAGGCATTGATTCGATTGACCTTGACCCCGCGTGAATCGGAAAACATGTGCGCCAGCGCCAGGTCGGCATTGGGCGAACCGTTGCGTGCTGCCAGCAGCAAGTGTTGCAGCGCTTTCTGTGGTTCGACCTGGCCCAGATAACCGCGCCGGTACAACTGGCCGAGGTAGTAATGCGCCCCGACTTCACCGGCGGCGGCCGCCTTGAGCAGGTGCTCTTGCGCCAGGCGCGGATCCTGCGGCAGCCATTTGCCGAGGTAATACAGGCGCCCGGTCAGCAGTTCCGCCCGTGGATCGCCCGCTTCGCGCCCGCGCTGCAAGGCCGAGAGCAATTGCGGCGCATCGCCTTGGGCGGGGTAGTCGTCGATCAGCCGCGCCAGGCTGGTCCAGGCCGGTGGATAGTCGGGTGCCAGTTCCTCAAGCAGGCGCTGGGCGCTTTGCGGATCGGCCGGGCCTTCGAGTGTCGGCGTCGACAGAACGCGCGCCACCGACTCGACCCGCAAGGGCGCGACTCGTCCCTCGCGCCAACCCTGGCGCAACTGCGCCAGCAAGTCGGCTTGCGCCTTGGGCTGGGCGCGCATCCGGTTGATGGTGGCCAACTCCACATAACAGGCATCGAGTAATGCCAGTCTTGCCCGGCACATCTGCTCGATCTGCGGCAGGTGAGCGTTATAAGTGCCCTGATTGCGGTAAATCAGGATTTGCGCCAGGTCTGCCTCGACAATGCCCTGGGCGCGCCAACCGTTGACCTTCTGCTGCGGATCCACCCCCGGCGTCAGTTGCGGGTAACCCAGGTACAACAAGGTCAGCGGCACCACTGCACTGAACTCGCCTTTGTCCAGCGCGCCTTCCAGCAGTTGCCGGGCCTCTTGCACTTGCTTGGGATCCGTCGGTCCCTGACGCAGCAACACGCGGCCCAGACGTGACTGCGCCTTGACCGATTCCGGCGCGGCCTGCCGGTACAATCCCTCAGCCTCTTTCAAGCTCGCGGGGTCGCCCGCCGAGGCCGTCAAGTCGCCCATTCCGGCCTGGGCGTCGGCATAGCCGTCCTCGGCCAGCGGCGCGAAGTTCTTGCGAGCCGTCTCATAATCGCCGCGCGCCATGGCCTCGCGCGCCAAGCCTTGATCGGGGAGGGTGCCGCACCCATGAATCATTGTCAGGGCAGCGGCCAGCGCGGAAAACCGCAGCCCCGATCGCCATGCGCCGTTCATTTTCCGGCCGCCATGACTTTATTCGCCCAGGTGTTTTTCACCCAGGCATTGGCCGCCGAGGCACTCTGCACCCAGACATTGCCTTGCAGGTCTTCGATACTGACCTCCACCGGCCGCCCGGCCTGATCGGTTTGCAACGGGCTGTCAGGCTCAATGGTGACCCGCAGGTCCGAGGCCAGGCCGCCGTTGTCCAGCGCCACCGCAGTGATTTTGCCCGCGCGCGGCTGTTCTTCGCCGATCAACTGGAAGCTCACCGCTTTGCCGGGCTGGATCTTGGCAAAATTCTTGTAGGGGAAGCGCGCCTCGATGGTTGCCACACCGTCGATTGGCATCAACTCGTACACCGTGGTGCCCTTGCCGACGACCTGGCCGTCCGGCACCAGTTGCGAAACCACCCGGCAATCGCAAGGGCTGGTCAGCGAACCTTGCAGGGTTCGGCTGAACAGGCGCTCAAGGTTTTCCGGGGTCGCCTGTCCGGGCGGCAGGTTGCCTTTCATCACATCCAGCAGCGAGGCGGAAAAGGTCGCCAGCGGGGCGCCCTTGGCCACCACCGACCCGACTTTGACCAACGAATTGACGCTGCCGTCGCGCGGCAGACCGATCAACTGGCCGGGCACATTGACCCGCGCCGATTCGGCATGGGTGACGAAATAAATGCCATACAACTGGTGCACCACATAACCAAAGGCAAACAGTCCCACCAGGAACATCAGCAGGCTTACCGCGGTGGCCCGCACGCGAGCGAGAATGCCCATGCCGTGGCCGCTTTCGTGCTTTCGCGGCTTGGTGAAGTTGTCGCGCTGCTGGGTCGAGAGCATGTCACCCAGGCTGATCACCCCGCCCGAGAGGTAAGAGGTGATCACGTAACGCAAGGCGGAAATCGCACGAGGGCGCAGGTTTTGAAACTCGCAACCTATGCGCTGCCCCTCGTCGTTAATCGAGCGCACGACAAACTCCACGTCGATGGCAAACCCCAGCGCATCGACCTGGAACACCAGTTTGCCTTTGTGTTGCCGGCCAACGATCAGCGTTGTACCCGGCTGACTCAGGCTGAATCCACCGGCTGACAAGTCGATCAGCTCGCAATCGAACGGCTCCCGGTCCGGCCCGTGAAACTTGATCCTCGCCGGCAGAGTCAGCCGCGCATGCTGACGCTGCACCTCCGACTCGTGCACGACATTGTCATCAACAGCAACAAAAGCTGTGTTCATAACGCGTTCCTTCCCATCGATTGAGTCCGATCCGGCACGGCCTGCCACGGCCCTGACACCTGCACTACACAATCCACATCAGCAGCGCGCAAAACACGCTGCCGGCCGAAAACGTCATGGCCCGCGACGACCAGGTATTGAACCAGCGCTGATAGCTCGCCAGCCCACGGTCGAGTTTGGTTTTCTGGCGCGTCCACGATTGCTGGTCGAGACGGAAGAACACATAGATCTTCACCATGGCGCCGACCAGCTGGTTGTAATAGAGAATCAGGGGATAAGCCGGCCCGACCGGGTGCCCCGACGCCAGCAACAGAAGGCTCAGGATCAGGCGCGTCACGCCGATCCAGAGCACATAAATCAGCAAGTAGGCGATGCTGTATTTGAGGCTGGCAATGATCGCCACCGACGGCCCGAGCAGGCTGGCCCACATCGATACGCGTTGGTCGAGCAACACCAGCGAGGTGAACCAGCCCAGCCGCCGCACGCCCAGGTGCAGGGCCCGTGAGTTTTGCCGCAGGTTATTGCCATACCAGCGGAACATCAGCTTGCGGCTGGCCTTGATGAAGTTCTTTTCCGGTGGATGCTCGACGGTGTTGATCGCCGCGTCGGGCACATAAAAGGTGTCGTAACCCAGCCGCATCAGGCTGTACCAACTGGACTTGTCATCGCCGGTCAAAAAGCGGAAACGCCCCAGGCGCCAGTGCTGCAGATAATCGCGCTCGACGTCTTGAATGAATCCGGGATCGGTCACCACTTGGGCGCGGAACACCGACATCCGCCCGGTCATTGTCAGCACCCGCTTGCCCAGTGCCATCGAGCACATATTGATGTGCCGCTGGGCGAACCGCAGCTTGTGCCATTCGCTCATCAGGTAGCTGCCGCGTACCTCGCAGAACTCATTGGTGGTCAACCCGCCGACGTTCGGAAAAAGCTTGAACCAGGGCACGGTCTGACGTACCAGCCCGGCGGAAAGCACGGTGTCGCCATCGACCACGGCCACCACCGCATCGGCGTCCGGCACGTGCCGGGAGATCGCCCGGAAACCATGGGCCAGGCCGTCGCGCTTGCCGGTGCCGGGAATCCGCACGAAGCTCAGCTTGACCTGCTCCGGCGGGGTATAGCTGTCCCAGAGTGCCTTGATCAGCAATTCATCGGCGAGCTCGACGATGGAACAGACCACCGTGGTCGGGTAACCACAACCGATGGCTTCTTCGATCACCGAGCGGTACACCTGCGCCGTGGTCAGCGCCTCGATCCGAAAACTGGTGACCAGCAAAAACACGTGCGACGGGTCGGCAATGCTGCCGAGCCGGGTGACTTTGCGTCTGTAGTAGGGGAACACCACATAAAGGAACAGTAACCCTCGTATGTAATGGACAGCCCCCATCGAGTAGCGCCAGATACCGACAGCCCCCAGCAACAGGAGAAAGTCCCTGGATTGGGGATCGAACACTGAGCGCGGCAGCAGCAGTGCAAGCCCCAGCAACGCGGTGACGTAAAACAGCCAGCCCGCCGCTTCGCGCAAGTAATCCCTGGCACCAGCCATACTTGTGACTCCTGTTCGATAAACCCGTATTGCCCGGGTTGCAGTTCGGTGACTCTCTTACCAGCAGATGCCTTCGAGCTGATCGTCACTGGTGTGTGGCATGAAACCCACCAGGTCAACCACCTGCTTGCCCTCGGGCACCTCAAGCGCGAGGGCTCTGAAGGACTCGTCACCGTTGCCAAGTACAATCACCTCCGCCTCGTCGATCACCTTCACAAGGTCAGCGCGTAGCAGCGAAGCCAGGTGCGGAATCTTCGATTCGATGTAGTCCTTGTTGGCGCCGTAGATGCGCGCGTATTCAACGTTGCGGTCGAAGATATGCAGGTCGTAGCCCTTGCCGATCAACATTTCGGCCAACTCCACCAGCGGGCTTTCGCGCAGGTCATCGGTGCCGGCCTTGAAGCTCAGGCCGAGCAGGGCGATACGCCGCTTGCCGTAACTGGTGATGATGTCGAAGGCTCGCTGAACCTGCGCCGCATTGCTGCGCATGATCGACGCCAGCAGCGGGTGCTCGACATCCAGTTGCCCGGCGCGGTAGTTCAGCGCACGCACATCCTTGGGCAGGCAGGAACCGCCGAACGCGAAACCTGGGCGCATGTAATAACGCGACAGGTTGAGCTTGGTGTCCTGGCAGACCACGTCCATCACATCGCGACCGTCCACGCCGGCAGCCTTCGCGATATTGCCGATCTCATTGGCGAAGGTGACTTTGGTCGCGTGCCAGACATTGCAGGTGTACTTGATCATCTCGGCCACTTCGATACTGCGGCGCAGGAGCGGCGCGTCCAGCTCTTGAAAGAGCGAGGCGAGCAGGTCGCCGCTGCGTTGGTCGAGTTCACCGATCACTGTCATGGGCGGACAGTTGTAGTCCTTGATTGCCGTACTTTCACGCAGGAACTCCGGGTTGATCGCCACACCGAAGTCGACCCCGGCCTTCTTGCCGGAACAGTCTTCCAGTATCGGGATCACCACATTCTTGACGGTGCCCGGTAGCACGGTGCTGCGCACCACCACCGTATGCCAACTGTCCTTGGTGTGCAGGGCTTCGCCGATCTCGCGGCACACGGACTCTATGTAGACCAGATCCAGATCGCCATTCTTCTTGCAGGGTGTACCGACGCAGAGGAATGACATCTGCGTGTCCATCACGGCCGCCTTTACATCACTGCTGCCGCGCAGCCGCCCCGAATTCACCCCCTGTTCGAGAAGCGGTTCCAGGCCGGGCTCGACGATAGGCGATTTGCCCTGGTTGATCAGGTCAATCTTGACTTGCGAGACATCCACCCCGATTACGTCATGACCGCGAGCAGACAGACAGCCCGCGCATACAGCGCCCACATACCCCAGACCAAATATGCTGATACGCATTGGTAAGTTCCCCATATACCCGGATTTCGGATGGCCGTCGGCATGCCACACAGGCCGACAGTTGCTCTATTTGGCTAACTAAGCGGCAGTTTGGTTCAACGTGTTTTTCGGGCCAGCAATCGCAGAACCAAGAGTGTAGACAAACATCTTCCTGGCACTGTCATTTTTTTAACAGGAATTTCGAACAGTTCGCGCCAGCAATATAAAGAGTGGGGGTTACAAGGAAGGTGCCAAAAGACAATATGTGAATTGCAAATAAAAAACATCAATAAAAACAGATGGATATCTAACTTATTTCGTTTGGTCATATGAGTAGAATATGTATTTTTGCACCAAAATCAGGCAGGTGGATATATCGTTTTTTTGAAGCGGCACTGGCGCGGTGCAACGCCAGCGTTACAATTTTGCAATCAGCCAGATCAATTTTTTATTAGAGTGTAAAGTTGCTGAGACATGTCAAATTTTCAATAACGGTTTTATTGGCGTTTTTATTATGCGTGATAGTCAATATCTTGGAGCTGCATAATATGATCAAGCAATAAAAAACCGCATTAATGCGGTTTTTTATTGCGGTTGAAATGTGAGGGAGTTAGAGGCTATTGGCCAGTTTCCCGGTGGAGAGGCGGCGCTTGTACGCGGTGTCGCGATTGGCCAGCCAGTAGTAGAGCGGCGAGGTGATGATCAGGCCCACCAGCCAGGACAGGTCAGCCCCATTGATGTGCTCCGAAATCGGCCCGACGTACAGCGGCGTGTTCATGAACGGAATCTGCACTACGATCCCGATCGCGTACGCCAACAGTGCCTGCGGGTTGTACCGGCCGTAGATGCCGCCATCGACCTTGAAGATCGAATTGATGTCGTACTGGCCTTTGTGGATGGCGTAGAAGTCGATCAGGTTGATCGCGGTCCATGGCACCAACACCACGAGCAACACCAGCACCATGTCGACGAAGTGGCCGATGAAGTTGGCAGAGGCGCCGACGGCGGCGAAGCAGCAGGCGGCGAGGAGGATGATCGACAGGATGGCGCGGCTTTTGGCGGTGGGGATCCAGCGGTAGGCGAAGGTTTGCACCAGGGTGATCAGCGACAGCACCGCGCCGTAGAGGTTGAGGGCGTTGTGGCTGATGACGCTGAGCAGGAACAGCACGAGCATCAATGGGCCGATGGAGCCGGTGGCGAGTTTGACGGCGTCCATGGTGTCCATGCCGACGGGCGTGGCGAGGACGGCGACGGCGCCGAAGATGAACGAGAGGCTGGAGCCGAGCACGGTGCCCAGATAAGTCGTCCAGAAGGTTGCGGCGACGGGCACGTTGGCCGGCAGGTAGCGCGAGTAGTCGGAGACGTAAGGCGCGAAAGCGATCTGCCAGAGTGCGGCAAGGGACACGGTGGCGAGCCAGCCGGAAATATTGAAGCTGCCGCGTGTGAGGAAGTCGGCGGTCTGCACGTGGGTGAAGATGTAGCCGAAGCCGAGCACGATACCCGCGCCGAGCACCCAGGTGCCGATGCGGTTGAGCACGTGGATGAAGCGATAGCCAATGATGCCGATGATGCCGGAACCGAGGGCGCCGATGACGATGCCGACCGGCACCGGCACGCTGTCGACCACGCCATGCAGGGACTTGCCGGCGAGGACGATATTGGAGGCGAAGAAGCCGATGTACATGATGCCGGCGATCAGCACCACCAGCAGCGCGCCGAGGGAACCGAATTGGGCGCGGCTCTGGATCATTTGCGGGATGCCCATCTGCGGGCCTTGCGCCGAGTGCAGAGCCATCAGCACGCCGCCGACCAGGTGGCCGACGAGGATGGCGACAATGCCCCACACCAGGTTGAGGTGAAACATCTGCACGCCGAGGGCGCCGGTGACGATGGGCAGCGGGGCGATGTTGCCGCCGAACCAGAGGGTGAACAGGTCACGGGTTTTGCCGTGGCGATCTTCGGGTGGCACGTAGCCGATGGTGTGTTTTTCGATGAGTGGGGCGGGGGCTGTTGCTGCGGTAACCATGACGGACTCCAAGGCAATTTTGAGTACGTGGACGTACTTCGGTGAGCGCCGCGTGGGGCGACGCTTTTCTTGTTGGAGTTGATGATGTGCGGTGGGGTGGGATAGATAAATTAGTAGTTTTGTTGGTACAGACGTTAAAAAAAGTAGGTCCATGGGTCGCCCAAAAACCCTGTGGGAGTGAGCCTGCTCGCGATGGCGGAGTGTCAGTCAACACAGGTGTTGAATGTTAGTCCGCCATCGCCGGCAAGCCGGCTCCTACAGGGTTATTTGGGGTGTTCGGGGTCGTTGCATCACCACGCCACCTGTAGGAGCCGGCTTGCCGGCGATGGCGATTTTGAGGGCGCCATCGCCAGCAAGCTGGCTCCTACAAGGGCGACGTTATTGGCTGATGAATGTGAGCATTCGTTGCAGCATTTCATCGCAACGGTTCAATTGTTCGAGGCTGACGAACTCGTCGGGTTTATGGCCCTGATCCATGCTCCCGGGGCCGCAGACAACGGTGGGGATTCCTGCTGCATCGAACAGGCCGCCCTCGGTGCCGAAGGCCACTGTTCCAAATTCCCTGGAGCCGGAAAATGCAGCGATCAACTCAGCCGCTTCGCTGTGGGCGTCCGTCGCCAATCCGGGATACGCCGACAACTCACTGAAGCGAATCTCGCTCTGTTCACTGACCGCACGCATTCGCGGCAGCACTTGCTGCTCGGCGTAGGCTTTCAATTCCTGGGCGACTTCACTTGGATCATGCGAGGGCAGGGCGCGTATTTCGAAGTCGAACCGGCAATCGGCCGGGACAATGTTCAACGCTTTGCCTCCGGAAATAACACCGGTTTGTACGGTGGAAAATGGCGGATCGAAACGCGCGTCGTGATGCTCGGGCGCTTTCAGGCGGTTACCGATCCGTCCCAGCTTACCGATCAATTCGGCGGCGTACTCAATGGCATTGACCCCAAGCGGCGCATACGCCGAATGGCACGCTTCACCGTGAATATCACAGCGCATCGCCAGTTTTCCCTTGTGCCCGAGCACCGGTTTCAGCTCAGTCGGTTCTCCAATGATGCACAGCATCGGTTTGACCAGGCGTTGTTCCAGCTCCGCCAGTAAGGAGCGTACACCGAGGCAGCCGACCTCTTCATCGTACGAAAGCGCGATGTGCACCGGCAGTCTCAGCGAAGCGTTTACCAAGGATGGAACGAGGGCAAGCACGCAAGCAATGAAGCCCTTCATGTCCGCCGTACCGCGACCGTACAACTTGCCATCGCGCTCGGTCAGTTCGAACGGCGCAACGGTCCACGGCTGGCCATCGACGGGCACCACATCGGTATGTCCCGAGAGCACGATCCCTGGCTTGTCCGCCGGGCCGATCGTGGCAAACAGATTGGCCTTGCTGCGCTGCTCGTTGTAGATCAGTTCACAAGGCACATCGAGACTCGCGAGATAGTCGCGGACAAACTCGATGAGCAGCAGGTTCGATTCGCGGCTCGTGGTGTCAAACGCCACCAGGGTTTGCAGCACGTCGCGGCTGCTGCTCATCGGTCGTCTCCGGCGACGCCGTAGCCGGGGGATTTGTCCGGGGCGAGGGCGCGGTCGATATAGTCCTGGACTTGTGGGCGGTAGGCGTCCCAGAGTTTTTCCAACCCACCGATGGGGTCTTCATCTGCCCAGTCGACCCGCAGGTTGATGATCGGCCAGGTCAGTTCGCCGACCACCACCATCGCTGCCGAATGCACCGGCCCGGCTTCGCCACCAGCGGCGATGGCGGCTTTCATCGCGGCGAGCAGGCGGTCGGCGAGTTGACCTTCGCCGTGTTCGAAGGCCTCGACCATCGCCTCGATCACGCCCCGGTCCGCAAGCATGTTGCCGGCGGCTACACATTGTTCGCCGGACACGGCGTTGTGGTTGCCCAGGGTTTGCGCGCCGCTGAAGTGGGCGGTCTGGCCGAGGTGGTCGATGGCGGTGATCTGCCGGTATTGGCTGTAGCCGTTGCGCGTGAGGACCTTGTCCAGCGCATCGAAGGGGGCGAGGCCTTGCTCCATCAGGGCGAGGACGTCCGGGCCGAGGGAGGGCAGGGTGATGTTTTGCGTCGAGACGGCGCCGACACCCGGCAGCAGCCACGGGCAGCGGGCGCCGACGGCGATGCTGGAGGAACTGATGGCGATGCCGAACTGACCGGTTTCGGGGCAACGGGCGGCGATGGAGAAGGTCATGGGTTTTGCTCCTTGGCAAATGAGGTGTCTGGGCGGGCCTCTTCGCGAGCAAGCTTCGCTCCTACAGGAAATCCAGATCACCTGTAGGAGCGAAGCTTGCTCGCGAAGGCCGCGACTCGGTCTACTCGGGAATCACCGCAATCACATCAATCTCCATCAACCACTGCGGTTGCCCCAACGCCGACACCACCAACCCGGTCGAAATCGGAAACACACCTTTCAACCACTTCCCGACTTCCTGATACACCGGCTCGCGATACCGCGGATCGATCAGGTAAGTCGTGGTTTTGACGATGTGACTGAGGTCGCTGCCAGCCTCTTCCAGCAACTGCTTGACGTTGCGCATGGCTTGCTCGGTTTGCGCACGCGGGTCGCCAAGGCCCACCAGACGGCCTTCGAAATCAGTCCCGACCTGGCCACGGACATAAACCGTATTGCCGGCGCGGACCGCCTGGCACAGGTCATTGTCCAGGCTCTGGTTCGGGTAGGTTTCCTTGGTGTTGAACATGCGAATACGGGTATGGGTTGGCGTGGACATGTGAAGCTCCTGGAAAGTGGCTTAAGCGCTGACAGTTTTTTTAGGGGCGAGCGAAACAACTTCAGCCTCGCGTTGCGCCGCATCGTGGTAGTCGAGGTACGAACGCTGAATGGCGATGTGATCCGCCACGTACTTGGCGTCATGCCAAACGCCCCAGATGAACGAAGAGCCGCGACGGGACTGCCAAGGCAAACCGAGGAAATACACCCCTGGTTCGCTCGACACACCGCGTTGATGCTGCGGTTTGCCTTTGTCGTCGAAGGCATCGACCTTCAGCCAGCTGTAGTCCGTGGCAAAACCGGTGGCCCAGATGATTGAGGTCACGCCGGCCTTGGCCAGGTCCAGCTCAAGAATCGGATGGGTCACGCAGTCCGGATCGGGGAAGGTGATACGCGCTTCCGGTTCTTGCGGCAGGTCCAGGCCATTGCGTTCGATGTAGGCGTCGGCGGCGTTGAGCAGCGCCAGATAATTCTCGTCGCCACGCGCCAGGTTCTCGGCCAGGTTCGGCTGGAAGGTCGCCACGCCGCCGTTGAACGCCTGGGTCAGGCCGACCAGCGTCATGCCGCGATGAGCGAGGCCACGGAAGTCCACCGTACGGCCGCCATGTGCGCCGCTGACCGCGATGGTCACGTGTTCGCGACCGGGCTTCATCGCCGCTTGATCCCACTCGCCAAGCACCCCCAGCCACCAGCAGAAATCACGGTTGCGATAGGCGCGAGGCGGGCGGTCGTGGGCACCGACCGAGAGGTAAACCTGCTTGCCGGCCCGCTGCAATTCATCGGCGATCTGCACGCCGGACGAGCCCGCGCCAACCACCAGCACCGCGCCTTCAGGCAGTTGCTGCGGGTTGCGATAATCGGCGGAGTGGATTTGCAGGAAAGGCTGATCCTGCGGTGCAATCGGTGGGATGACCGGACGCTGGAAAGGCCCGGTGGCGGCGACCACACGGTTAGCCTCGATCACGCCTTCAGAAGTTTCGATGGTGAAACCCGGACGGCCAACGTTGCGTTCAACTTTCAGCACGTCCACGCCGGTGCGGATCGGCGCGTTGAATTTCTTCGCGTAGGCTTCGAAGTAATCGGCCACGCGTTCTTTCGGTGCAAATTCGTCGGGGCTGAGGTCGTCAAAATCAAGGCCCGGAAAACGGTCGTGCCACGCCGGACCATTCGCCACCAGCGAATCCCAGCGCCCGGTGCGCCAGCGCTCGGCGATACGGTTGCGCTCCAGCACCAGGTGCGGCACGCCGAGTTTGCTCAGGTGTTCACTCATGGCCACGCCAGCCTGACCGGCACCAACAATCAGCGTATCTGTTTTTATTTTTTCAGTGGTCATCTCTATACCCTTCGAGTTGGATTTAGGTCGCGAACGGCCTGCCATTTCTTGGGCTCAAGACTAGGGATGACCCTGTTATCGGTAAAATATTATTAAGCTGGCATTTGAGTATAAATAACTGATGCAGAGCGTTTGACTCAGGGCCTGTTGAACCTCCACGCTGAAATATGGTTGTATAGTGCAACTATTTTTCAGGGGAGGCCTGAAGTGACCACTCATCCCGCTCTGGTTGAAGAAATCCGCTCTGCGTCGCGCACAATGGTGCGTGAGTTGGGCTTCATGCGCGCCACGCTGGCGGCGACCGACTACTCACCTTCAGCCGTACACGCGCTGCTGGAAATCGAAGCACACCTGGCGCTGACCGCCGCTCAACTCGTGCAATTGCTCGATCTGGACAAGTCCAGTGTCAGCCGCATGGTGGCCAAGCTCATCAAGGCCGGCGAGCTGGTGGAAAGTGCCGACAGCGATGGTCGCGTCAAGCGCCTGCAACTGACGAAGCAGGGCCGGCGCACGGTGGCTGCGATCCATGCTTACGGGCGAACGCAGGTCCAAACGGCGCTGGAGCACTTGAATCCATCACAACAACAAGCGGTCGCCCAGGGGCTGGCGGCGTATGCCCACGCCCTGAATGCACACCGTACCGGCGAAGGAAAAGCGCCGGGCAACCCGGTCGAGATCAGCGTCGGTTACCGTCCCGGTGTCGTTGGGCGCGTGACTGAAATGCATGCCGCCTTTTACGCCAGGCACTCAGGGTTCGGGCAATTCTTCGAGAGCAAGGTCGCCAGCGGCATCGCTGAGTTCGTGGGGCGTCTGGACCAGCCTTGCAACAACCTCTGGGTGGCGACAGTGAATGATCGCATCGTCGGCTCGATCGCCATCGACGGGCAGGATCTGGGCAATAACCAGGCCCACCTGCGCTGGTTCATCCTTGATGACGGTTGCCGTGGTGGCGGGGTGGGGCGCCAGTTGCTGCGCGAGGCGGTGGAGTTCTGCGACCGGTTCGGCTTCGAGGCGATCGAGCTGGCAACGTTCAAGGGCCTGGACGCCGCGCGTCGGCTTTATGAAGCTGAAGGTTTTGAGCTGACCCACGAACAACAAGGCAGTCAGTGGGGCAGCGTGGTGACTGAACAGCAATTCACCCGCCGCAGGGGAGGCGCAAGTCACCCGGTGAAGCTGTAAACTCCCCACACTTTTTACTTCCTCGAACAAGAGAACCCCATGGCGAACCAAGACATCACCTTCACCCCTGATCCCGACGCGGATTCCATCTCCTCCGACGTGGCCGGCTTCAACGGCATCCTGGTCTCCACGCAGATCCCGACCCGCGCCGACGGCAGCCTGGAACTGGGCGACATCACCCTGCAGAGCGAATGCACGTTGCAGGCATTGAAGGTTGCGCTGGAACGCGCCGGCAGTTCCATGGATCGCGTCATGCACCTGACCATCTACCTCACCGACATGGCCGACCGCGCCGCGTTCAACGAGGTGTACAAGCGCTTCTTCGCCAAGCCGTGGCCGGTGCGTGCGGCAGTGGGCGTGGCCTCGCTGGCAGTTGAAGGCATGCGTGTGGAAGTGACCGCGATGGCAGCCAAGGGCTGAGCAAAATGGTAGGAGCAGCCGGTCGACGCTCGATTGCTCGCGATGAACTCAGGCGCAACGCGCTTATTCAGAAAGCCCGCGTTATCGTTGGCCTCCATCGCGAGCAGGCTCGCTCCTACAGGGAAAGTGTTGGGCTTTCTCATCACATTTATGTGATTTTGGTATTAGTGCTATCCGATTAGTACTGTTTATCAATCAATAGTCTGAGGGTAAGTTGCTTCTCTGCGTTTCTCGCCGAGAGCACCCCATGACCCATCCCGTTATTCTCTATCGTGTTTCAGCCCTGGCAAAGGCAGGCACCCTGTGTTTTGCCCTGTGCACCTCTGCGGTCGCCGAAGCGGACGAGCGCAGTCCGCTGGTCATCAAGGAGCAGGGCAGCGTGATTGCCGGCGGGAGGGTTGAGACTCAGCCGGGCATCTTTGACCCGTACAAGCCTGCCCTGTCTGATGGCCAAAGCTACCATGGCGACCATGTGTATGCGTTCTACCAGGTCCCGGTTGACGCTCGCCCGTTGCCGATTGTCATGTGGCATGGCGCGGGGCAGTCTGCGAAATCCTGGGAAACGACGGCTGACGGACGCGAAGGGTTTCAGAACATCTTCTTGCGTCGCGGCTTCTCCACCTGGTTGATCGACCAGCCGCGCCGTGGCGATGCAGGACGCAGTCTGGTTGAAACGACGATCAAACCGGTGGCGGACGAGCAGATGTGGTTCAACCAGTTCCGCATTGGCCTGTGGCCCGACACTTTCGAGGGCAGCCAATTCCCTCGGGGGCCGCAGGCGCTGGAGCAGTTCTTCCGCTCGATGACACCCAACACCGGCCCTTATGACATTGAGGTCGTATCCGATGGCGTTTCCGCGCTGCTGGAAAAGACGGGACCGGCCATTCTGTTTACCCACTCGCAAGGTGGCGGGCCCGGTTGGCTGACGGCGATCAAGAGCCGCAATGTGCGGGCTATCGTCGCATTTGAACCGGGCAGCAGCTTCGTGTTTCCCGAGGGGGAGGGGCCCGTGCCGATCCCCAGCGCATTCGACACAGTCTCGGCACAGATCGTCTCGAAGGAACAGTTCGAAGCGCTGACCCGTATCCCCATCCTCATCTTCTACGGCGACAACATCCCCGACAAACCGGTTCGTTTGCCTGCTCAGGACAGCTGGCGCGCGCGGCTTGAGATGGCGCGCCTGTGGCGTGATGCGGTGAATCGCCATGGCGGTGACGTAAAGCTCATTCATTTGCCGGAGATCGGGATCAAGGGCAATAGCCACTTCCCGTTTTCTGACTTGAACAACATCGAGATCGCGGACCTGGTTTCGACCTTCCTCGCAGAAAAAAATCTTGATTGATTACGCGCACGGCCATGGCTGCCGTGCACCTTGGAAACAGGAATTGGCAGGAATATTCATATGACGCGAACCACGATAAAGGCCACATTCCTGGCCGCCATGATCGGGATGTCCGGAGCCGAAGTCGAGGCAGGGGACTACAAGCAGAATCCATTCACATTGACCTACGGTGGCGCGCTGACGAAGAACGAGCCCGGAAAGGTCAACATCCATCCGGTCACCTACAAACTCAATGGCCTGGACATTGCCGCCAACGTTTACACCCCCGCGAACTATGACTCGGCGAAGAAGTACCCGGTTGTTGTCGTGGCGCATCCCAATGGCGGGGTGAAGGAGCAGGTTGCAGGCCTGTATGCCCAGCGCCTGGCAGATCAGGGCTATATCACGATCACTGCGGATGCGGCGTATCAGGGAGGCAGTGGCGGTCAGCCGCGCAACGTCGACAAACCAACGAACCGCGTCGAAGACATCCATGGCATGGCGGATTTTATCGCTGGCTATCCGGGCGCCGACGGCTCGCGTTTGGGCTTGCTCGGTATCTGCGGCGGTGGCGGCTATTCATTGAAGGCGGCGCAAACCGACAAGCGCTTCCAGTCCATCGCAACGGTGAGCATGTTCAATTCCGGACTGGTACGGCGCAATGGCTACAGGGATTCGCAGCTGTCCACCGTTCAGGAGCGTTTACGGCAGGCTTCGGCTGCCCGTGCCCAGGAAGCGGCGGGCGGAGAAATCCTCTACATCGGCGATGCCAAACTCACCGACGAGCAGATCGCCAAGCTGCCATTTGATTTGTATCGGCAGGGTTTTGAGTACTACGGCAAGACTCATGCTCACCCCAACTCGACCTTCAGATACACCCTGAGCAGCCTGCTGGACCTGATGAGCTTCGATGCGACGGATCAGATCGAACTGATCGACAAGCCGTTGCTGATGATCGCGGGCAGCAAGGCGGACAGCCTGTATATGTCGGAGCAAGCCTTTGCCAAGGCCACCGGTACACAGGACAAGAAGCTGTTCACCATCGATGGCGCAACTCATATCGAAACCTATTGGGTGCCTGAGTATGTTGACGTCGCCATTGCGCAGTTGAACGCGTTTTACGCCAGAACGCTCTGACTTGGGGGGCATTATGAAAAACACTCTTTTGGGGATCGCGGTTTGCGTCGCAGCGCCCTTCGCCAGCGCTGCGGGTGCTGAAAGTGCCGGTGAGTCCCGGTCCGTTCAGCAGATCAGTCGCGCAGGCTCCCAATCTTCCACAGCGGGACCGGCGGATTATTTTACCGGGCAAGTACGCGTCGACCCCTTGTTCCCCGTCACGAATGAAATCAATGCGTCCAGCGCCTACGTGACCTTCGAGCCGGGGGCGCGTTCGGCCTGGCACACCCATCCCGCAGGCCAGCGATTGGTGGTGGTTTCCGGTGTGGGCTTGACCCAGGAGTGGGGCAAGCCTGTGCAGGAAATCCTCCCCGGCGACGTGATCGTCTGCCCGCCGGGCGTCAAGCATTGGCACGGCGCCGCACCGTCAAGTGCCATGACCCATCTGGCGGTGACCGGTGCTGTGAATGGCAAAAGTGTGGATTGGCTGGAGAAAGTCACCGACGATCAATACCGCGCCCACGAACCCGTGACGCCGACATCAATGTCCACCGAAAATCTCGCTTCCGAGGTGCTGTCCGCGAGGCAGCAAGCCATCCCGCTGATTGCTGCCCATATGGCCAGCAGCAACATGCCGGGGCTGAATACTGCATTGAATCAGGGGCTGGACGCGGGCCTGACCGTCAGCGAGGCGAAGGAAATACTGGTGCAACTCTACGCCTACACCGGTTTTCCACGCAGCCTCAACGCACTTGGCGAGCTGATGAGGGTTGTGGAGGTGCGCAAGAAAAACGGCATCCAGGACGATCCGGGGCGCGAGCCCGGTCGTGTCATTCCCACCGGTGGTGAACTGCTGTCGGTGGGCAAGGCCAATCAGACCCGTATTGCCGGTGCGCCTGTTCAGGGCCCGCTGTTCGACTTCGCACCTGTCATCAACCAGTATCTGCAGGCGCATTTGTTCGGCGATATTTTCGAGCGCGATAACCTGGACTGGCAAAGTCGTGAGTTGGCCACGGTCGCAGCGTTGGCCGTCACTCCCGGTGTGGAGTCGCAGCTGCGTTCGCACATGGCCGCGAGCCTGCGGGTCGGCCTGAGCGTTTCGCAATTGCGTCAATTGGTCCGGCTGCTGGCGGAGCAAGGTCATGCCGATGCAGCCAAACGTGCCGACGCGGCGCTGAATGCTGCCCAGGCAAATCAACCCAAATAGCGCAGGGCTTCGCGCAGCAGTGCGAAGGCGGGCGAGCTCTGGCGTCGGCTCGGGTAATAGAGGTGGTACCCCGAGAACGGCTCGCACCAATCCGCGAGCACGCGAATCAACCGGCCTTGCGCAATATGCTCCTGCACCTGGTCTTCGGGCATATAGGCCAGCCCCAACCCCTGAAGGGCGGCCTCCATGCGCATGGCGATGTTGTTGAACACCATTTGGCCTTCGACGCGTACGTTCAGTTCTTGCCCATCCTTCTCGAACTCCCAGAGAAAGAGGCCGCCGTAGGTGGGCATGCGCAGCGTAATGCAGTTGTGCTGCATGAGGTCGCTTGGGATGTCTGGCTTTGAATGCCGGGCGAAATACGCCGGGGAGCCGACAACCGCCATGCGCATGTCGGGACCGATGCGCATGGCGATCATGTCTTTGGCGACCTGCTCACCCAGCCGAACACCAGCGTCGAAGCCTTCCGCCACAATGTCAGTCAGGCCGTAGTCGACGATGATTTCGATATTGAGATCGGGATTGTCGGGCAGCAGCTTCGCAAGTACTGGTTGCAGGACCGTAATCGCGGAATGCTCGCCGGCGGTAATACGCAGTTTACCTGCGGGCTTGTCGCGGAATTCGCTGAGCAATGCCAGCTCGATGTCGATCTCTTCGAACCTTGGGGCGATCACTTTCAGCAGATGTTCGCCCGCTTCCGTGGGGGATACGCTGCGCGTGGTGCGAGACAGTAACCTGACGCCCAGTCGTTCCTCCAGCTGGCGCATGGCCCGGCTCAATGCGGGCTGTGACATGCCCAGCCTGGCAGCGGCGCGGGTGAAACTGCGCTCCTGCGCCACGGCCGAGAAGATCGCGAGTTGGTCGTAGCTTTCAACGGTCATTTGTACATCCCTGGGTCACGTTTCCAAAGAGGAACGAGGAGCTTACCTTGAGGCCTGCGAAAGCGCTTTGCAGGATGTCGAAAAGACCGCGTCACGTCAGGTTATTCAGCAACCATTCGATAAAACTGCGCGCCAACGGATTGTTCTCACTGTCCCGGTGCGTCAACAACGCCCAATTCGGCCCGCGAATGGTTTCCTCCACCAACGGTTGCAGCAGTCCGTTGTCACGCGCCTGCCGACTCAGCAACTGGCTGACCAGCGCAATCCCTAACCCCGCGCACGCCGCGTCCAGCAGCAATCCGGGGTCGGAAAAATTCAACCCCTGATCCTTCTGCCCCACATCGATGCCGGCCTCGACGTCCCAATGGCTCCAGTCCATTTCCCGCTCGCCGTGCAGGGTGGTGCGCTGTTCGATGGGCACGGCCAATACATCGGGATGACACGCCGGATAGAGGCGATCGGCGTGCAGCACTTTGAAGCTGCATTCGGCCTGGGAGCTGATGTCATCGCGCACAGCGAGGTCGATGGTCTGGGTGGCCATGTCCGGGACTTCATCGGTGCTGAAAATCCACAGATCAACCTCCGGATGCTGCCGGCGAAAATCCCCAAGACGTGGCAGCAGCCAATGACGAGCGAATGTCGGCGTGGTGTTGAGCACCAGTTGGTTGGGTTTCTGGTATTGCCCGAGACGACGAATGCCGACCGATAATTGCTGCAGCAACGCCTGCGTGGTGCTGAGCAAATCGTGTCCGGCATCGGTCAGGCTGACGCTGCGTCCACTGCGAAAAAACAGCGGCTGCTCAAGGTACGCCTCAAGCGTTCGAATCTGCTGGCTGATCGCCGATTGGGTCAGGTGCAGCTCGTCGGCGGCCTTGTGAAAACTGCCCAGGCGAGCGGCGGCTTCAAAGCCGCGAAGGGTGCTGAGCGGGGGCCAGTGCTTGAGCATATTGATAAGTTCCTCTAATCACTTTTCTGCAAAATCCATCGTTTGTTCGCCCGTTTTTACAGCCGTAGCATGCATGCCAAGACCGCAAAGGTCATTTTCATTGAACACAATGACTTAACTCAAGGGCGATTGTCATGCAGCAGAACGAACTTCAGAACAGCGGCTGGTTGATGCCGGCAGAATGGGTAAGGCACGCAGCGACCTGGATGGTCTGGCCACACAATCAGGCACTCTGGGAGTCGGGTTGGCGCGTCACCCTCGCACAAGTGCAAAAGGATTTCGCCGGGGTAGCCAACGCCATCGCTCGTTTCGAACCGGTGAAAATGGTCGTTGATCCGTCGGCTGTCGCGAGTGCCAAGGCGCTTTGTGGGCCAAACATCGAACTGATCGAATTGGCGGTAAACGACAGTTGGTGCCGCGACTCCGGCCCAAGCTTCGTTTGCCACCCGCAACAAGGGCTGGCCGGTGTGAGCTGGCGTTTCAATGCGTGGGGCGGCAAGTCGGCGCACGATCTGGATGAAGGCCTGGCGCGCCGCGCACTCAATCACCTGGGCTTGCCGTGCTTCGGCACTCCGCTGAGTAACGAAGGCGGGGCGATCCATGTCGACGGCGAGGGCACGCTGATCACCACCGAGTCGGTGTTGCTCAATCCTAACCGTAACCCTGGGATGACCAAGGCTGAGATGGAGGAGATTTTCACGCGTCTGCTGGGCGTGAAGAAAACCATCTGGCTGCCGGGCGATCCGGACTACGTGACCGGCGACATGACTGACGGCCATGTCGATGGTGTCTGCGCATTCGCACGCCCCGGCGTGTTGCTGGTGGACGCGACTCACGACAAGCAGTCGGTGTATGCCGAAGTGGCTCGCGAGAATCGCCGTGCGCTGGAACTGGCCACCGATGCCCAAGGCCGGAAGTTCGAGCTGATCGAGCTCTATGAAGCCACCGATGCGGTGGACACTGAGGCTGAAGTGTTCTGCGCCTCGTACACCAATTTCTACATCGCCAACGACGCGATCATCATGCCGGCCTACGGCATCGACGCCGACCACGCAGCGGCCGAAGTGTTGGCCCAGGCATTCCCTGGGCGTGAAGTGGTGCTGGTGCGGATCAACCATCTGGCCCATGGCGGCGGCGGGGTGCATTGCATCACCCAACAGCAGCCTGCCTGGCCAGTGAAGGGTTGATGCCATGACTCTATTGACGATTGCTACCACCCAAATGCCCTGCACCTGGGATTTGCCGCGCAACCTCGACCTTGCCGAGCAGTTGGTTCGCGAGGCCGCGGCGAAGGGCGCTCAAGTCATCCTGTTGCAGGAGCTGTTTGCCACGCCGTATTTCTGCATCGAGCAAAGCCACAAACACTTGGCACTGGCCGAGGAATATCAATACAGCCGTGTACTCAAACGCTTTGCCGCCTTGGCCAAGGAGTTGGGCGTGGTGCTGCCGCTGAGCTGGTTCGAGAAGGCCGGCAATGCCTATTTCAATTCTCTGAGCGTGGCGGATGCCGACGGACGCTTGTTGGGCGTGTATCGCAAGACCCACATCCCCAACGCCATCGGTTATCAGGAGAAGGAATACTTCAGCCCCGGCGATACCGGTTTCCGGGTCTGGGACACCGCGTTCGGGCGCCTCGGTGTGGGGATCTGCTGGGATCAGTGGTTCCCCGAGACCGCCCGTTGCCTGGCGTTGATGGGCGCTGAAGTCTTGCTGTTTCCCACCGCCATCGGTTCTGAACCTGGCTGCGCCGAGCTGGATTCCCGTGACCACTGGCAGATGACCATGCGTGGCCATGCGGCCGCGAATATCCTGCCGGTGGTGGCCGCCAATCGCGTCGGCCGAGAAGCGGCGACCACCGATCCGACCTTGCAAATGGGCTTCTATGGCTCGTCGTTCATCTGCAATCACAAGGGCAAACTGCTCGCCGAGGCCGACCGTGACAGCACTGGCGTGCTGGTGCACAGCCTGGACTTGAGCGCCATGCGCGAAGAGCGCCTGAGCTGGGGCATCTACCGCGACCGTCGCCCGGAGATGTACGGGGCGTTGTTGAGTCAGGACGGTCGTCACCTTCATGCACGCTGGAACACTCAAGGAGTTTGATATGGGCATTGCGCACACGTTGTTGCTCGGCACCTTGGGGTTGGCACTGGCCTCGTCGTCGCTGCACGCCGAAGAGAAAACCCTCAGGCTGTACAACTGGGCCGATTATTTTGCCGAGGACACGCTGGCGAAATTCACCGCTGAAACCGGGATCAAAGTGATCTATGACGTCATGGATGGCAGCGAAACGCTGGAAGCCAAGATGCTCGCCGGTGGCAGCGGTTATGACCTGATCTTCCCTGGCGACACGGTGGCCGAACGCTTGATGCGCGCCGGCAGCCTGCTGCCGCTGGACCGCAGCAAACTCACCGCGCTGGACGACATCGAGCCCGGTTTGCAGAAACTGCGCAGGCAGTATGAAACTTCGAGTCAGGCCACCGTGCCTTACACGTGGGGCACCATCGGCCTGACCTACAATGATGAGCAGATCAAACAGCGCTTGCCCGATGCACCGGTCAACAGCCTCGATATGTTGTTCAAGCCGGAGCTGGCCGGCAAATTTGCCGACTGCGGTATTTCGATGATCGACTCACCGGATGAAGTGCTCGCCGTGGTGCTCAATTACCTCGGTCGGGAACCGCGCAGCGCCAGGCCCGAAGACCTCGCGGCGGCGAGTGAATTGCTGATGAAATTGCGGCCACACATTCGCAAGTTCCAGTCGCAGCCGGTGACCGATCTGGTTAATGGCAATCTGTGCGTGTCGCTCGGTTACAGCGGCGACATGACCCAGGCGCAACGGACGTCCGACAGCGCCGGCAAAAGCACCCGATTCGAGTACCGCATCCCCCGTGAAGGCACCACCGTGTGGATGGACACCATGGCGATTCCGGTCGATGCGAAACATCCGGAGTACGCTTATGCGTTCATCAACTTCGTCATGCGCCCGCAGAACATGGCCGACATCAGTAACTTCACCGGCTACCCGACCTCCAACGCCAAGGCGCGGCCGAGCGTCGATGCGACAATGCGCAACAACCCGGACATTTACCTCGATGAGGCCACCTATGCGCGGCTGATTCCGGGCAAGGACATCCCCCAATCCGATATGCGCGCGCGGATGCGCACCTGGACCAAGTTCAAGACGGCCACCGCAAAATGAGTTCACTTTCCAAGGATCAATACATGTCGACGCGTCGCGAGTTCATCAAGCAGGTTTCGGTCGTGGCGGGGATGGGGGCGGTTGCCTCCATCGGTTTTGGCCTGACGCCTTTGTCCGCGCACGCAGCCACCCAAGTCGGTTGGCGCATGCCGGATGAGGGCGATCGCCACGAGCAAGCCTTCATTGCTTTTGGTGCACAAGAGGCGATCTGGGAGGATTTCACCGCCGACGTGCAAGCGGCCATTGGCCTGATTGCGCGCACCATCGCCCGCCATGAACCGGTTACCGTTTTCTGTCGCGAGCACGAGCGGAGCCTGGCCGAAGAGCATTGCGGCAAGAGCAACATCACCTACGTCGTCACCGAACTCGACGACATCTGGATGCGCGACATCGGCGCCAACTTCGTCATTGATGACAAGGGCGTACTTGGCGCCGTGGATTTCAACTTCAATGGCTGGGGCAACAAACAGCAGCACAGCGAAGATGCGCAACTGGCGGCACAGGTGGCCGACGCCACGGATGCGCGTTACCTGCGCAGCGAACTGGTGGGCGAGGGCGGCGGCATCGAAGTGGATGGTCACGGCACCGGGATCATGACCGAGAGCAGCTGGATCAATAAAAATCGCAACCCGGACTGGAGCAAGGCCGAGGTCGAGGAAGAACTGAAAGCCCGCTTGGGCCTGCGCAAAATCATTTGGCTGCCGGGCATCAAGGGCAAGGACATCACCGATGCGCATGTCGATTTCTACGCCCGTTTCGTCAAGCCTGGCGTGGTGATCGCCAACCTCGACAACGACCCCGAGTCATACGATTACAAGGTCACGCGAGCTCATCTGGATATTCTGAAAAATGCCACGGATGCCGATGGCCGCAAGCTGCAGGTCCATACCGTGTCGCCGCCGCTTAATCCACGAAAGAGCAGGTTCAACCGCAGCAACCCGGACTTTGCAGCGGGCTATATCAACTACTTCGTGATCAACGACGCGGTGATTGCGCCGGAGTTTGGTGACAAGGTGGCAGATGCCAAAGCCTTTGATCTGTTGTCCGGGCTTTATCCTGATCGAGAGGTGGTGCAACTGAACATCGACGCGATCTCGGCCGGCGGTGGCGGTATTCATTGTGTGACCAGTCATCAGCCGTTGGTTTAGTCTGCGATGCTCCACTGCTTGAGCCTGGTCGGGAGCTTTGTATGAAGGTTGGCGTGATTTCCGATACCCATGGACTGCTCCGCCCTGAGGCCCTTGCGGCTTTGGAGGGGTGTGAACGGATCATCCATGCGGGCGACATCGGCAGCTCCGAAATCCTTGAGCAGCTTGGGGCAATCGCTCCACTGCATGTCGTGCGCGGGAACAATGATCTTGATGCTCCCTGGGCAAAGGATCTTGCAGATTGCCTGCGTTTCGACCTCGGCGGGTTGGAGACCTTGTTGGTACATGACATCGCCGATGTCCCGGCCGAGCTTGATGCGACGGTCAAGCTGGTGATCACCGGCCATTCGCACAAGCCGTGCATCGAATGGCGCAGTGAAGTGCTTTATCTCAATCCGGGTAGTGCGGGACGCAGGCGCTTCAAACTGCCGGTGACGCTGGCGTTGCTGGAGGTATTCGAGACTGCTTTAGAACCGCGCCTGGTCTCGCTGTTGGAGTGAAGTGCGCGAAGCAACAATGGCTCGTTTGCGGGATTGGGTGAGGCTTGGTCTTGCGTACACCGCTGCACTGTAGGAGCTGGCTTGCCAGCGATGGACTCACAGGCGCCGCGTTTATTCTGTAGAAACGCTTAATCGTTAACGACCATCGCCGGCAAGCCGGCTCCTACAGGGTTTGGGTGAGGCTGGGTCTTGTGTGCGCCGCTGCACTGTAGGAGCTGGCTTGCTGGCGATGGACTCACAGGCGCCGCGTTTATTCTGTAGAAACGCTTAATCGTTAA